>DATCIJ010000151.1:0-18309 GCA_036507855.1 Gemmatimonadaceae bacterium | reverse complement strand
CGCATGTTGGCCACCGACATCATGGCCGTCAGCATCGAGTGATCCTGGTTGTTGTACTTGTGCATGCCGTTGCGACCGACCGTATGCAGGTTGCGGATCGGATCGATGAAGCTGCGCAACGTGCTGAGATGCTCGGCATAGGTCGAATCGTAGACCGGATACGCCTTAGGCATCCGGACGACACAGCCATCGCGCACCCTGGACGGATCGACCAGACCGAGTTCACCCAGCTCCTTCGTCGCCAGCGCCACCAGATCCGCATCAGGGCTCGACCAGAGGCCGTCACCCTCGAAGCAGAAGTACTCCATGCCCAGGCAGGTCGTCCCCGCCTCAGGGACCATGGCGCGGCTCCAGTTATTGAAGTTCTGGATGCGCCCGACCTTTACGCCCGGCGTGTGGATGTAGATCCAGTTGTCGGGGAAGACATTGTCCGCGTCGATCATCAGCGCGACGGTGAGGAAGTCGCGGTAGTTGAGGCCTTCGCCCGCGTTTCGAATGAGCGCCGGCGGCGATGGATCGAGGGCTCGCGCGAGATTCCGAAGCGGCATGGTGGTTATGAAGTGATCGGCCTCGATGCGCCGCGGACCGTTCGGCGTGTTGACGCGCACCGCGGCGATCCCTCCACCGTGATGCTCGAGGTTCGTCACTTCATGACGCAGCAGCACCTCGCCGCCAAGTTCCCGGATCTTGGCGGCCGCGGTCTCCCACATCTGTCCGGGTCCCAGCCGTGGATACTGGAACCGGTCGATCAGCGTCTTGATGGTCTCGGAACGCTTCTGCAGTTGTGCCGCGTTCAGGATGGCCTTGGCGAGACTCAGGCCCTGGATGCGTTGCGCGGCCCACTCGGCGCGGATCTCGGTGCAGGGGATGCCCCAGACCTTCTCCGTGTAGGTCTTGAAGAAGATCTCGAACAGCCGCTTCCCGAACCGATTGGTGACCCATTGCTCCAGGTTCTCTTCAACCGGATATGGCTTGAAGTGCCAGCGGACGTAGCTGGCGACGCAGAGAAACGTGTTCCAGAGACCGAGTCCGAGGAGCGCGTTCTTCGCCTTGAGCGGGTAGTCGAAATACTTCCCGCCGTAGTGAATCCGTGAAAGCCGCGGCACCGAGATGAACTCGGGGCCGAGAATCTCGTGCCAGAGCGCCTCGACCGGGGCGATCTTGGTGAAGAACCGATGACCGCCGATATCGAAGCGGTACCCGTGGTACTGGGCGGTTCGAGATATGCCGCCGACGATGTCATCGGCTTCGAGGACCGTGACCTGGACACCGTCCTTCGCCAGCAGATAGGCAGCCGTAAGCCCGGCGGGGCCCCCGCCGATGACTACGACGTGATCCCCGCTTTTGAGTTGATCGACGCCGCGCGGCGGCGCATTCCGATCCAAGCTCACGATTCCTCAGCCGCCCCTGTCTGGACCATTGTGCGCGCCGTCGCCTGCACCGTGGAGGGCGAAATGTATTCGCCACCCCGACGACGAGCGTAACAGGAAGCGGCAACGGGTCCGCAGCGATGGCAAGTGGGCGGGCGCCGCGACGACATCAGGGGGCGTGTCGCCGCTGTTCGATCAACAGCAGACCGCTGGCGGTTAGACCGCCGCTGCCATCTCGATCGTGGCGGCGCGGGCCTTCCTCTCGAGCGTCGTGAAGGCTGGCGCGGCATCGGCCAGACCGGCTCGCGCGGCCACCAGCGTGTCCATCACCACCGACTCGATTGGCGTCGACAGCGGCGTCGCCGCCTCGCGCATCGGGAGCACGGCGCGATAGGTGTCCAGCCAGCGAGCATCGCCAATCGCCACATCGTCGCGCACCGCGACGATCGACCCATTGGCGCGGCTCATTCCCAGGTCACACATCTCGGCTCTCGTGCATCCGGGCGGGGCGGCTACGAATTCCGCACCGGTCCGTTCCACTGTCGAAACGAAGCTGGGATCTTCATCCTGAGACACCAGGATGAACTGGGCGGTGAGACCCTGCGAGGCGCTCTTCAACGCCTGCGTCGCGCGCTGGGCTACGAGCGCGGAACCGGAAGACACAACGACGACCGAAAGCGACGCACAATCGCCGGTTCTTGCGGCCGCGGCATTACGCTGCTTGGGGAACGTTGTGCTTCGCATGGAGGCGACTGGGGGGGTAGCGCCGTGCAACCGCTCGTTCTCGGTCACGTGTCCCCCGCAAACCCGCTGCCGCAGCCTCATGATGCTGGTCGCCACTTTCGTTAACTATCTCTAAGGTGCTAGCCGACAAGAGCTTGCGACGTTGCACGCTATTGCGCGGAAGCCTCAATTCCGCCGCAACAAGGCGGAGTTGCTGTCGCCGATCCGCCACACTGTCACTTGCGGTGTTGGAGTCACGCAACTAATCACCGCGGGGTCACAAAACCGCAAGTGTCAGGCGCGCGAGTAGGCGACACTTGGCGTCCGTGCCGGATTTGCGGCTTCAGTCGCTGGTGGTCGTCTTCTTGCCGAGGCGAAGCCCGCATGCTGGAACGACATCCCTGAATCCGGTGCTGACCGAAAGGCGACACGACCTGGGCTCGCAATCCCCTCTCGATGCGATTGGCCGAGCCGCCGGCTTGAGGGCCTGGATTCGCGCCATTCGTCCCGAACAGTGGCTGAAGAACGGCTTCGTGCTGTCGCCACTGGTCTTCTCGGGAAAAGCCCTGATGTGGGATGCGCAGTGGCGCGCGCTGGTCGCCTTCGGATCGTTCTGCGCGGTTGCGAGCGCGGTCTACCTCATGAACGACGTCATCGATCGCGAGGCAGATCGGCTTCACCCGGCTAAGGCGAGGCGACCCATTGCGTCAGGGTTGATCACTCCGGCCTCCGCACTCGTTGTCGCGAGTGTGCTCGGTGTCATCGGACTCGCCGCCGGCGCCGTCGTCGGCACCGGCGTTGCTGCCGTGCTCATCGCCTACCTCGTCCTCAACGTGCTGTACGGCGCGTGGCTCAAGAACGTCGTCATCGTCGACGTCTTTGTCATCGCGGCATTTTTTGTCATGCGCCTGGTGGCTGGCGCGCTGGCCGTCGATGTCAGTCCGTCGATCTGGTTGTTCCTGTGCGGCGGGCTTCTCGCGCTGTTCCTCGGGTTTGCAAAGCGTCGCCATGAGCTGGTGCTGCTTGGCGGCAGCTCGCCCACCCACCGCGCGGTGCTGGCCAGCTACAGCACGCCCTTTCTCGACCAGCTTTCCGTCGTGCTGCTCTCGGTGACGGTGGTGTCCTACATCATGTACACGCTCGAATCCGACACGGCGCGCATCGTCGGGTCCGAGGCGCTTTCCTACAGCACGGCCTTCGTGCTCTACGGCGTCTTTCGATACCTCTTCCTCGTTCATCGCAACGAGGGCGGGAACCCGACCGAGACGCTGCTCACGGATCGCGCGCTCATGGCGGCGGTCGTCCTCTGGGCCGCCTACTGCGGCGCCATCATCTACCTCGCCCGTTAGGCAATGGACGCGCGCGGGGTCGTCCCGGTCGCGACCAGCCCGAGGACGGGTTGGCGCGCGGCGGACCTGGTGTGGGCCGGCGTCCTCGTGGCGGCCCTCCTGCTTCCAGCGGATACGACCGCCACGTGGCTGAACGCGACGTACGGGGCGACTCACGCCGACGTCATTGCGGGCGTCTGGATCCTCAAACTGTCGGTGGTTACGCTCGCAGTGATTGCGCTGCTGCTGGGACGCTATCCGGTGATCGCCGCCAGACCGCATGAACAGGCGGGGGCCCGCACAGGCTCGTGGTCGCTGATCATTCTTGTCGCGATGATCGTGCTGGCACTGGGGCTGCGGTTGTATCGAATCGACACCGAACTGTGGCTCGACGAGATCTACCTCCGGACACGCTACGCGCCTCTCGAGTTCCGGCAGCTCATCAGCACGTACGACAGCCAGAACCACCAGCCGCTCTATTCCATCCTGGCCAGGATTGCATTCCTGGCTGCGGGAGCGAGCGACTGGTCCCTCCGGATTCCCGCGGTGATCTTTGGCGTTGCGAGCCTCGCTGCTGTCTGGGTATTCGGGCGGCGCGTGACATCGACGAGCGAGGCCGCGTTGGGTGTGCTACTCCTCGCCGTCTCGTACCACCATGTCTGGTTCTCACAGAATGCGCGGGGCTACACTATGATGCTGTTTCTCGCCGTTCTGGGAACAGGCGTCTTCCTCCAGTTGTGCGAGGGCAAAGGACGATTGCCGACCCTTGCGTGGGGCTACGCGTTCCTCATGGCGCTCGCGACATACACACACCTGACGGCTGCCTTCATCGCCGTCGGCCATGCGCTCACACTGGTCCTCACGACTCGCTGGACGTCGCGTGAAGGACGCCAGCTCGCCATGTGGCCCATGATCGCACTCGGGTTGAGCGCGATGATCACGATCTGCCTCTATGCGCCAATGCTTCCGCAGGTCTGGCGCGATGTCTCAAAACCGACAATGGAAGGCGTGGCCGTCGAGTGGACCAGCGCAGGCTGGATGCTGCGCGACGGCTTCCGCGTGCTGTCGCGGGGCATGCCCGGTGGCCTGGTGACGGTTCTCGGCAGTCTCGCGGTGCTGGGTGTGGGTGTCGCGAGTTATTGGCGTCAGTCACGCGTCACCACGCTAATGATGTTCCTGCCCGTCGCCGTCACGTTCGCGTTGATTGTCGCCGCGCGTCACAATCTCTGGCCGCGATTCTTTTTCTTCGCGAGCGGTTTTCTTGTGCTGGCGGCGCTGCGCGGCGGATTTGTGCTGGTGAAGCGGCTCGTTCGCTGGCAGCCCGAACGTGTTGCGGTCGCGGGTGCGTGCGGGGTCGCGTTCCTCAGTCTTCTCACGGTGCCGAGGGCCTGGCAGCCGAAGCAGCAATTCCGGGCCGCCTTCGAGTTCATCGAACAGGAGCGGAGACCAGGAGATGAGGTGATCGCCCTGGATGTCGCGTCTGATGTCTATCAGCTGCGTGGCTGGACCTCCAACTGGCGCTTCACGAACGACCTCGCGATGCTCGATTCCGCCGAGCGAAGCGCCCCTCGCACCTGGATCGTCTTCACCCTGACCGCCCGCATCCGGGCGGTGACGCCCGAGTTGTTCCAGCACCTTTCCGCACCACGGTATGAGGTTGTCCGGGTCTTCTCCTCGACGGTCGGTGGTGGTGAGATCCAGATCCTGCGTCACGATTCCGCCACCACTCATGACTGAGCACAGTCGCCAGATTGAGCACATTGTCGACGACGAACTGCAGCCGCTCGATCGGGCGGTGACGGTCGTGGTTCCGGCGTTCAACGAGGCGGCGCACGTGGCGGATCAGGTGACGAGCATCGACCGCGTGATGCGCACGACGGGGTGGAAATATGAAATCATCGTCGTGGACGACGGTTCGACTGACGGAACGGCGGAGGCCGCGATCGCGGCTGGAATCGGCCGTGTCGTGCGTCGGACGCCGAACCGCGGCTACGGCGCGGCCCTGAAGCTTGGCGTCAGGCTCGCCGCCCATGATTGGATCCTGATCACTGATGCCGACGGCACCTATCCGGTTGAAGCCATACCGGCGCTCCTGGCGGAGGCACCGGCGAACAGCATGGTCGTGGGGTCACGAACCGGTGAGACGGTGCGGGTTCCGCTGGTGCGGCGCCCGGCGAAGTGGTTCCTCAATCGCCTCGCCAGTTATCTGGCCGGCCGACGATTGCCCGACATCAACTCGGGTCTCCGGCTCATGCGAAAGTCACTGATCAATCGCTATGAGCACCTGCTGCCGGATGGTTTTTCATTCACGACCACCATCACGCTGGCCGCGGCATGCAACAACCATCCGCTGACGTACCTGGCGATCGACTACCACGCGCGGCTGGGTGAATCGAAGATCAGGCCGCGGCATGCCTACGACTTCACGCTCCTGATCGTCCGCACAATGGTCTTCTTCAATCCGCTCAAGGTCTTCTTGCCGTTAGGCGCGGTCATGGCGGCGGGGGCGATGGCCAAGTTCGTGTACGACATCACCAAGGACAACCTCTCAGAGACGGCCGTGCTTGGATTCCTCGGGGCGCTGATCGTCTGGGCGGTCGGTCTCCTGGCCGATCAGAACGCGCGAATCGCCACCCGCCGGAAATGACGCGGCCTCGCGGCCTACACTCGGTAGAAGGCGCGGTACCACTCGACAAAGCGCGGGATGCCTTCCTCGATGGTGACGCGGGGCCGGAAGCCCGTGTCGCGCGCCAGGTCGGCGCCATCAGCGCTCGTGATGGCAACGTCGCCGGGTTGCGGGGGCATCAGCTTCCGCTGCGCGGTCCGGCCAAGACACGACTCCAGCACTTCGATCATGCGCGACAGCCTGACGGGCGACTCGTGCCCGACGTTGTACAGGCGGAAGGGCGCCGTGCCGGTGGCCGGGTCGGACAGCCGTTCTGTCGCGTCGGGCGCACTCTGCGGCGGGCGGTCCAGCACGCGGACAAAGGCCTCCACCACGTCGTCGACGTAGGTGTAGTCACGCGACGATTCCCCGTGGTGGAAGACCTCGATGGGTTGTCCCTCGAGGATCGCCTTCGTGAACTTGAACAGCGCCATGTCCGGCCTGCCCCAGGGACCATAGACCGTGAAGAACCGCAGCGCGGTGAACGGAAGGTCGAACAGGTGACTGTAGGCGTATCCCATCAGCTCCCCGGACCGCTTGGTCGCGGCGTAGAGGGAGAGCGGGTGGTCGGCGCCGTGATGTTCAGAGAAAGGAAGGACGGTATTGGCGCCGTAGACCGAGCTCGAACTGGCGAACGTGAAGTGCCCGACACCATGCTGGCGACACGACTCGAGAACGTTGCCCAGCGCGACGACATTGCTCTCGGTGTAGGCGTGCGGCGCCTCGAGGGAGTACCTGACGCCCGCCTGCGCGGCGAGATGCGCGACGAGCCCCGGTCGCACCTCGTCGAAGAGCCGCGCGGTCGCTTCCCGATCGGCAAGATTGAGCCGCTCGAACCGGAACCCGGACCCGCTGCGCAGTTCATCCAGCCGCGCCTCCTTGAGACGCCGGTCGTAGTAGTCATTCAGGCTGTCCACACCGACGACCTCGCGGCCGTCGCGCAGCAGCCGCTGGCTCAGGTGGAAACCCACGAACCCGGCGGCGCCGGTGACCAGGACGGGAGAGGACGAAGTGGCCATGCGGTGCTCGTTATGACGCCGGCTCGCGCCGGGAAGGGGGCGAGGGTCAATGATAGTCGCGGCGGCGTAGCAGACCAACTCGCGCGAGGCGCGTCATGAGCGGCGCGCCACACGTGGTCATCCTCGGAGGCGGGCCGGCGGGATGTGGTGCCGCGTACCAGCTGCGCCGGCTCGAGCGCGCCCGCGTCACGCTCGTCGAGCGCCAGGAACATTTCGGCGGCAATGCCGGCAGCTTCGAGTGGGGCGGACAGTGGCTCGACTTCGGCAGTCACCGGTTGCACTACACGACCGAGCCGGGGATCCTGGCCGATATCCGGTCGCTGCTCGATGATGACCTCCTCGCTCGAAAGCGGAACGGCCGCATCCGGTTACGGGGGCGCTTCGTGCGCTTCCCGTTCAAGCCGACAGACCTGCTGATGAGTCTCGACAAGCGGTTCGCATCAGGCGTCCTGTTCGACATGATCGCGGGGAAACTTGGCATGCGGCGCCGGTTCTCGGCCGACACGTTCGCCGACGTGCTGCTGCGGAGCCTCGGGCCGACCATCTGCAACAGCTTCTACTTCCCGTACGCGCGCAAGATCTGGGGGCACGAACCCGCGGAGCTGTCAGGCATCCAAGCCCAGCGGCGCGTCACGGCCAACTCGTTCGCAAAGCTCATCAAGCGAATCCTGAAGCCGGTTGGCGACGGGATGTTCTACTATCCGCGCCGCGGCTTTGGACAGATCACGAATGCCTACGCCGACGCCGCAGGGCAACTCGGCGCCGACATGCTGCTGAACACGAACGTGGAACGCCTGCAGGCACCGGCGTCCCCGGATGGCCGCTGGCAGGTTCACGTGTCGCAACAGGGGGTCACGCGCGTGCTCGATGCCGACTACGTGTGGTCCACGATCCCGATCACGATGCTGGCGCGCCTGACGAGTCCCGCGCCACCGGCAGCGCTGTCGGGGTCGACACCGGGCATCGATTACCGGGCGATGTTGCTGGTCTACCTCCAACTGGACGTGGACCGTTTCACGCCGACGGACGCGCACTACTTCCCCGAATCCTCGATCTCGATCACCCGGCTCACGGAGCCAAAGAACTACAGCGACCTCACCACGCCTGCGGGGAGTACGGTGCTCTGCGCGGAACTGCCGTGCGCGCCGGGAGACGCGACGTGGTCCATGAGCGACGACCAGCTGGGCGAACTGGTCGTGCGCGACATCCGCTCGGCGGGCCTTCCGCTGATCCGTCCCCCTGTCGCGGTGAACGTGAAGCGCCTGCGGCATGCCTATCCGATCTATCTGTCGGGCTATGAGCAGCACTTCGACGCGCTTGACGCCTGGGCGTCCGGCCAGCCGCGCCTCCTCACGTTCGGCCGGCAGGGGCTGTTTGCCCACGACAACACGCACCACGCGCTGTTCATGGCGTATTGCGCGGCAGAATGCCTGACGGGCGGGACGTTCGACGAGACGCGATGGGCCGGGTTCCGACGCGTCTTTGCGACGCACGTGGTGGAGGATTGACGTGAGTCGGTCCGCCGGGACGTCGGCGGCGAGACGATTCTCGCCGCGGTGGGTGCTGCGGATCGTGGCCACGTTCGCGGCGCTGGCGCTCATCGCCTGGTGGCTGCCGGTGGACCAGCTCTGGTCCGCGATGCGGTCCGTTCCCCCGGCCATGTGGCCCCTGGCCATTGCCGTGTACCTGGCGGCGCACTTGTTAGGCGTGGCGAAGTGGCGGCTCCTGGTGAACACCGCCGGCGCGGGACTGCCGGGGCGTGAGGCCGTCCACGCATACTACTGGGGGCTGTTCGGCAACCTCTTCCTCCCCTCCATCGTGGGCGGAGATGTCGTGCGCGCCGGAGTCGCGATGCGCCATTCCCGCTCGTCGAGCGCGCTGCTGCTGGGAAGCCTCATCGACCGCATGCAGGACGTCATCGGCCTGGGCGTACTGGCCGGCGTCGGCGCGCTGCTGGCGCCACGCGCGCTCGACCCCACGAGTCGGCGCATCTTTCTCACCTTCGCCGCGCTCGTCGGGGCGGCTGTGGTTCTCGGCGCGCTCTCGCTGCGATTCTTCCCGGTACAGCGCGTGCCATTCAAGGTGCGACGGCTGCTCGTTCGCGTGCGTCAGGCGGTGGGCGCGACGGCGTCCCGGCCGCAGGCGCTTGTCACGGCTTTCACGCTCGGACTCGCGCTTCAGTTCGTGTTGATCCTCCTGAACTGGGAGTTGGGCCGGCTCATCGGCATCGACATCCCGCTCTACGTCTGGCTGTTTGTCTGGCCGCTGGCGAAGATCGCCGGTCTGACTCCCCTCACGCAGGGCGGCATCGGTGTTCGTGAGGCGGCACAGGCCGCGCTCTTCGCGCCATTCGGAGTCACCGCGGTGCGTGCCGTCGCCACGGGGCTCGTGTTCGAGGCGGTCATCGTGACCGGCGGGTTGCTCAGCGGAGCTATTGCACTGGCAATGCGGCGGAATGCGTCGGCGCGGGAATCCGGTTCCGCGTCTGCGGGCTCAATCGTGGGACCCGCGTGATGGCACCGCAGGGCACGACGACGACGAGGTCCGTCTGGTGGCGCCTGTTCCTGACCGTCTGGCTCGTGTACTCGGTCTTTGTCTCCACCAACGTCGTGCGAGAGACCTATCTGGCCATCTCGCTCGGGGAGAGGCTTTCCGTCCGAGTCGATCCCTATGGCGACCTGCACCCGGATTTGTTCGAGATGCCCGGCCGCGGCTGGTACATCAACAGCAACCCCGGCGCGTCGATCGTCGGGGCCATCCCCTACGCCATCCTCGTGCGACCCGCGATCGCGCTGGCCGTCCGACTCAAGCCGGAGATCGCGAAGCCCAAGCCGCCGGCGACATACGACGACCCGCGGCCGAACCGCACCCGGTTCATGAACGCCGCCCGGGCCCGGGGCCTCGACATCGTCCTCGGGCTGGCCGCGATCGGCACCGGGGTCACCGTCATGGCGCCGTTAGGCGCCTTGGCCACCGTGCTGATGTTCCTGTTTCTCCGTGACCGACTCGGCGATGACCGGCGCGCCCTGTCGTTTGCCCTGGTGTTCGCCTTCGCCACGCCGACGTTTTTCCGCACCGCGTTCCTCAACCAGAACCTGATCGTGGCGTACCTCGTGTTCGGGGCGTGGATCCTCAAGGTCGGCATCAGGCCTCGGTCGCCCGCTACGGCCCCGGCACCGCTCACGCTCGCCGGCATCGGTCTCCTTACGGGGTACGCGATCGTCTGCGACTACAGCGGCATTCCATTCGCCGTGGTCTTCGGCTGCTGGATCCTCGTGGACGCCTGGCGACTCGGCGGGGCCGGGGCGGCGCTGCGTGAAGGCGCGCTGTACGTCGCCGGCGCCCTGGTCAGCCTGTCCGTCCTGCTTGCCTACCAGTGGGCGGCCTTCGGCGACCCGATCTGGCCGGCCCAGCGCTACATGCCGCCGACAGAGTACAGCGTCCGCGGGTGGCTGGGCTTCACGCTCCCCACGCTGGAACTGCTCCGGGCCAACCTCTTCGACCTTCGCTACGGTTTGTTTGCGTTCTGTCCACTGCTGCTGGCCGCGCTGGCCGCGCCGTTCATCAGGAAATCCGGAACCTGGGCGCCCTCTCGGACCGAACTGACGTGGATCGGACTCTCGTGTCTGGCGCTCTGGCTGTTCAGCAGCGCCAATCAGTTCGCGAACCTGCAGTGGAATACGGGCATACGCTACATGGTACCGGCGGTGCCACTGCTGTTCCTCGCGGCAGTTGGCGCGCTGCAGGCGTTTCCGCGAATCGTTCGCTGGTCGCTGGTCGGCGTCTCGCTCGCTATCACGCTGGCAGTCACCATGACCCGCGAAGTCGTGCCGGCCGCCGTGCGGCTTGTGCTCACTGATGGTCCCACGCTCCCGGTGCTGATCGTGCTGCGCAAGATGGCGAGCGGCTACAATCTCCCCGTGACCGGTGCAGCATTCTGGCTGGTCACCGTGGTCGTCTCGGCTACGCTGTTCCTGATCTGGCGCCCACTCAGGGTCGCGAGGTCCTGATCGAGTCAACGGCGGATAGCGGAGCGAGTGCCACACGTCCGTCGTTCGCGACAGAGAGCCGATAGAACCGGCGGCCCGGAAACGCGGTCATGACTCGCGCGTTCCCGGCGCCGCGATCACGTGCCATCAGGACACGATTCTCTTCGAGCGGATAAGCATTCAGCGGAAAGGCCGCTTTCCAGGCCCAGTTGAGACTGTCGACAAAAACCACGGCATTCGAGAGACCGCTTCGCGTCACCGCATCGCGCACCGCGCCGTCCACTCCGCGGTATCGCGAACCGTATTCTCTTACGAGCGGCGGGAACGCGAACATCACGAGGAAGGCGATCGTCGCCGTGATCACGGCTTTCGCTCTCAGACGCGCCTCCGCCGAGGCGGAGTCCAGCGCCGCTCCCACCGGAAGAGCGATCGCGAGCGCGGCAACCGGGAGCGCGATGTACAAGTGACGCGCTCCGTACGCAATGCCGTGATAGAAGTGAAAGAAGTACAGCGCGACCATCGTGAACGCCGACCAGGCGAGCGGCGTCACGCCTGAGCCGCGCCACCAGGCGGAACCCAGCAACGCTGCCATGATGAGTACTGGAGCGCCCGCCACGTTGAGGAGCAGCTCGCTCAATCGGTACGCGCTGACGCGGACGGCGTCCGCAAGGAAGAATCCCGACCATTCGTCGCCGTGCATGGTGGTGCCCATGTCCGCGCCGAAACCGAGACCAAATCGCTCCGCGGGATTCCGCAGGTTGAAGTAGAGCGAGGTCGGCATGGTCAGAGCGTCCCCGGTCAGCACGTAGTTGTACGCCAGGGTCAATCCCAGGGCGATCACCGCGGCCACCACCACCACGCTTCCCCCGGCCAGCCGGCCGCGACGGACACGGAGCGTCGCCAGGAACAGGACCGCGAACGGAATGAGGGCCACCACCATGTCGACCGGGCGAACGAGAACGCCCAGCATCAGGGCAGCTCCGGCGATCAGGGCATCGCGCAGACTGCCGTTCTTCAGGAAACGTGTCCAGCCCGCGCCGAAGACGAGAAACAGCGCCAGGTGAGCGGTGTGGCTCATGACTGACGCGTTCTGAAAGACGGCAAACGGCGAGACGACGAGGAGCAGCGCGGCCACCTTCGCCACGCGCTCGGGCAGACCAGCCTCCCGGCAGTACCACCAGAACGCCGCGACGGCGCCGCCGCCCAGCAACGGGTTCACGAGCCATGGAACGCCGACCCGCACACCCGCCGCCAGCAACAGCGGCCATCCCGGATTCATGATGCCGAACCACTTCCCGTGCCAGATCAACGTGTGCGTCGTCGTGAACGCCTCGGGATCGGGTCCGATGGGCTGCGTCAGGCGTCCGGCCGCCAGGGCGCCAGCCTGAAAGAGATAGGCTACCTCGTCGCTGATGTGCGGCACGGCGTCGAGCACCAGCCAACAGGCGAGAACGCTGAGGACCACACTGCCTGACGCGAGAACCAGCACGCTGCGACCGAGCAGCCAATCGGAGAACGACGACGACAGCGATGACGCCTGCCTCGCCAGCAGGAAAAGACCGCAGAATGCCACGGTGCTCACCGCCATCGTCATTCCATACAGACGGACCTCGACGTATTGCCGCGCGAGAACCGCCAGGCCCGCGGTCAGCACCGTGGCAATGACCAGCACCCGAACCGTGCTGGTCGCGCGCAACGCCCATCCGGTCACAGCGCGACCAGATGGCGTCGCCAGGCCGGCCAGCAGCAGCAGACCGGCGAGGATGGCGCTCGTCAAGGCGCACCGCCGGATCCAGCGTCCCGCATGTAGGTGAAGCGGTGCGAGGCCCCCCGGTGGCTGACCATGTCCGACAGCAGGGGAACGTCACGGATCCAGCTCACGGTCAGGAAAACCCAGGCAGCCAGCACGGTTGCCCGTTGCCAGCGCGCGGCCACACGCCAGCCGTCGCGTAGCGCAATCGTCAGAAGGCTCGCGGCGCCCAGCGCCAGAACGGGGCGAAGCGGCACCGCATAACGCGACAAGGCGTACGTCGCGCCAAACAGCAGCGTGGAGTGGATCAGCAGCAACAGGCCAAGGCGCGCCAGGACGGTGCCTGACGACAGCACGAGACCGGCCACCCCCGTGAGGCAGAGCATCGCGGAGAACGCGACCGATACGATCGTGACAGCGGCGATGGCCCACGATGGGACGCTGATTCGATACCATCCGTTGCGCAGGTGACGCAGGAGGAACGAATCGAGCGTCCACAGATGCGCTGCTTCCCACACGCTCTTCGCAAGAAAGCCGGTCGGGTCGCCGCTGATGTACGCCCACGCCGTCGCGACAGCACGAGTCTGAGCTCGACGCGTATCGCTCAACTCGAGTTTGGTGTACGCCTCGCCATCGACGGCGCCAAACCGCTCTGACCAGAGGTCATCCTTGTCGACTAAACGCGAGCCGGGCTCGGCGCCGACCAGCAGGTTGAATGGACCGTTGCTGTCGATGAGGACAAAGGTTCCGGTGACCCGGACGTTTCGCGCAGTCCATGGCGCGATCAAAAACAGCGCAGCGGCACCGAAGGCAACGGTGCGCACCAGACCGCGAGCCACGCCGTTCAAGCGCGGTGACGTTGGCCATTCCGAAGCCACGAACCAGATGGCGAGGAACGGAATGAACGTGAGAATCATGGGTCGGACCAACGCGCCGAGGCCGAACAGCAGGCCGGCTGACAGCAGGCGTGTCAAGGAGGTCCTTTCCGCCGTCAGGAGATCGATCACCACGAGCAGGATCGCGATGAACAGGGTCTCCGACCACAGCCGATGCGTGAAGGCGATGAGCACGGGATCGAAGGCGACGATCGTTGCCGCCACTCGCCCGGCCGCCTGGCCCCCGAACCGATGACCGAGACGGTATACGGACCACACCGAGACCATGGAAAGCGCGACCTGCACGAGGCGAACGCCCAGAGTCCCCGAACCTGTCAGGAGCACGGAAGCCAGGAACGCAGGATAGCCGGGCGGCCGGAAAGTGCCCGGGAAGCCGTCTCCGCGGACGAGTTGTTCCGCCGCGGAGAGATACGCCGCTTCGTCCAGCACCGGGGCATCAAGGCGCGCGAGAATCGCCAGGGCGACCTTGAGCAGCAGCGAGGTTGCGGCGACGGCGAGGAAGACTCTGTCCGTCTTCCACTCAGCGTTCACCCCGTGCTCCGGTCCAGTGCGACGATCGGAATACACCCATGCGTTCCAGCTGCTCTCGATATGCCGTCACCGCTCCTTGCCACTGCGGCATGCCGGCCAGATCGACACGTTCGATTGGCTGCTCATCCCAGGCGAAAAGGGTCGCTGATTTCGGACCCTGGATGAAATGAAAGGCCGAATCGATCAAGCCGTGCAGATCCCCGGTCGCCGCAGGGTAGAAGTCCGGTACCCGGACGGCCTGCTGAACTTCAACGAGGATTGGGGTCTCGATGACCGTGGCTGAGTCAGTCCAGTAACGGGACAGCGCACCACCGGGGAACGGATTGGCGGCGCCCGTCGCCAACGACAGCAGAGTTGCCGGAATGTCACGGAGGCTCACGGGTTGAGAGACGCGCTTTCCGGCCGGGACGCGTCCCGGCTTCCAGATGACGAGTGGAACCTGCAGCGCGCGGCGGAACAGCGAATGCCCGTGCAGGAAGATGCCATGCTCGCCGAATTCCTCCCCATGGTCTGAAGCGACCACGACAAGCGTGTTGCGCAGCGTACCTCGTCGTTCGAGCTCGCCAAGCAGTAGCCCGATTTCATGGTCGATCCACGCAATGGAGGCGTCGTACGCATCCATCTCGAGGCGGGTATCCGCGGGACTCACTCCCTCTCGTCGCGCATCAACGCTCAGGCGCCGAAGCGGACTCAGATTATCACGACGTTGGTAACCCGCGATGCGCTCGAACCACTCAGGAGGCGGAAGGTACGGGTCATGCGCGTCGAAGTAGTTCAGGAACGCGAAGTACGGTCGGCCGGCCAGTCTCTCCTCCCAGGCGAGGAACTCCGCGTTGATATCGGAGGCCGTGCGTCTTCCAAGCAGCTCGTCAGTGCCGATGAGCTTCCGCAGCTGCCAGGAGTCCGTGATTCGTCGCGTGAGCGTGGCGCTTCGCAAAAGAGTCCCCAGGGACAGCGAGTAGTCCCTGTAGGTGTGGAAGCCGCGCGCCAGGCCGGTTTCGGCGTTCGCGTAGATCGAGTTCCCGACGAAGCCGCCGCTGACGTAGCCTCTCGCGGAGAACGCTTCGGCCACCGTGGAGTCGGCGCGATCGAGCGGGCTTGACCAACCAGTGGACTGCTCGTGAGGCCAGCGACCGGTGAAGAAGCTGGCGTGTGACGGAAGCGTCCACGGGGCAGTGGAAAACGCGCGATCGAAGACGATGCCTTCCCGGCCAAGCCGTTCGAGTGTCGGACTCGTTGCCCGCTGGTACCCGTAGAGGCTCAACGAGGACGCCCGCACAGTATCCAGTATGAGGAACAAGACGTTAGGCGCGTCGGCGCCCGCTGCCGCTGGTGGTGGCTGCCGACCCTCGCGGCGTTTTTCCACCATGACGGTGCCCAGCGCAATGATCCCCAGGGCCAACAACATCCACGGTGATGAGGCGCGGGCCACGGCGTACACGGTCCGACCGGACCGGGCGGTCAGCTGTGAGGCGCGAAAACCGAGTCCCAGCGCCAGCACCACGACCGCGACGGGGTGCAGTCCAGCCTGAAACTGCGTAGTCAGGATCGACGCGACACCGGCCGTGACGCATCCGAAAACCACCAGCGCCGTCGCGGGGAGGCGGCGCCAAGCCAGGCTGGCGATCACGACGGCCGCGGCCGGAAGCGCAAAGAGCAGCAAGTATGCCGTGGGCGTCAGCCAGGGGAACTGGGGCGCTCTTTGGGTGAAGGCCCCCGTCATTTCCTTCCGGATCAGGAGCTGGGCAACCTCGACAAATCCAACCACCATGCCCATGAACGCCGCGACCCAGACTGGCGCGATCCTGGGAGGCGCGGAGCTGGCTACTGAATCCATGCATTCACCCGGGCCGAGGTACGATGCACAGTCGTCCTTCTCGCGACGCACCTGTCGAGTACACCCGGGAGCGGGCAACCCTGATGGCGGACATCAGCGCCGCCATCAAGGCCATCGGCGGATGGCACTGAGCTGGCGGCGCATCCGGGCAAGCGCATCCGCGAACGCGGAGTCGCTCGATAGGTCTCGATCCTCTCCGGGGTCTGCTTCAAGATCATACAACTCCATTCGACCGTTCACGTGCTCGACGGCGCGATACGGGCCGGAAACCAGACTTCGCAGTGGTCCGCCGGCCAGCGGTGAACCCGGATCGACACCGGGCGCCGGTTCGACTTCCGAGTATGCCGGCGACGTCGCCGCGCTTTGGGCGGTGTCGTCCCACAGGCGGCTGATCGCCTCACCCGGGAACGGTGCTGCGGTCAGATTCGCCAGGTGGACGACCGTTGCCGCAGCATCCCGTAACGAAACCGTCGCCTTGATGCGGCGTCCCGCGGGAATCCCCGGACCCGCGATGACCAGAGGCACGTGAAGTTCGGCCGCGAAGAGGCTGTTGCCATGCCCGCGGATGCCGTGCTCTCCGTGGAGTTCCCCGTGATCCGCGGTGACCAGCACGATCGTCCGATCCAGCAGTCCCCGTGCGTCAAGCGAGTCCAGCAGCGCACCAAGCACGGAGTCCTGCGCGGCGACTGATGCGTCGTACAGATCGATCCGGGTATTGGCCGACTGAAACCGATTGCGCCACGCCGGCGGCGGTTGGTACGGCTCGTGCGCATCATAGAGGTTCAGAAAGGCAAGGAACGGACTCTTGTCGTTGCCGACCCAGTCGAGGAACCCATCCGCGACCGCCGAGGCAGGCTTTCGGTCGGACAGCCGGCGTGCACTGCGAAAGTGCAAGTGTCGTTGCCAGGCCAACTGGGCCAGCGAAGGAGCCAGCAGGAATTGCTTCACAGAATTCGGAAACGACTCATACCGCATGAAACCGCGGCTGAGTCCCGAAGCCTCCGTGGTGTACAGCAGGTTTCCGGTGAATCCGCCGGTCCGGTACGAGTTCGACCGCATGAACTCAGCCAGCACCGGAATGCTGTCGGGAAGGCCGCGCCGCCAGCCGGTATCGAGTTCCCGCGGCCATCGCCCGGTGAACATGGACCCGTGCGACGGCAACGTCCAAGGTGCTGTCGAAAACGCTCGTTCGAACAACACGCCTCTCGCCGCCAGTCTGTCGAGCGACGGACTCGTTGGCCGCTCATACCCGTAGACGCCCAGTGATGACGCGCGAACCGCGTCCAGCACCACGAGGAGAAAACTCGGCTGCCCTCGTTCCATTTCTACGGAAGTCGAGCCTCCCACCGCGTGAACGCGATCCATCCGTACCACAACCCTGGATCCCAGCACCACGAGCGCCAACACCGCGACAGACACCATCGCCTTGCCACGCCATCGGAGGCGTCGATAGTCGATGAAGCGCGCGATCTGATAGCCGATTCCGAGCGACAGCATCACCTGGGCCCAGACCGCCAGCTTGTAGTGGACGACAAGAAACACCAGCCCCAATGCGGCCAGCGAGGCAGGCACCATCATGAACCAACGCCACGCCTGCGGCACACCCACAACGGCAACCGCCAGGACAATCGCGACGACGCCGACGAGAAGGGCGTTCGCTGCGGGTGCCTGCCATATGTGATCGACGCTCACCCAGGCAATGAAGCCTGCCGCATCGACGACCCCGAGAACGAGGCCTTCTATCAGCCCGGCTGTTGCCGCGAGGATCACCGCCCACAGCAGGAGATCCTGCGCAGCACGGAGCCCGGACCCCTGGTCAGAGGGCATCATTCTCCACGGTTCAGTCAGTCACGCGAGCTGGCGCCACAGCGCGAAAATAATGACGGCACCGGGAAGTATGTGGCCATCCTTCGCCGGCCCGCTCATTGAGTGCGCCGTCGCCGCGGTGAAAGCCCCATCGGTCGCCGCGATGGAGCAATCCCCTCGGTTCCCTCGCGCTGCCGTGGCCCCTACCGTTGGCGCAGCGTCCACACCGCATTCACGGGAAGCGTTACCGTGAAGGTACCGTTGGACGTCGCGGTTGTGACAACAGGGGTACAGCGGTCGCGCGGACCCGATGTCCTGCAGAGCGAGGGATCCATCTGGTGGATTTCGAATACCCCGGCGGGAATTCCGGTGAGCGCCGTCGTTATGGAGGCGCC
>DATCIJ010000150.1:0-8399 GCA_036507855.1 Gemmatimonadaceae bacterium | reverse complement strand
CGCGCAGTCGCGCGGCCCGTCAGTGCTCCGTGATGGACTCGAACCATCAACCTAGCGATTAAGAGTCGCTTGCTCTACCAATTGAGCTAACGGAGCCTCGGCGGGTGACGCGGACCTAACGAAGATGGCGCGCCAGGAGGGACTCGAACCCCCGACCCTCAGCTTAGAAGGCTGATGCTCTATCCACCTGAGCTACTGGCGCCTCGTGCCGTTCCAGGTCGCTTCGCCTAAACATACGCGTGCTTTCGGCTGATAAACCTGGAACGGCACTCGTCGTGGGCCGTACCGCGCGGCACTCCTCCGCCGCGCGAGTCGGGGCGGCCGGATTTGAACCGGCGACCTCCTGCTCCCAAAGCAGGCGCGATACCGGGCTACGCTACGCCCCGCTGAGGAAGTCGGAATTGTAGTCCGACCCCGGTGATTGTCAACGCTACGCACGGAGCTGCTCCAGCAAGGCGCGAAAGGCTCGTCCACGATGGCTCACCCGTTCTTTCGCTTCGCGCGAACTCTCGCCAAAGGTCGCGCCCAGCTCATCCGACAGAAAGTACGGGTCGTAGCCGAATCCCTTTCCACCGCGCGCGTCGCTGACGATCGTACCCGACGTTTCCCCAGGCACAACCACCTCCCGGACGCCATCGTAGTAAGCGGCCGCGCACACATAACGCGCCTTCGGTCGATCCACCGCTCGCAGCGCCTCGACGAGTTTCGCGTTGTTCGCGTCGTCGAGCGCCTGACCGCTGAGATCTCCCCGTCCCGACCAGCGCTTGCTTCGCACCCCGGGATCTCCCGACAAGGCCGCTATCTCCAGCCCGGAATCATCCGCCACCGTGGGCCGGCCGGTCAGCGCGAAAAAATACCGGGCCTTCGCGAGCGCGTTGGCCTCGAACGTTGCGAACGCCTCCACCGCCTCCTCATCCGGGGAGTGGGCCATCCGGGCCTCGCGCAGATCCTGCACCGGGATCCCCGCCGCGGCAAACAGCGGACGCAGTTCGCGGAGCTTGCCCTCGCTCCGCGTCGCCAGCAGCACCGCGGCCCGGCGCATCAGATGCCTAACGCCGAACGTTGCAGTCCGTCCAGCGTGCCGATCCCTGCCACCGCCATCGACAGCAGACCATCGAGCTCGGTTCGGTCGAACGTCCCATGCTCACCGGTGCCCTGTACCTCCACAAAACGCCCTTCGCTGCTCATCACCACGTTCATGTCGACCGCGGCCCGCACGTCCTCGTCATAGTCCAGATCGAGGCGCGGCGTCCCATCCACAACGCCGACGCTCACCGCCGCCACCCGGCGCTTCACGGGAGACTGGGCCAGCCGACCGCGTCCCACCAGCCAGTCGAATGCGTCGACCACCGCCACGCACGCCCCGGTGATCGCGGCGGTCCGCGTCCCGCCATCCGCGTCGATCACGTCACAATCCACGCGCAGCGTCACTTCACCGAACCGGAACTCATCCAGCATGGCCCGGACGCTTCGTCCGATGAGTCGCTGAATCTCCTGCGTGCGACCCCCAAGCTGCGACCGCTCGCGGGAGGTCCGCGTCCTGGTGGCGCGGGGCAGCATCGCATATTCCGACGTGATCCATCCTTCACCGCTTCCCTTCCGCCATCCCGGAACGCCCTCTTCCACCGACACGGCGCACAGCACGCGCGTATGCCCGAATCCGCAAAGGCACGAGCCTTCCGCCTGCCTGACGACTCCCCGCTCCAGGACCACCGGCCGCATCGCGGTGTCGGGGCGATCAGTGCGCGTCATTTCCCATCTCCTGCACGCATCCGTGCAACGGTACGCGTCGTCGAGTGTCCGGGCGTGAGCGGCACGATGACCACCCTGCCGCCGCGGGCCAGCACGTCGGGTGCACCCACCACTGATTCCACCGAATAGTCGCCTCCTTTCACCAGGACGTCGGGGATCAGGACACGGATCAGTCCGAGCGGCGTGTCCTCGTCGAAAAGCACCACCGCGTCCACAGCCTCGAGGGCGGCCAGTACGTGAACGCGGTCCCGCTCGCCGCGCACGGGCCTCGTTGGTCCCTTGAGCCGACGGACGGATGCATCGGTATTCACGCCGACCACGAGCGCATCCCCCAGGCCCCTCGCCGCCGTGAGCACATCGATGTGCCCCGGATGCAGCAGATCGAAGACGCCGTTGGTGAAGACCACCTTCCCCGCGCGCTGGCGCCATCGTGCGGCCGCCTCGAGCGACATCACCTTCCTGTGAGGATCGAGTACGGGAGGCGTCAAAACGAGCGGACGACCTGGGGCGCAAAGCGGAACTCGCGCACAAACAAGGGGAGTTCCACGTGTTCCGAGTAGTCGCTCGAGATGACGATGCGCGTGGCATCGCGGCGGATCGTCACCCGGCCCGCCTCGTCAGGCAGGCCGAGGGAATCGGCCACGGCCGCCAGATGGGTGCGGATCATGTTGTCGTCACGGGTCTGCGCGAAGCGCGCTTCCTGCGCCATCGCATCCTTCAGCCGGTAGAAGCGAAAGTAGACCTCACCGATGTTGAATCCGAAGTAGACGACGGTGACCAGGAACAGCAGGCCCACCAGGCACCCAAGGCGGCTCCTTCCGCGGCGGGATGTCACCATTGCGACTGTGCTCCCTCGACGATGTCGTTCACGATCCGCTCGAGGGCCTGTTGCCGGCCGGCCTGTTCGGCCCGCTCGGCGTACTCGCCCTCGGCGCGAAGGCCGGCGCGTTCGAACAGCGTCTTGCCGGTGGTCTGATCCACGATTTTGACGTCGACCACGAGCTGGACGCGCCGACGCGCGGTCGTGGCAAGCGAGGGATCGGCGCTGAAGCCGACTGGCACGTCCGGCTCGTACGTCCTGATGGTGCCGGTGACGATGGCGCCGGCGCGCGCCTCGGGCGCCTCACGCAGTCCAAGGCGATCGGTGAGCGACTTGCGAAGTGCCAGGTGCAGCTCGCCGGCGATTTCCGGATTGGCCGTCTCGTTCTCGAAGGGAATGACGGCGACCGTGCGGATGTGGCGAGGCAGCCCGCCTCCACCCGACAGGCTGTAGAGACAGCCGGTGAGCAACATCGCGCTAAGGACGCCAAATCGCCGCATCGAACCCCGGTTCCGGAATGACGCGCCGGATGGTGAGGACGAGTGATCGTCCGGCCGCCGGCTGCCTGTAAACTACGCGAGTCGAGTCCCCGCGCTCCACCACCTGCTCCACGCGGCCGCCGGCAATCCTTTCCATCCGTCCGAGCGCGCGCGTCCCGAAGGTCATCCGCCACGTTGGATCGCGTCCGATCTCCACGCGGAGGGTATCGCCGTCCTGCCTGGCGACCGTGTCGGCGGCGGTGACGCGCACCACGCCCAGCGTCGCCCACAACAGCGGCTCGGGTGGCAAGGATCGCCGAGCTTCATCCTGGGCCAGCGCGGTCAACGAGTCCGCGATCAGAATCACAAAGCCGCCGCTGTTTCCGTTCTCCAGGAACAGGTCGATGCGGACGCTGTCGGGAGGCGCAATGCGGGCGACCCCGTCACCGCGGGCGGAGCCCAGGCGTTCCTTGTACTCCCAGCCGAAGATGAGCCTCCGGTGGCCCGGCGCGAGCCGCGTGTCCGGCACCCCGGCGGCGGCAACAGGTACTCCGGTCAGGGGGCCGGCGAGCGGCGCCGACGCGCAGGCCACCGCGACGGCGATGGTGGCGCCGGTCGCGAGCCTAACGATCCGATGTCCGGCCAAGCAGGGCCCGGATATCGGCCGGAATCGTGGTCGCCCTTCCGGCCGGGTCGAGCGCCACGAGGGTCGTGCTGGCGCTGGCCAGTCGCAGTCCGGAGTCGGCATGGGTGATGACATAATCGAAGGTGAGGCCGCGCGACCCCAGGCGGGTGAGCACCGTGGAGACGCGAATGAGATCGTCGTACCTCGCCGGCGCGTGATACCGGATACGGGCTTCCGCAACCGCCAGCGGCACACCCCGGCGCTCCATCTCCGCATACGACATCCCCAGCGAGCGGATGTACTCGGTGCGGCCCATCTCGCACCAGGCGAGGTACTCGGCGTGATACACGACCCCCATGCGGTCCGTTTCTCCATACCGCACGCGGAATTCGATGTCGTGCGAGGGAAGGTCGGCCATCGCGGCGCATAATCGTCGTCCACGACGGGGTTTGTAAAGAGACTTGGGTCTCGATAGACTGTCCGCGTGCTGCCGGCGCCATGCTTCGTCTTCTCCGATGTGCACCTGGGCGTGACACCGCCCGAGGTCGAGCGCTCCCTGCTGGGGTTCCTGGAGCACCTGCGAGGTGCCGCCGGGTCGGTGATCATCAACGGCGACCTCTTCGACTTCTGGTTCGAGTGGCGTACGGTGATCCCTCGCGCCGGCTTTCGTGCCCTGGCGGCGGTCGCCCGACTCACCGAGGCCGGCATCCCGGTTCTATGGATAGCCGGCAACCACGATTGCTGGGGCGGCGACGTGCTGACGAAGGACCTCGGGGTGACGTATCACGTCGGGGCGTGGACCGGCTCCGTCGCGGGCTGGCGGACGCGCGTCGACCACGGCGACGGGCTCCGGGACGTCGAGGATCGGCGCTACCGGATGTTGCGCTCCGTACTGCGAAACCGGTGGTCGATCCGGGCCTTCCGGTGGATCCATCCCGACCTGGCCAGCCGGATCGCGTTAGGCTCGTCGCACGCCAGTCGGACCTATCGGGCTCGCGACGGGGGCGAAGGTCTGCGCCAGGTCGCGCATCGTCAGCTCGAGTCGATGCCCGGCACCGATCTCCTCATCTATGGGCATTCTCACGTCGCCCATCTCGAACGAGGGGCCGCCGGCGTCTATGCCAACGCAGGCACGTGGATGGATGACACGACCTACCTCACAATCCGCGAGGATGCCGTCCGATTGCATCGATGGTCACCGGACAACCCGCAAATGGAGTTGGCGGTCGTTCCTCGATCAGCCGCCTTGCCGGCTACCAGCGGACGCTGAGCCCGAGGCCGAATCCGCGCGGGAGATGCCTCGCTCCCACGCGCGCGGGAAGATCCCAGAGCAACGAAGCCACGAACGCGTCGGCGCCGGCAAAGAGATGGTTGAAGGCCAGCACGGCAATCCAGTCCTCGACCTGCGTCCGGCGTGCATCGACGCGCCCGGTGTCGAAACGATTCGGCACAGTGTCCTGCGGAACGAATCGCCCGTTGGCGTCGACGATCGGCGCTCCGGTTGCCGGGTCCACGCGATACCGATTCACAATCACGTCCCCGGCGGCTCCCCGGGCGATCCGGAGATCGTTCCGCGCCTTGAGCAGCATGACAATCGACATCACCTCAATACCGGCATAGATCGCGCCTGGCACCTGCCGGCCAAGTCGCGATTGTCCCAGTCCGGGCACGAACAGGGACGTAAGAAACGCGCGCCCCGGTGAGACTGGAGGACGGAGAGAATCAGGACCGGTTTGCCTGAACGCGCGCGCCGTTGAGGGTACGCGACTGGATGAATCGGCTCTCGCGCGCGCGGTGTCACCGGTGACCTGCGCGCTCGCCACCAGCGGCAGCGCCACCAGCAGGACAAATGGGAACGCCGCGCGCCAGCGCATTGGTTGAAGATGCTGACGGGTCACGGACGCTCTCGGTGATGGTGATGGCAGGCGGTGTGTGGTGGCGGGAGCGTATGGGAATCGAACCCACCCGACCCGACGAAGTCAGGTCACGATCGTTTTGAAGACGACGAGAGCCACCAGGCCCCAGACACCCCCGTGTCCAGCGTCACGCGAGGACGATTGCATGCTCCCCGCGCGGCAGGACTGCACCAATCACCACCGCCTGCGGAACGCGCGAAAGATAGTCCTCGACAATTGGCGCGGGCAGCGAGACGAGGAGCCCTCCCGACGTCTGCGGGTCTATTACGAGCGCTTCGTGGAAGGGTTCCGTGTGGCCCCAGTCGGTCAGTTCGCGGACGAACGCGTCATTGCGGTCCGCCCCACCCGGCGTTGCGCCGGCACGCCAGGCATCGAGAGCTCCGGGAAGTACCGGCAGTCTCGCCGTATCGATGCGGATGGTGACATCGCTGCCGTGCGCGATGTGCGACGCGTGACCGAGCAGGCCGAACCCGGTTATGTCAGTGGCGCACTTCACGCCGAGCGCGACGGCCTGGCGGGACGCATCGCGATTGAGTGTCCGCATCGCGTCGATAGTGGGCACGGCGACGTCGGCGCTGATGGCGCCGCGCTTGAGCGCCGTGGTGACGAAGCCCGTTCCCAGCGGCTTGGTCAGCACGAGCGAGTCCCCGGGACGCGCGCCGGCGTTGGTCAGCATGTGGTCAGGGTGCACCCGTCCGGTGACGGAGAGTCCGTACTTCAGCTCCTCGTCAATGATCGAGTGCCCACCGATGATGGACGCGCCTGCTTCATGAACCTTGTCCTGTCCTCCACGAAGTATCTCGGTGAGGATCTCGATGGGGAGCGTGTCGATGGGGAAGCCGACAATGCTGAGGGCGGTCAGCGGCTCCCCACCCATGGCGTAGATATCGGAGAGCGCGTTCGCGGCGGCGACCTGCCCGAACTGATACGGATCGTCGACGATGGGCGCGAAAAAGTCGACGGTCTGCACCAGCGCGAGATCATCGGACAGCCTGAACACCCCCGCGTCATCGAAGGTCTCGCGACCGACGAGGATTCGGGGATCGGGTCTCGCGACCAGCGGCGCGAGCGCGCGGTTCAGGTCACCCGGACCTAACTTGGCGGCTCAACCAGCACAGCGCGCGAATTGGGTGAGGCGGAATGTCTGAGCGCGGAGATCAGTCATGGGGCGCGTCCCCGTTTGTCGGTGAGCCGACGGTGGGTCGAGGCTCGAGGGTCGAGGCTCGAGAAGGAATCAGGGCAGAGGGACGGGAAAGTTCCAGATCGCTTCCCTGCACCTCTGCCCTCTGCCCTTCGCTCGAGCCTCGACCCGAGAGCCTCACGCCTAGCCCAGATACGCGACCAGATCGATTTCCACCAGCACACCGCGGGGAAGCGCCGCCACCTGGACCGTCGAACGCGCGGGGCGGGTCTCGCCCATGGTTGCCGCGTACACTTCGTTCATGCGCGGGAAGTCGCCCATGTCCTGCAGGTAGACCGTCGTTTTCACCACGTCCTTCCACGACGCGCCGGCGGCGGCGAGCACGGCCTGCAGATTGTCCATCACGCGGCGCGTTTGCGCCACGATATCACCGTCGACCACCTGCGTGGTCACGGGATCGAGCGGGATCTGGCCGGCCGTGAACAGGAAACCGCCAGCGATGATTCCCTGTGAATATGGCCCGATGGCCGCCGGGGCCGCGTCGGACTGAACGCTGCGCGTGCTCACGTTAGGCTCCTAGAAAAGGCCGACAATGCTGCCGTCCGGGCGTACCGCCATGCGCTCTGCCGCGGGTTCCTTCGGCAATCCAGGCATGGTCATGATGTCCCCGCACTGCGCCACCACGAAACCCGCGCCGGCGGCGGGATACACCTCGTTCACCGCAATCCGGAACCCCGTCGGTCGGCCAAGCCTGGTGGCGTCGTCAGTCAGCGAGTACTGGGTCTTGGCCATGCAGATCGGCGTCGTCCCGAGGCCGATGGACTGGAGGTACTCGATGCTCCGATCGGCCTTCGGTGAGTAGTCCACCCCGGCCGCGCCATAGACGCGCGACGCCACGATGGAAATCTTCTCACGAATTGGCAGGCTGGCGTCGTACAACGGCGCGAAACGGGCGCCGCCTTCGGCGAGGAGACCAAGCACCTCGTGCGCAAGTTCTTCGCCTCCGGCGCCGCCACGGGCCCACACCTCGTTCATCGCTACGCGCACGCCGGCACGCCGTGCCGCGTCTACCACCATCTTCAACTCGGCGTCCGAGTCAGACGTGAACCGGTTCACCGCGACCACGACCGGCAGACCGAACTGCTTCACGTTCATGATGTGGTGGTCGAGGTTGGGCAGTCCGCGCTCGAGCGCGCCGAGGTCTTCGGCTCCGAGCTTCGTCCTGGGAGCGCCCCCGTGCAGCTTCAGGGCGCGAATCGTCGCGACGAGAACGGCTGCCTCGGGCTGAAGTCCCGCCGTCCGGCACTTGATGTCGAAGAATTTCTCTGCCCCCAGATCGGAGCCAAATCCTGCTTCGGTGACGACAATGTCGGCCAGCGCCAGCGCCGAGCGCGTCGCGATGACCGAGTTGCAGCCGTGGGCGATGTTGCCGAACGGCCCCGCGTGCACGAACGCCGGACCGCCCTCGAGTGTCTGCACCAGGTTCGGGCGAATGGCATCCTTGAGCAGCAGGCCCATCGCGCCGGCCGCCTTCAGGTCGCCGGCACGGACCGGCTTGCGATTGGCGCCGTACGTCGAGCCAACGATGATGCGGGCCAGCCGCTCCTCCAGGTCTCGAACGCTCGACGCCAGGGCGACGATGGCCATGATCTCGCTGGCCGGAATG
>DATCIJ010000149.1:0-25640 GCA_036507855.1 Gemmatimonadaceae bacterium | reverse complement strand
CGACAGCACGGCCGCCTCAGGACCGCCGGCGCTGGCCTCGTGCACGGTTGCTCCGGGGCGCGGGATTGGCGGTGGCCGTGGAGGCGGTGGACAGCGCGTGCCTAACGGCGCGTACACGGCGTCCATCGGGAAGATGGTGGGGACGACGGTAACGCCGATCGGTCCTTCGCAGAGCTTCCTGGTCCTGCCGTTACCTCAGTAGACGTCGTCACCAGAACTCCGAGCTACTCAGGGCAATCCGCATGATGGGTTGCCATGACGTGTCTCGTGACTCGTGATTCGTGACTCGGCACTGCGGTATGGCTTCGCCTTCGCCCCGTTGCCCTGCCGCGGGCGGGAAAATCGGCCTGATTGAACTTTCCGGGAACGCGCGACGTCACTAGACCGAATCCCGAATCAGCCATTTCCGATCTTGGAGAGGCGGCACGTGGCGAACCCCGTATCTCGCGAAGCAACCATGGAGGACGCTCCGGCGCACGATCTGGCTCTGCGGCTCCTCGTGCTTCGCTGTCAGGCGGGCGATGAGGCTGCCTTTGCAAAGCTCATGCGGACGTTCGAGTCGAAGACGCTGGGCTATCTGCGCGGGATCGTTGATGACGATGCGGACGACGTACAACAGGAAGTCTGGCTGACGGTGTATCGCCACCTCGGAGGCCTGGCTGATGCCGGCGCATTTCGAACGTGGCTCTTTCGAACGACAAGGCACAGCGCGATCGACTGCCTGAGGAAACGAAAGCGTGAGCACGAACTGATCAATGATGTCCCACTGGAAGATGTCGTCGGCTCAAGCGCCGAGCGCGCAGGAGACGACGATGAATCCCTGGCGGTCGACGAGGCCGCACTGACCGCGGCCGTGATGGCGATGCCGCCACCGCAGCGCGAGGTGGTGCTGCTCCGGTATCGCGACGGATTGAGCTACCGGGAGATCGCACAGGTGGTGGGTCGGCCGATCGGAACGGTGCGAACGAGACTTCACCACGCGAAGAAGAGACTTCAGGAATCACTTATCAGGAGGGAAACATGAGCAACGCAAAGACATCAGCGTCCCGAAGCGCGTGGGACGCGATCGAAAGCGAGAAGCGGCGCGACCGATTCATCCGCAAGGTGAGTGTGGTCGCCTGGAGCGTTACGGGATTGCTGGTGCTGTTGCTCGCGATTCTGAACGGCACGCAGATCTACGGGCTCGCACGGGGCGCCATGGTCGGAGCGGTTCCCTGGATGAGCGTTGCGGGCGCGGCGATGCCGTTCGTCATCGCGCTCGGCATGCTCGCGGTCCTGATCGCAACGGTGAGCACGATTGGCATATTCGTCCGGATGCGGACCGCCAGCCTCCATGAGATCCAGCTACGGCTGGCGGCGCTCGAGGAGCTGCTCTCGTCACGTGGCGGAAGTCCCGCCTGATTTCAGGGAGCGCACGGAACTGGCGCCGGTGTGAGCCGGCGCCAGATTCCGGCTCGGCATCCGTCGCCGACCGAGTCCACCGATTCGTGAGCGTTGTCGTGACCTCGACCTTCCGCCTCCTGATCGCCGGCGCCGGAGCGGCGCTCATCGCGTCGACCGCGTCGACCGCGTCGGCGCGCTCGACGCAAGACTCCGAGCTCTGGCGTGAGGTAGAGATCATCCGGACGGAACACGGCGTGCCACACATCCGCGCGAGCACGCTACGCGCCGGCGTATACGGACTCGCCTGGGTGATGTCGGAGGACTACGGCCCTCGCACCGCGATAAACATCCTGCGCGCGAGCGGCGGCATGGGGCGCGTCTTCGGTCGCGACAGCATCGAATCGGATTTCGCCGCCTGGCGTGACCGGCAGCGCGCGGTGGAGACGTATCACCTGCTCGACGAGTCGACCCGCGACGTCTACGAGGGATTCGCCGAGGGGCTCAACCGGTTCATCGAGCTGCGTCCGACTGAGTTCCCACCGGGCATGCCGCGCTTCAGTGCGTACGATGTGGCCGCTCTCGATATCGGCGGCACCTCGGGGGGCGCCCTTCGCGCCTACCGGCGGCTGCTGGATCCGACGGCTCGTGACAGCTCGCGACGCGGATCCGACGAGGTAGACGGACAGCAGCCCGAAAACGTCGGTTCGAACGCCTGGGCATTCGCGCCGAGTCGAACGAAATCCGGCCGTGCGATCCTGCTACGCAATCCGCACCTGGCCTGGAACGCCGGCTACTACGAGGCGCACCTCACCGTGCCGGGAGTCGTCGACTTCTACGGCGACTTTCGCATCGGCGGCCCGTTCCTGGTCATCGGGGGCTTCAACCGAAACCTGGGCTTCGCGACGACGAACAACGCGCAGGATCTGGACGAGTTGTACGCCCTGGATGCTGATACGGTCACCCCGGATCACTACTACTTCGACGGGACGTCGCTGCCGCTGCGCCGCGAGCTGGCCAGTGTGACGTACCGGAATGGTGACCAGATGGCCACGGAGACGCGCGAGCAGTGGACCACTCCGCTCGGCCCGGTGGTGCACCGCGCGAGCGGCAGGATCTACGTGGTGAAGACCGCCGGAGAGGGGGACTTCCGGGCGGGCGAACAGTTCCTGCGGATGATGCGCGCCAGGTCGCTGGCCGAGTGGAAGGACGCCATGCGGATGCGCTCGCGCATGACGTCGAATTTCACCTATGCCGATCGCGCCGGGAACATCTTTTACATCTGGAACGCGGCACTGCCCTCGTTGCCTCATCCGTCCGGCGGGGACACCACGGCCGTTCCGGCGCGGGAAACCCGGCAGGTCTGGACGCGGTATGTGCCGTTCGATTCGCTGCCGCAGGTGCTCAATCCGCGCGGCGGGTACGTGCATAACGAGAACAGCTCGCCGCACTGGACCAACCTGCGCGCTCCGCTCGATACCATCAATCCGTATCCGAATCACGAGGCGCCGTCGCTCTCGCTGAGGAGTCAGCACGCCCTGCAACTGGTGAGCGGAACCAGGAAGCTCTCGCTCGAGGACGTGGTGCGCCTCAAGCACAGCTACCGGATGCTGCTGGCTGACCGCGTGAAGCCGGACCTCGTGGCGGCCGTGAAGGCGACGCAGCCGGTGGGCGACACCGCCGCCGCGCTGGAGATGCTGCAGAAGTGGGCCAACACCTCGGAGCCATCCAGCCGGGGCGGAGCGCTGTTCGAGGTCTGGTGGCAGCGGTATGGACAGGGACTGCCGGACTCTTCGCGATACGCGCGCCGGTGGCAGGCCAGCGACCCGACGCGTACGCCGGTAGGCCTGAGCGATCACGCCAGGGCGGCGGAAGCGTTCGCCTGGGCGGTGGCCGAAACCGCGCGGAGGCACGGGCGGTGGGATATCACGTGGGGGGAGGTGCATCGCGTGCGTCGCGGCACCGTCGATGTCCCGGTGGGCGGCTGCGGCGGCGCGTTAGGCTGCTTCCGTGTGCTCAACTTCGCGCGCGACCCCGATGGCAAGCTGGCCGCGAGCGGCGGCGATGGGTGGGTGCTGGCCGTGGAGTTCACCAACGTGCCGCGAGCCTATTCGGTGCTCGCCTACGGCCAGAGCTCCGATTCAACATCACGCTGGCATGCGGATCAGGCAGAGCGGTTCGCGCGTGGTGACTTGAAGCGCGTGGCGTTTACGCAGCAGGACATCGACTCGCACGCAGTCGAACGCTACCGGCCGGGTGAAGCAGTCGAACCACCCGGGCCGGCTCCCGGTCGTCCACGACGCTGATCTGCCTGACGAGTAGCGCACCCAGCCATGACGAACCCGCGTTGTCGTGGCTATTCCTGAGCTTGTCACAAATCCTGTGACGCATAGCCCGTTCCCGTAACGCGGCTTTCTTTACTATTGCAGCATCAGGGTGCGGGCCAGGGAGGACGTCATGCGTGGGTTTCTGACGAAGATCATCCAACGGCAACTTCGGCGCATCGTGCTGGGGGCCGCGTTAGGGATGTTCCTGGCCACCACCAGCGCCGTGGCTGCCAACAACGTCAAGGTTGCGAAGCTGGATGAGGCGGTCCTTGCCACGGAGAAAGCGCAGGTCCTGCTCGCCGCCACGGACTGCGGAGCGCCTGGAGAGAAGTCGACCGTGGTGTGCGAGACGCGCATGAAGAGGGTGCTGGAGCTGCTTGGTCGCGTCCGCGAGGCGATCGCCGGACTGGCAACGCCAGCCAGTGGACGAGGTGCAGCCGGGACAGCACGCCGCTGATCCACCGCCCGTGCTGGCCGGTCAGCGGAGCGCACCGCATACTGAGCCATGGGCTCAACGTCGGCTGGTCACCAGACCCCCATCGATCGCTTCAAGCGCGCAGTGGATGACCGCAACGCTTCGGAGCTGCGACGGGTGCTCGCGGACAGCGAGGACGCCCGGGCCGCGATCAACGATCCGCTGTTCGGATTCGATTCGCCGGCGCTCGTGGCCGTTGCCGGCGATGCGGACGTGGCGCTGGTCGACACGCTCCTCGAATTCGGCGCCGACCCCAACCGACGCAGCAGCTGGTGGGCCGGTGGTTTCCATCCGTTGCATGCGGCACAGGGCCCAGTCGCCGATCGTCTGCTGGCCGCGGGTGCCGTGCCCGATGCCTGCGCCGCCGCGCGACTCGATCACCCCGATCTGTTAAGAAGGATTCTCGCCTCGGATCCATCCCGGGTGCACGAGCGTGGTGGCGACGGGCAGACGCCGCTTCACTTCGCGCGATCGCCCGAGGTGGTCGACATGCTGCTGCGAGCCGGCGCTGACCCCGACGCCCGGGACATTGATCATCGATCCACGCCTGCGCAGTGGATGCTGGGCGACGCCGATTCGCCTGAGTCGCGCGTCGACATTGCGCGGTATCTCGTCGAGCGCGGAGCGTCAGCCGACATCTTTCTCGCGGCTGCGCTGGGGCTCACTGATCGCGCCCGGGAAATGCTTGAGGCGGATCCGTCCCTGCTCAGCCGGCGCACGGGACAAGGCGAGTATGGCGAGCACCCGCCCTCCAGCTTTCACATCTACCAGTGGACGTTAGGCCCGAACCTCTCGCCGCTGCAGGTCGCGGCGAAGCACGGGCAGCACGAGACATTGCTGGCGATGGAGAAGTTCGCGACGCCGGTCGAACGACTGCTGCTGGCATGCCACTTCGGACGGGGCGATGACGCGCGAGCCATCGTCCGCGACGATCCGCGGATCGTCGAGCGTCTCGGTCCGGTCGAACAGCGCGCGCTGACCGATGAAGCGTGGGCGGCCAACGCACCCGCCGTGGAATTGCTTCTCGAGCTGGGCTTTGACCCTTCAGTCCCCAGCGTTTCGGGTCCGACGGCAGGCACCGCATTGCACTGCGCGGCGTGGGAAGGGTCGGTCGACTGCGTCGCCGCGATCCTGCGCTACCCTGCCGGACGCGCGCTCGTCGAGGCACGCGATCCGACGTATCGGGGGACGCCGCTCAGCTGGTGCGGCCACGGCTCGGTCAACTGCGGCAGTGCCAGAGCGAGCCATGCGGCCGTCGCGCGTCTGCTCATCGAGGCCGGTGCGCGAATCGATCGCGCGATGCTCGAGTGGGGTGGCTCGGATGCGTTCCAGGCAGTCATCGAACAGGCCCTGCGTCCTCAGTAGCCTCGGTTGGCGCCGCCGACTGCGGCGCGCCTATCGCTGTACGGAGCATCGAGGCGCTTTCATCGGCGCCGACGCTTGTCCTCCCGGGCTGCGAGTCGGCGTGTGATGGCCGGGCTGGTGATTTCCCGTAGCGCACCCTTGCCAATCCAACGTGACGCTGGATCCTGCGAATCGGCCAGGCGGCGGGCCACTGCCACCGCCGCCTCGTTGAGCGCGGGACTTCGCTTTCCGATCGAGCGCAGCGCCCAGTTCACCGCTTTCTTCACGAAATTCCGGCCGTCGGTCGCCTCGCGCTCTATGAGTACGAGACCCTCGAAAAACTGCTCGTCCGGCACCTGCTTGTCATGAATGGTCAGGCTGGCCAGCATGGCAAAGGCGGCTCGTTTCACGAATTCCTCGTCCCGCTCTGACCATTCGCGGACTTTCGACCAGGCATGAGGGGTCCGGTCCCACAGCACGAACGTGGCCGTGTCGCAGACCGCCCAGTTCTCGAAACCCTTCGCCCAGCGCTCCATCTGCGCTGGCGTAACCCGTTCGGGCTCGCCCACCATCGAGGCCAGCATCCGCGCCTCGTACCACCCGGTCTTCCACAGCGCCTGGGAGAGGGCATGGTTGCGACCGAGTTCCTTCGCCAGCGACTGCATCGTGCCCATCGACACGCCGAAAACCTTCTTCGCCACGATGCCGTAGCGCGCCATGCCATCCCGGTTCTTCTTCGTCCCGCGACGCTCGAGCCACTTCAGGGCATACGCCACGTCGGCCGCCGTATCGCGCGACCGCGGATGCGACACCTCCTTCGCCGGAGCCCTCGAGGTTCGACTGCGTGCCCGCGGCGCCATGGTTGACCTAACGAATACGTGTCGTTCGCCGGTGGAGATCTCCCATCAGGACCAGTCCCCCTAATCGAACCTCGGTCCGGTTCACATGGTCAGCGATCACCCGCCTCGCTTCGGCAAAGAGCGCCTGACGCGACGACCCGAGCCGCAATCGAATACCGGCGCCCACATGACTGCCGAAGCGATTGGCGTTGTAGCGCTGGTCGAGCACCGAGTTGCCGAAGGTACTGGAGAGGACGTGCACGGCGACGCCAACCAGAGCATAGGGAGTTACCTGAGCATCGGTGGCAAGCCAGATTGCGCTCACTCCGGCAGTCAGGTCGAAATAGTCGCCGTGGAAGGTCGAGTCCTCGAGTTCCAGTGTCTCCGTCAACGTCGCCCTCAGGAACGCGACTTCGCCCTGCAGCCTCACCGAGCGACCGCGCATCCAGCCCAGGTCGAGCAGGAGGCCGGCCTCCTCTCCCTTGCTCGATCGCTCCAACCTTGCGAGTCCTCCGTGAAACCCTACCGCGCCGACCGCGGGGAGCCCGAGATTCGCCCCCGGCTCCTGGGCGCCGCTGACCAATGAGAGGGTGACGAGCAGGCAGCCGGCCCGGTTGAGACATCTCAATCGGCCGGACTTCACAGGCAGAGGGAACATTCGTTGAGCACGCGAGGAACCTAAGCGGAGCCAGCAGCGTCCGGGGGCACAGGGCCGCCGGTGACGAAATTGCCGGTTCAGGTGTCGGAATGCGGGGGGACCGGCGGGGGCCGTGCAATGCGGACAGATTGCACAACGGCCCGGTCGGGTAGCTGATATGCGATTTGGTGGTCTGCGACGACATGTGATTCTGGGGACCGTGCTCGCGATTTCGGTGATCGCGGGCACCGGAACCTGGTTGACCCGACTTGCGACGGCGTCTCGCGAACGCGAGCTGCTTCGCCATGCGGGCGTTGGTCTCGCGTTCGCCGATTCTCTCGAGAAGAGCCTGGCCAACCGGCAACCAGCCGCGATATCCCGTTCCGAAGCGGTCGCCGCGCTTTACCTCGAGCGCCTCCGTCTCGGGCTCGGCAGTCCTTTCCGGTTGATCGACCAGGTCCTGCGCGATCCTGCTGTCCATCCCGTCGGCGCCGACGCACTCGCCGAAGCAATGCTCGCGCGCACGATGATGGGTGACGCCTACAGACCTCGGCCCGCCGCGCTGGACTTGATCTACTTCAGAGCCGACCGGGGCCTGGGCGCGCGGCATCAGGCCATCATCGACAGCGTGGTCTCGGCCTCCACCGATCCGCGCATCGGTGAATTGTCCATTCGCCTCGCGTATCGCCTGGCCTCGGCGTCAGGCGCGGTGTCCCGACGGGCTCCGGAGATCGCCACCGCCGCGGCGGCGCAGGCCCGGGACCGGATTCTGTCCATGAGGGACGCCCGGGCGCTGTTCACGGCCGCCGATCGCGACAAGGTCAGGCGGGTCACGTTGCTCCGGGTCTGGCACGAATCGCGACGGTTCGAGGTCGAGCGTCCCGTGATTGTTCCCCTCACGGCGCGAGATGAGCGCGAGGCCGTCGAAAATCTTCCGGCACTCGTGACGCGCATCGAAGGAGTGGCTGCAGAAGCGCAGCCGTTCGAAGAGACGGCTCGCAATGTCTATGGACAGAACGCCGAGCGGCTCCGCGGCGACGCAGTACCCAGCCGAATGGTCGCGATGGCTACCACGCGCGACCAGCCACCCCTGGCGCCGATCATCGTGGCGGTGCGCGGATACAGCGGGCTGCTTCGAAACAGCGAAGGAAGCGCGGATCGGATGTCGCGGCTGCGCTTTGTCGAACGGTCGTCGAACGAAGAGACGCTCGCCGCTGAATACGCGCTTCTCATGGCGCGAACGAGGCGTGCTGTGCCGGAAGCGGACGCGGCCATCCTGACCGCCGGCGTGGCGCTTCGGCCGTTTGCGCAGGAGAAAGCCTGGCTTCAGGGCGATGACGCGCCAACCGTTCGCGATCTCAGCGTGCGATTCGGCGTCGCGGTGACGTACGACGCTACGACGCACGCAGGCTGGCGTCCCTTCTTCCAGCGCACGCTGGAACTGGCGATCCTCGACATGAAGCGGGTGCTTCCCGGATTCGATCCACGTGGATTGCGGGTTCACTTCGGCGTGAGTCCGCTCGGCGATCGGGCGCTGGCGCTGCACGATCCCATCCGGCGCGCCATCTACTTCCCGCCAACCAGTCACAGCGGCGTCATGGCGCATGAGTTCGCCCACGACCTCGACTGGCAAGCAGCCCGTCGCGCGTACGGCGGCACGGGCTGGTATCGAACCGATCACGCCGTGCGCCAATCGGTGGATCAACTCGCTGGCGCATTGCGGCAAATGGCGAGTGCCACGCGTAACGACAGCGCGAGCGCGCCGATGATGGGCGTGGCCCGGCCGACGGAGGTGCTGGCCCGTAATGTGGACTGGTTTGTGAGCGCCTCGCTCGCTCGCGAAGGCCGCGTGAATGGTCATCTCAGCGCCGCGCAGGACCCTGTGCTGACCGGCTACGCATCAGCGATCACCCCCGAGGCGGCGCGCGATGGTGGAAGTGCGACGCTCCGCGCCCTGGATGGATTGACATCGATTCCATCGGCGACGCGGTCCTGGTTCTCAGAGCTGTACGGTGCCGAGCGTCGGCTCACCGTACACGAAGCGGTGAGACGCGTGCTCGAAGCGCCACTCGGCCGGTTGAACCTGAGCCGGAAGTCCGGCTTCAAGCCATGGGACCCGGCAACGTTCGACCAGGGATTCGGCGGCGCGTCGACGGGCGGCTCCTGGGCCTGCCTCGTTGAGGGGTTTGCCGGGAGTTCCGACGATGTGGCGACGGTGCTCGCCATCGTGCAGTACGCCGCCGAGTCACGCGCGCGAGGCGTCGTTCGCAATTGGACGGAGTTTGCGCGCCTTCGTCCCCACGTGAGCCCGCCGCGACTTCGTGCGCTGACGGGCGCCCCCTGGGATCCCGCGATCGCCGAGTCCACGTTCCGCGAGATCAGGGACGCGATCCTCTGGAGCGCGCTTACCGGGAGATGGGAGATGGGAGACGGGAGATGGGGGACCAACCATGCGGGTCCGTCCGGCTGCTGATCCCGGTCGTGCCCGGGTGAACGGCTGAGTCCTGCCCGGGCGCGGGAACCAAAACCTGTACAACGGCGATATCTTCGGACTCGGGGGCACGAATTGCCTCCCGGGATGTTCCTCTTTGCCAGGAGCCGCAATGCTGATTCGGGTCACGCCGGAACACCCCATCCCCTCGTCAGAAATCACCGAGGAGTCCGTGTATCGGAACCGCCGGGCATTTCTGCGTGAGGCGGGCCTGCTCGGCGTCGTCGCGGCGAGTGCGGCCGTGCCGAAGGTTGCCGCGGCGATGGAGCGACTGCGTCGTCCGGTCCCGCAGCAGGCGCCGGGGAAGCTTGGCCCGGTCGCCATGGGCGAGGAGCTGCGTCGCGAGCTCACCGACTGGGATGACGTCAGCACGTACAACAACTTCTACGAATTCGGCACGGCGAAGGACGATCCGGCTCCCAACTCGCGGAACTTCAAGGTGAAGCCGTGGACGGTCAAGGTCGACGGCATGGTGAAGAAGCCGGCCGACTACCAGATCGAGGACCTGATCAAGCCGCACCAGCTGGAGGACCGGATCTACCGGCACCGCTGCGTCGAGGCGTGGTCGATGGTGATTCCGTGGCGTGGGTTTCCGATGGCTGACTTGATCAAGCGCGTGGAGCCGCTGCCGTCGGCGAAGTACGTCGAGTTCACGACCCTCATGGACCCGAAGCAGATGCCGGGTCAACGGTATCCCGTGCTGGACTGGCCGTATGTGGAAGGACTGCGGATGGACGAGGCCATGAATCCGCTCGCGATATTCGTGACGGGGGTGTACGGCGTGGACCTGCCTAACCAGAATGGCGCTCCGTTGCGGCACGTGGTGCCGTGGAAGTACGGGTTCAAGGGGTGCAAGTCGATTGTCAGGATCCGGTTCACCGACAAGGAGCCTGAGACAGCCTGGAACAAGGCGACACCGCACGAATACGGGTTCTACGCGAACGTGAATCCGGCCGTCGATCACCCGCGGTGGACCCAGAAACGGGAGCGCATCATCGGCGGCATCCGGAGCAAGGCGACGTTGATGTTCAACGGCTACGGTGACCAGGTCGCGAGCCTGTACTCGGGGATGGATCTTCGGAAGTTCTACTGATGGGCGCGAGTCCGGCTGCGGCGGGACAGGGGTCACGGGGGGGCCCCCCCGCCGGGGAAGGTAGGGTCGGATCAGCCGAAACGCGTCATCGTTATCGCGCACCACGTATCAAGGCACCGCAGTGGGTGAAGTACCCCGTCATCGCGGCCAGCCTCCTTCCCGCCGCCTGGATCGCCTTCGCGCTGTGGTCCGACCTGACCCGGAACACGCGCTACCTCGGCGCGAATCCCGTGAAGGAGATGGAGCACTACGTGGGCGAGTGGAACATCCGCTTCCTCGTGCTCACTTTGGCCGTCACGCCGGTCATCAAGCTGACCGGATGGGGATGGTTGATCCGCTACCGCCGCATCTTCGGCCTGCTGGCGTTCCTCTACGTGTCCCTCCACCTCTCGATCTACTTCGTGCTCGATGTGGAACTGAGCGGCGCCCTGCTCGTGGAGGACGTGGCCAAGCGACTCTACATCACGTTAGGCATGGCCGCGTTCCTGCTGCTCGTGCCGCTCGCGATCACCTCCACCAAGGGGTGGATCAGGCGTCTCGGCAACAGGCGCTGGAATGCGCTTCACTGGCTGGTGTTTCCGGCGGTCGTACTGGGCCTGATCCACTACTACATGGCGGTCAAGCGGGATATCCGGGAGCCGCTGTTCTACGCACTCATCTTCGCGATGTTGTTCTGGTTCCGATTGAGGAAACCGGTGACTCGTGACTTGTGACTTGTAACTCGTGACTCGTGACTCGGCACTGCCGTACGACGCGTTTGCCGTGGCCACGCCAGGTCTCGAAGGTATCGTTGCCTCGGAACTGGACGACCTGCGGATTGGGTATCGCGACGTGCTTGACGGTGGCGTCGAGTTCAACGCATCGCGCCGGACGCTGTTCGAGGCGAATCTCCATCTCAGGACGGCGAGCCGGGTGCTGATCCGCCTCGCTCGATTTCGTGCCCTGACCTTCGCCGAGCTGGAACGGCGGGCACGTCGAATCCCATGGGAGAAGGTTCTGGCGCGGGGCGACCGAGTGGCGCTCAGAGTGACCTGCCGGAAATCCCGGCTCTACCACAGCGGCGCGGTGGCCGAGCGCATCGAGCGTGATCTCGCGGACCGAATGGGTGCTGTCCCCGTGAGGACGACCGCGAATGACGAAGGCGCGATGGACCCCGGGTCGGAAGACGCCCAGCTGATCATCATCCGGGTCGACCATGATCAGTGCACGGTCAGTGCCGACTCGTCGGGCGCGCACCTTCACCAGCGCGGTTATCGCACCAGTGTCACCGCCGCGCCGATGCGCGAAACGCTCGCCGCGGCGCTCGTTCTTGCGAGCGGATGGGATCGCGGGGCGCCGCTCCTCGACCCGTTCTGCGGATCCGGGACCATCCCCATCGAAGCTTCGCTGATCGCGGCAGGGATCGCGCCAGGCCGGCGTCGCGGCTTTCGATTCATGCACTGGCCCGGACATGATGTGTCCGAGTGGCAGCGCGTGCATTCGGCTGCGCTCCGGCGCGAGACCCCCGACCACCTGCCGATCATACGGGGATCGGACCGGAGCGCGGCTGCTATTCGTGCCGCGGTTGAGAATGCCGCGCGCGCAGGGGTAACCAGCCTCGTTCACTTCGAGAAACTCGATGCGCTTCGTGTCGAGCCGGATGCGCCGGCGGGGTGGGTGGTGTCGAACCCTCCGTATGGTGTCCGACTGGGCGACACTGGTGAAGCGCGCCGGCTCATGGCTCGTTTTGGCGACAGGCTTCGCCAGCGGTTCGACGGTTGGCAGGTCGGCCTGCTGGCGCCGGGTCAACTTGAGCGCGTACTTGGAGTTCCGCTTGAAGTGAGATTCCGGACAACAAACGGCGGACTCCGGGTGCAGTTCCTGGGAGGCACGGTTCCAGCGCGAAGGGCGTCGCTGACAACCAGAGACGTCAACGGGCCGTAATCCGATTGGCTACCGATCGAAGGCCGACATGTAAATTCAATCCATGACCAGTCTTCCCATCATGGGAGTCTACAACGACGGGTACGTCGCTGAGCTCTTTGAGCGGTTCCGGAGCGACCCGGATTCGGTGGACGAGTCGTGGCGGCAGTTTTTCCGCTTCGCCGAGTCCCTGAGCGGACCGGGAATCCCGGCGGCGCCGTCAGCTGCGGCCGAGCCGGTGCCGCCGGAGGCCTCGTATCTCCGGCGCGTGGCGGGTGCGGCCGCCCTGATGGATGCCATCCGCATCTATGGTCACCACGCCGTTCGGACCGATCCGTTAGGCACCGATCCGTCGGGCGCCGCTGAACTGCTCCCGGAGTTTCACGGCATCACCGAGGCCGATCTGGCGCTGGTCCCAGCGGCGGCGCTCGGCGTCGACATGGGCACGGCCGCCGATGTCGCCGCGCGGCTCCGGCATCTCTACCAGTCGAATCTCGCCTTCGAGTTCGATTACCTGGAGAACGAGGCCGAGCGGCGCTGGTTCCGCCGTGTGATCGAGCAGGAGGAGTTGCGGCGCCAGCTCTCGCCCGAGGAGCAGCGGACGCTCCTGCGCCGGCTGACGGAAGTGGACGCGCTGGAGCGCTTCATTCACCAGAAGTACGTCAATGTGAAGCGCTTTTCGATCGAAGGAACCGATGCGCTGGTTCCGATGCTCGATATCGCCATCCACGACGCGGCGACGCTTGGCGCGCGTGAGGTGGTCATGGGAATGGCGCACCGCGGGCGCATCAATGTGCTCGCCCACATCCTCGGCAAGCCATTCGGCACCATCTTCGACGAATTCGACGGGAAGCACGCCGACCTGGCCGACAGCGAAACGGGCGACGTGAAGTACCACCTGGGGTTCGAGTCGGAGCGCGCGTTCGAGAGCGGCCGGCGTGTTCGCCTCACGCTGGTACCGAACCCGAGCCACCTCGAGGTGGTCAACCCGGTGCTGGAGGGCCTCGCTCGCGCCAAGCAGCGTGCGTATGGCCGCGCTTTTGGCGCCCCGGATGGCAGGGGCGCGTCGGTGCTCCCCATCCTCGTGCACGGTGACGCCGCGTTCCCGGGCGAGGGCGTGGTCGCCGAGACGTTCAATCTCTCCGCGCTTCGCGGTTACGGCGTCGGTGGAACGCTGCACATCATCTGCAACAACCAGGTTGGATTCACGACCAACCCGGCCGACGGCCGCTCCACGCATTACGCATCCGATCTCGCCAAGGGCTTCGAGGTCCCGATTGTCCACGTGAACGCGGATGATCCCGAGGCCTGCATCACCGCGGTGCGGCTTGGCATCGCCTACCGTCAGCAGTTCGCGAAGGACTTCCTCATCGACCTGGTGGGCTACCGTCGGTGGGGACATAACGAGGGCGACGAACCCTCCTTTACGCAGCCGGTGTTGTACCAGGCCATTCGGGCGCACCCGACGCCCCGCCGCGTCCTGGCTGACCGTCTGGTGCGCGAGGGCGTCGTCACGGAAGAGGAAGTGGCGGCCGAAGAGAAGATGGTGATGGAGCGCCTCGAGGCCGCGCATGCCAATCGTGGATCGGCACCGGTCCAGGAGGCGGACGATACGAAGCCTACCGTCGTGCCTCCGGGGCCGACGTCGGTCCGTGCCGAACTCCTGATCGCGCTCAATGAACGGCTGCTGACGTGGCCGGAAACGGTGCACGTCCACCCGCGCCTGGCGAAGCAGCTCGAGCGCCGGCGCGAGGCGATGGGCGAGGCCGGCGGCATCGACTGGGGGCATGCGGAGTCACTGGCATTCGCGTCGCTGCTGGTGGAAGGCATCGACGTGCGCCTGACCGGGCAGGACACCGAGCGAGGAACGTTCTCCCACCGGCACGCGGTGCTGTACGACACCGAGAACGGCACGTCCTGGACGCCGCTCCAGCACCTGCCTAACGCGGCCGGGCGCTTCGAAGTATGGAACAGCCCGCTCACCGAGATGGGCGTGCTTGGCTTCGAGTACGGGTTCTCCACCGCCCACCCCGAAGCCCTGGTACTCTGGGAGGCGCAGTTCGGCGACTTCGCCAACATGGCACAGCCCGTGATCGACCAGTTCATCGCCGCCGACACCGCGAAGTGGGGGCAGGATTCGTCCGTGGTGCTGTTGCTCCCGCACGGGTACGAAGGCCAGGGTCCTGAGCACTCGAGCGCGCGGCTGGAACGATTCCTCCAGTTGTGCGCGGAGGGGAACATGCGCGTGGCGTACTGCACTTCCCCGGCGCAGTACTTCCACCTGCTGCGGAGGCAGGCCAGGGATCCCGTCAGGCGTCCGATGATTCTCATGCAGCCCAAGTCGATGCTGCGCCTGCCGGCGGCGGCATCGCACGTTCAGGATCTCACGCTGGGCGCCTTCAGGCGCGTCATCGACGATCCCGGCGTGGCGCGGCGCGATGACGTCACCCGGCTGGTCTTCACGACAGGGAAGCTCTACTACGAGCTGGTGGCCGAGGGACGGCCGGGCCACCTGGCGGTGGCGCGCGTGGAGGAGCTGTATCCGTGGCCGCACGAAGAAGTCTCGCGCACGGTGGACGCCTATCCGAACGTGGTGGAGGTCGTGTGGGCGCAGGAGGAGCCGAAAAACATGGGCGCGTGGAGTTTCGTGGCGCCGCGACTCCGCGCGTCGGCCGGCAACGCCCTCATCATCCGGTATGTGGGCCGTCCCGAGCGGGCCAGTCCCGCGGAGGGGTATTTCGCGTCACACCAGACCGAGCAGGCGCGGATTGTCGGCGAGGCGTGGGCAGCGCCTAACGTGGCCGGCATGCGGGCGCCGAGGTTGGGAGCGGTCCGGTGAGATGGCGGATGGCGGATGGCGGAGAGCCGCAACGACCCGCCATCTCCTTCTCTCGGCGTTGCCGGCCGAGCCGCAAGCGGATGCTGGCCGCAGCACTGGTTCTTGCGCTCATCCCCTCGGCCGGAATGAGCGCGCAGGATCGCGGCGCATCGGCGTTAGGCGCAGCGTTGCGGGGACTCGGCGTGTCCACGCGCGTGCTGATCATCGGTGCGCATCCGGACGACGAGGACACGCAGATCATCGCCTGGCTCTCCCGCGGCAGGCACGTCGAGACCGGGTACCTCTCGCTCACGCGCGGCGACGGCGGCCAGAATGCCATCGGTAATGAGCTGGGCGAGGCGCTCGGCGTCATCCGGACCGAGGAGTTGCTGGCGGCGCGCCGGATAGACGGCGCCAGGCAGTACTTCACGCGCGCCTACGACTACGGGTTCAGCAAGAACGCGCTGGAGGCGTTCACCCAGTGGCCGCACGACGCGCTGCTGCTGGACGTGATGACCGTGGTGAGGGCGTTCGAGCCGCACGTGATCATCAGCGTGTTCACGGGCACAACGCGCGACGGGCACGGACAACACCAGGCGGCTGGCATCGTGGCGCGCGAGGCATACGACTGGTCGGCGGACACGGTGCGGTTCCCGCGCGCGGCCACGGCGGGCCATGGGGCGTGGACCGTCGCGAAGTTCTATCGCGGCGCTAGCTTCCGACGCGAGAACGGTACGCTGCGATTCAATGTGGGGGAGTTCGATCCGGTGCTGGGCCGTTCGTATGCCGAGATCGCGGCGATCAGCCGGTCGCAGCACCGGTCACAGGCGTTCGGCACGCTGCAGCCGTTAGGCGTCCGCTACGACTATCTGCAGCGCGAGGCGACGCGGGTGGCGGCGCCCGAGGACCCGAAAGCGGAACGGTCCCTGTTCGATGGTATCGACACGACGTGGGCGCGATTCCGCGGGGAAGTGCGCGGCGGCGCTCTGGCCGCGCTCGACTCCCTGCCGGCTGCGTTCGCAGCGGCCCGCCAGTCGTACGATCCGTACGCGCCGGAACGATCGATCCCGGTGCTTGCCCGCGTCCAGCGCCACCTCTCGGCGATCTGCCCGGACGTGGGAGCACCGCCGTGTCTGCGATCCGGCACGACAATTGACTCCACCGAACTCGGCGCCGCCGTGTCACAGGCACGGTCGCGACTGAATACGGCGCTCGTCCTCGCGAGCGGCGTCACGTTGGAGGCAAACGTACCGAGGGAGCTCTGGGGGACGAGCCAGCCCGTGCCGGACAACGAGGTGGTGCACAATCGCGGCCGCTTGCCGATCAGCCTGGGCAACTCGTACCGGACTCTCGGCAGCACGGGCGTCTATACCAGAGGCGGAGTCACGATTCCACTGCCGTCCGACAGCAGCTACACCAGGCAAGCACCAGGCTATCGTTTTCAGGTCGTGTCGGCGCCTCGATGGCTGGCAAAGCCGCGACGCGGAGCGATGTACGACTACCCGATCACCGGGCGCGACGAGGGCTCGTACGCCGTTGACGCCATCGCCCGATTCGATGTCCGTGTTGGCGAAGCCGCGCTCCGGGTAGAAACGCCGGTCGTCTATCGGTACGCCGACCAGGTCCTGGGGGAAATCAAACGCCCGGTGGCCGGAGTGCCCGATGTGTCCGTTCTCCTCGACCAGCAGTTACAGTACGCGCCGGCGCGCGTCCCGATCGAACGTGATCTTCGAGTGCAGCTCCGGTCCGCGTCGGACTCGGCGCGGGATGTGCGACTGGAGGTAAAGCTGCCTTCCGGCCTGCTGACGGACAGCGCCGTTCGACGGGTAACGCTGCCCGCAGGCGGTTCGCCGCTTACGATCACATACAGAATTCGAGGGCAGCTTCCGGCAGGTCGCCACATCATGGATGTCGCGGCAAGCGAAGGCGGACGCACCTTCGTCGAAGGCTACACAACCATCGACTACGAGCACATCACGGCCAGGCGCATCTACCGCCCTTCGCGGATGACGCTGGAGGCGGTCGACGTCGCGGCCACCACCGGGATGCGCGTTGGCTACATCAACGGGGTCGGCGACAACAGCGCCGCCGCGCTCGAGCAGCTCGGCATCACGGTCACTCGCCTCGACCCGGCACAACTCGCGCAAGCCGACCTGCGCGGCTACTCCGCGATCGTGATCGGACCGCGGGCGTACGAAACGCAGTGGGCGCTGGTCGCCAACAACGCGCGCCTGCTCGACTATGCGCGGGACGGCGGCACGCTGGTTGTCCAGTACGGACAGTACGAGATGATGCAGCCGGGGATCATGCCCTACCCGGTAACGATCAACCGGCCGCATGACCGCGTCACCGACGAGAACGCGCCGGTCACTGTTCTCGACACGACGGCGGCGATCCTGCGCGCGCCGAATCGAATCACGCAGTCCGATTTCGCCGATTGGGTACAGGATCGCTCGCTGTACATGCCCCGTACCTTCGACGCCGCGTATACCCCTGTGCTGCAAATGAACGACCCGGGTGAGCAGCCGATCCGTGGCGCGCTCCTGGTCGCCCCCGTGGGCCGCGGCACGTACGTGTACACCACCCTGGCGTTCTTCCGACAGCTGCCTAACGGTAACCCCGGGGCTGCGCGACTGTTCGTGAACCTGCTGGCGGCGAAGGCGATTCGGGCGGCTCAGTAGGGATCAGAGCGGATACTGCAGGACGCGGGTGACGCGGGCTGTGCACGCGGATAAGCGCCGATACTGCATTGGTGAAGTCCGGGACACATGACGGTTCAGCAGATTCGCTGCGTATCGAGGTTAAGTGTCCCGGACTTCACCAAAGGGGTATCCGGGTTCTCCGTGACACCCGCGTGATCCGTGTCCCGCACTACCAGCGCAAATCCCTAACGAGCGTCCGCAAGAGCAAACAGCAAATCGACATAGAACTTCTCGATGCTGGCCAGGCCGGCGACCCGGGACCCCTGAGCCGGTTCGATGACCATGTACTCGTCAGGCCCATGCTGGCCCGACCCGTGCCCGATTCCGGCAGCGACCATCGGCAGGCCAAGCCGCTTGGTGAACACGTAGTACGGCGCGCTGCCGGCCAGTCGCGGCGCGACACTCGGTGGGAACCCGTACTTGTGGTAGGTGCCGATGGCGGCGCGCACCAACGGCACGCTCACCGACGACTGCGCTGGTGGGTAAGCGCTCAGTTTCCGGAGCGTGATGTCGCTGAATCCCTTCGCGTCCAGGTGGGCGCGGATCAACGCCAGCGCGGAGTCCGGATCCTGGTCGGGAACAAGCCGCGAATCCAGTTTCGCGGTCGCGACGTGCGGGAGGATCGTCTTCATCCCCGGTCCCGTGTACCCGCTCCACATCCCGTCGACGTTCATCGTCGTGTTGAAGAGGTACTCGATGAGCGCGTCGCGGGGGCTCATGCCATCGATCCAGCGCTCGATCCCCATGCCGGCGCGAGCGGCGCTGTCCTGCGCGATCCACTGGGGCAGCATGCCGTTCGTGAGCTGCTGTTCCTCGTCCGAGGGCGGCCGGATGGCGTCGTAGTAACGCGGCACGACGATCGTGTTGCCGTCGGGCGTCGTCAGGCTGGCGATGGCCTGCGCCAGCCGGAGTGGCGGCGAGTCCGCGATCACTTTGTACGACCCGTGGATTTCCGATTTCACCGGGCCGCCGTGCGCTCCGCCGCGCGCCTCCATTTCGAACGCAAGAATGCCCTTCACCCCCATGAACATGCTCACGTCGCCGCTGGGCGCCTGACTGTTGAAGGGGAAGAAGACGCCCGCTGCGGTCTTCAGTCGTGACTCGTACCTGTCGATGACCTCGCCGAAGTGAGGCGAGCCCAGTTCCTCTTCACCCTCCGCCACCACCATCAGGTTGACCGGGAGCTTCCCCTGCGTGCGGATGATCGCTTCCAGCGCGTTGAGAAACGCGCGTTCAGGCGCTTTCTGGTTCGTCGCTCCCCGCGCCATGAGCACCTTGCCCAGCGGCCGATCGACGAGCGCCCCGTCGAAGGCGTTCACTGACCACCCGGTGGTTTCAACCGGCTGGACATCGTACATCATGTAGACGGCCAGCGTCTTGTCCGCGCCGGCGTCGTAGTAACCCCAGACGCCGGGATGACCTCCCGTGGGAACCAGTTCCGCTTCCTTGAAGCCGAGCGCGAGGAGGTCCTTCCGCACCATGTCGGCCATCTGGGCGATGCCCACGTTCTGCGCGCTGACGGACGGTTGTCGAACCCACCGACGCAGGTTCTCGACGTGCGCCCGGATGTTCGCGTCGATGTAGGCATAGGTCGCGTCGTGGGCGCCGGCGTACGGCGCGACCTGTTTCGCGTCGAAGGTCTCGGAGGTCGTGATCTCGGGTCGACGATGGCCACCGGCGGCAGAGACGGGAGTGCGCGGCTCGGCTGTGCACGACAGGCCTAACGCGAGGAGCAATAACGCGGTGAGATGGCGGGAACGCATGGTGGCTCGGCTGTTGGTGGAGTATCGGGAGAAGCTGCCACCAGGCGGTCCGATGTCAACACGACGATACGTTCTGATAAGTCGGCCGCGGCTACCGTGGCATCCGCGTGATCCGTGTCCGGCCCTACCCGCGTCTCTATCCTCCGCTGGCCGCAACGTGACCCGGGGGAGTAAGTTCCCCGCTCAAATCGATCCCCGGAGCGGTTTTGCAGAAACGGTCCAGAAGTTTCCGCCAGGTCCTGGTCAGCGTGATGACGATCCAGATCATCACGCTGGCCGCGCTCTGGTGGCTCCAGGCCCGATACGGGCGTTAGGCGGCGGAATGCACTGGATCAACTGGGTCATCGTCGTCGTCTATCTCGTCTACGTCGTCACCGACGGACTCCGGCGGGCGAAGGGCACGAAAGGCATCGAGGGGTACTTCCTGGCCAACCGCAACCTGCCCTGGTGGGCGGTCGGACTCTCGGTCATGGCCACCCAGCTCTCCGCCGTGACGATGATCGGTACGACGGGGCAGGGCGCGACCGATGGCATGCGCTTCGTGCAATTCTACTTCGGGCTGCCGGTCGCCATGGTCATCCTGGGGGTGACCCTGGTTCCGTTCCTGCATGGTGCCCGCGTGTTCACGGCCTACGAATTCCTCGAGCGCCGCTTCGACCCCAGGACCCGCTCACTCACCGCCTTCCTGTTCCTCGTGTCGCGCGCCATGTCGTGCGGCGCGATCATCTCGGCGCCCGGAATTGTCTTCTCCGCCATCTTCGGCTGGCCGCTCGTCTGGTCGGTGGCGCTGATCGGCATCCCGACGGTGATCTACACGATGTTCGGCGGCGTGCAGGCGGTGACCTGGGCCGACGTCAAACAGATGGTGCTCATCGTCGGCGCGCTCTTCGTGATCGTGATCATCCTCCTGGTGCGCCTGCCGGTGAGCCCGGACGCGGCGCTTCAGGTTGCTGGGACGGCGGGGCGCCTCCAGGTCTTCGACTTCTCTTTCGACGTGACCAAGCAGTACACGTTCTGGTCGGGGATCATCGGCGGAACGTTCCTGATGCTCTCGTACTTCGGCACGGACCAGAGCCAGGTGCAGCGTTACCTCACGGCGCGATCCGTCGACGAGGCGCGCAGTTCGCTGTTGATGAGCGCGTACTGGAAGATTCCGCTGCAGGCCCTGATCCTGCTGATCGGCGTGCTGATCTTCGTCTACTACCTGTTCCAGCCTTCGCCACTTCTCTTCAACCCTTCGCACGAGCAGCGGGTGCGGGCCGCTGATCCAGCGGGCTACGCGATCCTCGAAGAGAGATATCGCATCGGGTTCGAGAACAGGCGATCCGCCGCGTCAGCACTGGCCGCGGCGGGCGCCGCCGATGCTATCGGTGAACGCGTCTTCCTGGCTGCCGACTCGGCCATGCAGTCGGTGCGGACCGAAGCGCTGGCCATGGCCACCGCCGTGACGAACGAGCCTTCGCGCGACGTGAACTATGTCATGCCGAGCTTCGTGCTCAACCACCTGCCGCTGGGAATGGCCGGCATCTTCATCGCGGCCGTGATGGCGGCCGCGATGTCGTCTGTCGCAGCCGAGCTGAACTCGCTCTCGACCGCGACGGTGATCGACTTCTACCGAAGGTGGGTTCGACCCGAAGCCACGGACACGCACTATCTGAACGTGTCGAAACTGGCGACCGGATTCTGGGGGCTGCTTGCCTGCTTTGTCGCCGTTCAGGCGGCGTCACTTGGTTCGCTCATCGAGGTCGTGAATCGATTCGGTTCGTTCTTCTACGGCTCGATCCTCGGCGTCTTTCTTCTCGCCATGATCCCTCGGGCGCGAGCGGTGGGTTCGTTCTGGGGACTCATCGCCGGGATGACGGTAGTTGGCGCCGTGTCGTTCGGTGCGCCGCAGGTCGCGTTCCTCTGGCAGAATGTGATTGGGGCGGTGGTCGTGGTGGCGGTCGGAATGGTGCTCTCGCTCGGAGCCGGCGGATCACAACTCCTGACTCGTGACTCGTGACTCGTGACTCGGCGGACCTAAGGTCCCTGAACTCTGATCCCTGAACCCGTGGCCCGGCGACAGGTCATCATCGTTGGCGGTGGCTTTGCCGGCGTCGAAGCCGCGAAAGCGCTTCGCCGGGCACCGGTCGACGTCACCCTGATCGACCGATCCAATCACTTCGTCTTCCAGCCGCTCCTGTACCAGGTGGCCACGGGCGCGCTGGCGCCGAGCGACATCGCCGTGCCGATCCGCTGGGTGCTACGGTCGGTTCGCAACACGACAGTGCTCGCGGCAAACGTGTCCTCGATCGACAAGGAGCGGCGAACTGTTCGGCTGAGCAGCGGGCGTGAACTCGCGTACGACTACCTGATTCTCGCCGCGGGCTCGCGCCACGCGTATTTCGGTCACGACGAATGGGAACCGTGTGCTCCGGGGCTCAAGACGATCGAAGACGCCCTGGAAGTTCGCAACCGCTTTCTTTCCGCCTTCGAGGGCGCCGAGCTGGCAACGAGCGAGGCGGAGCGAACGGAGCTCCTGACCATAGTCATTGTCGGCGGGGGGCCGACGGGCGTGGAGCTGGCGGGCATCATGATCTCCATCGCTCGCAAGGCGTTTCGCCGCGACTTCCGGCGCTTCGATCCGGCGACGGCCCGGATCATCCTGGTGGAGGCCGGACCTCGACTGGTGCCGGCGTTCAGGGAGCATCTCTCGGCCCGCGCGCTTCGAGACTTAACGTCGCTGGGCGTTGAAGTCCGGTTGAACACGCCGGTCACGGCCATCAGCGAGGGGGTGGTGCACCTCGGCGAGGAGCGAATTGCGTCGCGCACGGTGTTCTGGGCGGCGGGGAATCGCGGGTCGTCGCTCTCGCAAACGTTCCCGACATGCGTCGACAAGGCGAGTCACGTCAGGGTCAGCGCCGATCTCTCGCTGCCGGGCAACCCGGAGATCTTCGTCGCGGGAGACCAGACCGCGATCAACAATCCCGACGGGAAGACGGTGCCGCGCGTCGCGCAAGGCGCCATTCAGATGGGGCGGAGGGCAGGGAAGAACATCGCCGACGAAATTCGTGGCAGGCCCCGGAAGCCGTTCCGGTACCAGACGCACGGCGACCTGGCGGTCATCGGTCGTTATCGGGCCGTGGCCGAGTTCCCCTGGTTCACGATCAGCGGTGTGACCGCATGGCTGCTGTGGCTGTTCGTGCACATCATGTACCTGGCCGGGTTCCGGAACCGGATGACTGTGCTGATTCAGTGGGGGTATGCCTTTGTCACCTGGCAGCGCGGCGTACGCCTGATTCTCCGGTTCAAGCCTGTCATGCCGGGGCCGGGCGGCGACTCATGAAGGATGTGGAAGCATGAGGTCCTGATGAGACAGTTATGCGTCAGGCTCGCGTGCGCGTTGGCCGTCGTCGCCAGCGCCGCGGGGGCGCAGCCGAGCACGCAGTGGCCGATCCATTCCAGCGACCGGCCGCAACCGGCCGTGGTCGATCCCGGTGCAGGCGCGCTGCCGGTGCCGCCTCCCAGGGATGCGACTATTCTCTTCGGCGGAACCGACCTGGCGAAGTGGGCCCATACCGATGGCAAGCCGGCCGGCTGGATCGTGCGCGACGGCTACTTCGAGGTCCGACCCGGCATGGGCAACCTGAGGACGCGGGATTCGTTCGGCGACGCTCAGCTGCACGTTGAGTGGGCGTCCCCGAGTCCCGCCAAAGGGGAAGGTCAGGATCGCGGAAACAGCGGCGTCTTTCTCATGGGCAGGTACGAGGTGCAGGTGCTCGACTCGTACACGAACGCGACGTATCCGGACGGGCAAGCCGGCGCCGTCTATGGCCAGTTCCCGCCGCTCGTGAACGCGTCGAGGGCGCCTGGCGCCTGGCAGTCCTATGACATCCTGTTCCGCGGACCGCGCTTCGACTCGTCAGGCAGGCTGCTCAGCCCCGCAACCATGACGGTCCTGCACAACGGCGTCCTCGTCCAGGACCACGTCACGCTCAGTGGCCCCACGGCGCATCACGCGAGGCCGCCGTACGAGGCACATCCCGGGAAACTGCCGATCCTGCTGCAGGATCATGCTCACCCGGTGCGCTTCCGGAACATCTGGATCAGGGAACTGCGATAAGGACAGATACGGCGGACGCGGATCGCGCTGATTGCTCTGATCGACACGGATAGAGCAAGCGGTGAAGGGCTGAACACGGATCTGGATGGACCCGAGGGTCCCGGACCTATCGTTCAGCCCTTCACCGCTTGCTCAACAGCCTTCATCCGTGTAATCGGCGTGATCCGTGTTCCGCCCTACCCGTGCAATCGAGCCGTTATCACGAAGCAATCTTCATCGAACTTCCTGCGCAACGGCGTCGCGGACTGAATCGACCCGCTTGGCGAACGCGAGGTCCTTCGATTGTGCCACGCGCTGATCGAGCAGCCGCGTCGAGTAGTACAGCGCGATCCCTGCCAATCGCGGGAATCTCTCATCGCAACGAAGTTACCCAGGTAGCGGACACCGCGCCGATCTCCTGCATCACGTCGTCATCGTGCCTGCCTGACGACTTGAGGACGTGAAAGCTGTGGTCCGCGCCTTCGATCCAGTGCATTTGCCATGTTTTCGGAACGGTGGTCAGCACTTCCTCCATCAGGGAACGCGTGCAGAAATCATCGCGGGTTCCATTGATGCACAGTACGGGGACCCGGATGGCCGGCAGGTGCGCCGAGCGAAGCTGCTGTGGACGACCCGGCGGATGCAGCGGGTAGGCGAGGAGCAGCAGACCGTCACACGGGAAACCTCCGGATGCCAGCATCGAGGCCGCCCGCCCGCCCATCGAGCGTCCGCCGATGATCAGCAGGTGCGGGTCCAGCTCGGCTCGTACCCGCCGGACTACCTCCGCCAAGCACGCCGTGAGTTTCGGCATCGGATCCGGTCGCGAGCTTTTCCGTTCCCGATAGGCGAAGTTGAAGCGGACCGTGTGCATCCCGTGCTCACGCAGGACTTGCGCGGTTCTCACCACACCCCGATCGGCGAGGTTCCCGCCGGCCCCGTGCGCGCATACGAAGACAGGCGCGTCAGGCTTGTCGCTTGGGTCGAAGACCGCGGAGACTTCGTCATCGCCGACGCCGACGCGCCACGCGATGGATGTCGTGCCCATGCCTTGCGAGACCGGCGTGGACGCGTCGCGGTCAGCCTTTCGTCCAGGCCAGACCGGGCAGCGCCTGCTTGCGAATCTCGCAGTCGTCAGCCACGAGCGTGAACGTGAGGCGGTTCTCCGCGATCGACCACAGGTACCTGCCGCTTCCGGTGCAGCCGTAGCCTTCGGGTGCAATCACCGGCCCGAAAGACAATGTGTCCGCCCTGGACTCCCACGTGCCTTTGGAGAAGGCCTGCCCATCCACGTAGACATTGACCGCGCCCGTGGTGTCGAAGTCGAGTCCGATGTCGCTCGTGCCGTCGTTCGCCTTGAAGTACCCGCCAGTGAACTTCCCGCCTTGAGCGGCGGCGGTGATGACAAGGACCAGGACGAGAAGGCCGGCCATCACGGCCGGACGATGGCGAGGATGCGTCATTGCTGCTCCGGAGTGTGTCGTGAATTGCGGTATTCGCGATGCGTCTCGCGTCGGGTTGTCACCGGACCTTCCCGATTGAGGATGCACGGGACCGTTGGGGAAATGGAAGCCCCGACACTACCCAGCCCTGGGCAAACCCGGACACTTGCGGTGCTGTCTACCCCTTCGTCCCCAGCCGAAACCGAAACCCGGTTGCTGGAGGCCTCGTAAAGCCGCTCTGTCCCCACGTTCCTCCCTCGAGGTCGTCCATGGTGAATCCTCGGCTCGCCCTTCGCACCCTCACGCGGACGCCGTTCGTCACGATGGTGACCGTCTTGTCGCTCGCGCT
>DATCIJ010000148.1:0-6518 GCA_036507855.1 Gemmatimonadaceae bacterium | reverse complement strand
TGCAGGACGCCTGGTCGGCCGCCGCCCTGCAACTGTTCCCGACGCGATGAGTACCGCCACGCCCTTTGCGTTGCTGGCGAACGCCACCGCCATACCGTGGGCCGACGTGCCTGAATGGCCGGCGCCGGATTTCGTTCGCGCAACGTCAGCGGAGCTCGACCGCGGCGCGCGCCTCTGCGCCTGGTTCGGCGTGCCCGAGGACGCGACGCGTACGCGACTGGTTGCCGTGCTGGCGTACGATGCCGACAACACGCTGGCCGCCGGACGCAGCCTGCCGTTCACCGACTCGTATCCCGCGCTCACCACGATGCAGGCACAGGCACATCTGTTCGAGCGGGAGGTGTGGGAACAGCACGGTGTGGTGCCGGAGGGACATCCATGGCTCAAGCCGGTGAGGCGTTCGGCGCAGGATGCCCCGGCCAACGCCCCGTTCTTCCGTGTCGAGGGAGGGGAGGTGCACGAGGTCGCGGTGGGTCCTGTGCACGCCGGCATCATCGAGCCTGGACACTTCCGATTCCAGTGCGCCGGCGAGGAAGTGCTGCACCTGGAGATCGCCCTCGGGTACCAGCACCGCGGAGCGGAGCGGGCGCTGCAGAGAGGTCCGCACCGGGCGACGATGTTTCAGATGGAGACCGTGGCGGGGGACGCGACGATTGCCCACGCCACGGCCTATGCGTCCGTCCTGGAGGCGTTAGGTGGTCGGGAGGCGCCGCTTCGCGCGCAATGGTTGCGGGCGATCGCGCTCGAGCTGGAACGGCTGGCCAATCACACCGGCGATCTTGGCGCGCTGGCGAACGACGTGGCGTTCCTGCCGACCGCGGCGGCGTGCGGGAAGCTTCGGGGCGACTTCCTCAACCTCACGGCGATGATCGGCGGGAACCGCTTCGGGCGCGGCATCGTGCGACCGGGCGGTTCCGGTCACGACCTCGAGCACGAGCGCGCGGCTCGTCTTGGCGAGCTGCTCATGATTTCGCTCGACGATACGGAACAGGCGGTGTCCTGGCTGTGGGATGCGCCGTCGGTTCGCGCGCGATTCGAGAGCGTCGGTCGCGTCAGTCCGTCGCAGGCCGCCGCGCTGGGTCTGGTGGGTCCGTCGGCGCGGGGGTGTGGTCTGGTGCGCGATGTTCGGTACGACCATCCGGCCGGCTGGCACCGTTTCGCGCAGGCGCCGGTTGTGGTCTGGCCGGGCGGAGATGTCTTTGCGCGCGCGCGCGTTCGCTCACTGGAGATTCAGCGTTCTGGAGAGTTCCTTCGCGACCAGCTCATTGCGCCGCCGGACGATGATGACGGCGAGGCGCTGCCGGAACCAGAACCTCACACGCTGGCGGTGGCGCTCGTCGAAAGCTGGCGCGGCGAGGTCTGTCACACGGCGATCACGGATGGCGAGGGGCGGTTCCGCCGCTATAAGATCGTCGACCCATCGTTCCACAACTGGTCCGGACTGGCGATGGCGATGCGCGGCGGCGCCATCTCCGACTTCCCCCTGTGCAACAAGAGTTTCAATCTTTCCTACTGCGGTTTCGACCTTTAGCCTAACGGCGATACACGATGCTCGTCACCGACCTGCTGCTCCACCGCCTGGCGCGCGGCATCGAGACCATGGCGTATCCGGATGGTCCGGCGCCGGCGCTGCCCGACCGGCACGGCGGCGCGCTGCGTGTTGACGGTGCGAAGTGTGTCGATGGCTGTGACGAGTGCGTGGCGGTGTGCCCGACGGAGGCGATCACGCGCGCGGAGAGCGGGCCCATCGCGCTGGACCTGGGCCGGTGCATCTTCTGCGCCGAATGCGTGAAGACGTGTCCGACGGGCGCCATCACGCAGACGGGAGACCATCGGATGGCCGCGCGTGAGCGCGGTGATCTGATACTCGGCGAGCGCGGCCACGAGGAGGTCCGCCTGGCCGCGGCGCTCGATGAAAAGTTGCGCCGGCTCTTTGGCCGTTCGCTGCGACTGCGGCAGGTCAGCGCGGGCGGCTGCAACGCGTGTGAAGCCGACGTCAACGTGCTGGGCACGATCGGGTGGGACCTGGGGCGCTTCGGGATTCAGTTCGTGGCATCGCCGCGTCACGCGGATGGGCTGCTCATCACCGGCCCCGTGACGAACAACATGAAGCTGGCGCTCCAGAAGACGTGGGACGCCGTGCCGGACCCGAAGATCGTGATTGCGGTGGGAGCCTGCGCCATTGCCGGAGGTCCGTTCGTCGGGCATCCCGAAGTCAACGATGGAGCTGCTTCTACGGTGCCGGTCGACCTGTTCATTCCCGGCTGCCCGCCACACCCGCTGACGATCCTGGACGGGCTCCTGCGACTGCTCGATCGGCTGGGTGATCGGCGCATCGCCGGCGCGGCCAGCGAAAATGCTGGCGGCACGACGCGCGATACGATCGAACGCTGAGATTGGGTGAGCGGGGCGAAGCGGTTGGTGGGGATGCTTCCACGCGCTGCCACTACTCCGACGGGTGTCGAGCGACGGGAGGCACCGCGCGGGAGCCTGGGCGGGCTGAGGTGTGAGCTTCCCGTTTAGGCAGACCTGTGTACCATGTTTGGTCGGGGTCTGCCGTGGGGTTGTGGCTCGCCCGGTTTATACTTGGTCAGTCTAACTCGGTTTCCTCCAAGCCGATGGGATAGTGACGCAGGGCGTTGCTGAGGAAGTAGAGCAAGTCCCCGAGGCGGAAGGTGCCCGAGGCGCTGCGACAGCAGTTCGCCGTCGTGTGTCACCTCAGGGCTGTTTGCGAAGGTCGATCGCCGGATTGCGCGTGAAGAAGCCGACGGGCCTGATCTCGATGCTGTGCCTCGCGACCGGCATGAGCGGCCAGTCTTCAGGACGCGGCACGTGATGGAAGCCGAGGGTGAACCACGCCACGACGTCAGTGTTGGCGATCGCGCGATTGGCGGCGGTCCACTTGGGCAGGCCGTCCCCGGCGGTGCTCAGGGTGGGATAATCACCTGCTGCGTACAGTTCGCGCCGGTCGTACGGTGTGACCCATAAGGTGTGATCGGTGAAGCCGGCCCGCTTCTGCATGTAATCGTCAGGCGCCAGCAAGGTCATCGCGTTGTGCCCTTCGAGTTGATAGCCGACTAGCCCGCCGTAGGCGCCGGTCACGGACGGATTCACGAAGCGCCAGATCTCGGGCGCGTTCATCATGGAATGGCGCATTGCGTCCTTCTCGGCCTTCGCCGGAGTCGACTCGACGGTCCAGATGCTTTGGCGCGGATTGTCGGCTGGCAGCCTTGTCGGCACGAGACGATCCACGAGCAGCGTGTTGGCGGTTCCGTCGACGTCCATGTCGAGCCGGAACGAGAAGAAGTGGCTGTGGTTGATTCCCACGCGACCGGGCGCGATCAACCGCCCGTACTTCTCGTCTTCCGCGTTGCCGGCTGCCGTCTTGGTCGCGTCCATTCCAGTTGCGGAGGCGTCCATGCGCAGGGTGCCATCCTGCTGGAAGACCCAGTCGAACAGGTAGTCGTAGTTTCCTGCCGTCATGTACATGCGGAGCACCAGGTCCTGCTTGGCGCGTGCCTCGATGACGTTTCCTCGCTCGCTTCCATGTCGCCACGCCACGTCTCCGGCCGAGCGCTCGAACAGACAGGCAGCACGTACGCGTTCACGCGGCCGGCCCTTGTTCGTCACGACCATGGCGTCGAAGTACGTGGCGTAGTCGGGGCATTCCACGTTAGGCTCCAGGCTGCTCGCAATCCCACCGAAGACCGACGGATACGTGCCGAGGTCGAAGAAGCCCTGGTAGTTCCACGGATCGCCGGGATCCTGGTACGGGACGAACAGCTCGGACAGCGATCCCTGGTACATGACGGAGCGATCCCGTCCGCCGTCCGTGTAGCGGACGGTCGAAAGGACAACACCGCGGCGTGGGTCGACCCGGAAATGGAACTTCCAGTTCTGCCAGCTCACCTCCTGGCCGTTCAGCTTGTACGACGGTCCGTGTGGCTGCACCATGCGCACTGGATTCCCCGCGTCGCGCGTGGGTCCGATCGCTTCCTCGTCGTAGGCGCCGTATGCTCCACCTCGAGGGCGAACACCGGTATCCACGATGCGCAGGATTCGACCATCGGTGAGGTCGACAACGATCACCAAGCCTTCGAATTCTTCCCCATAGCCGGTGACGCGACCGCGGTCGTCGCCACACATGGCGTGCACGACACGATGACCGCGTTCTTCGGGCAGGTCGAAGTAGCCGTGGTTGGCGGGGCTGCAGCCCACGTGAGTGAAGTCCGTGACGCCGCGCTTGCGGATCGCTTCACGAACGCGCGGGTCCGCCAGGGCAAGCTTGTTCACGCGGTCCCCTTCCTCGGTGCTCGTCATGTACTGGCGACCCGGCACTTCGGTCCACGAGCGCACGGCCTTCGCCTGGAGATCGACAATGGCTTCATAGCCGCGGCCGCCCTGTATCAGGTGAACGAGCGCTTCGCGGCGGAATGGCTGTCCTGCGCGCCAGGCGAGGACCTCCGACTTGGGTGGTTCATTCAGCCCGACGTAGAGGTAGTTCGTGGTGCTGTCAGTGCGCCCGGACGCGACCAGCGCGTCGTAGATCGTCCAGTGCTCGCGACCGGAGAGGCCGTCCAGTGGGTGAGTCGGGGCCTGAGCCAACAGATGGCCGGACACCAGCACGGCACCGGCGAGTGCAGCAAGGATGGAGCGCATGTTGTTCAGTGGTGGGGGGACGCGAGAAGAAGGCGGCCCCCTGTAGCCGTGTCAATACTGGAGACGTGAGATGTGAGAAGGGAGACGTGAGAAAGACTGCTTTCTGATCAAATCAGATTGGATCGGAAGCGCAGCTTATCTCAGGTCTCCCATCTCCCATCTCACATCTCCCGTAAGGTGTTTCACGGATTCCGCGCCTGGGCGTTCGCGTAAATCGCGACCTCGACGCGCCGGTTCAACTGCCGGCCACCCTCAGTGTCATTGGCAGCGAGAGGTTCGGTCTCGCCTCGGCCGAGGGCCCGCAGCCGTCCCGAGTTCACGCCTTGCGTGGTGAGGTAGTTCGCCGCGGCTGTGGCACGCCGTTCCGAGAGCGCCTGGTTGTACTGGCTGGTTCCAACGGCGTCCGTGTGGCCAACGATGAGCAGGTCCGTGTTCGGGTACTTGCCCAGGCTTGCCGCCAGGTTGCGAAGGTTCTGCGCCGCTTCGGCACGCACGACATCCGAGTCGAAGTCGTAGAGCAGCCCCGACGCGAACGTCACGGTGATTCCTTCACCGACACGAGCGACGACGGCTCCAGGGATGTTCTGCTGGAGCTCCTTGGCCTGCTGGTCCATCTGATGGCCGATGACCGCCCCGACCGTGCCGCCCACAACGGCGCCAATGATGGCGCCCCTGACCGTTGAGCCAGTCTGGTTTCCGATGACTCCGCCCACGGCCCCGCCGGCGGCTGCGCCGATGACTGCGCCTTTCTCCTTGCGGCTGAGCGATGCGCAGGAGGTTAGCTCCACCGCGAGTAGCACGGCGAGGAGCGCGCGTGCGCCCCTTAAGGTAGTTGCGCTGGAAATTGCGTGCATAAGTGCCTCCGCAGGCGGCGCGGATCGTGTCCGTGCGCCTCTGTGTGTGCGTGGGTACATCGAGCCCGCACCACATTCGGCGAATGCGATGCGGGGCAGTGATCTACACGACTCTGCGTCCCTGGATCACTCGAACCAGGAAGACCACGATGGCGATGACGAGCAGCAGGTGGATGATGCCGCCCATTGTGTACGACGAAACCATCCCGAGCAGCCAGAGTGCGAGCAGGATGAATGCAAGTGTCATGAGCATGTTCGTGTCCTCTGGTTCGGTATTCTTCCGACGAGTGCAGCGTGACCAGTCGGGCGACGAGACGATGGGGCTGAAGCAGACGCTGCCACCGATTCCCGCAGCCGGCACGCCAAAGATCGCTGCAGGCTGACCGGCCTGGAGTCGGGGAGGTTGCCAGCGATCCGCCGGACCTCCCCTTACAGCGGGCGGGTATGTCCGGATGGCAACGTTTCTTCTCCCCCGAAAGGTTGATACCGCCGGCAACCGGTTGCCGGTACGCTTCGGAGGATGCGCAACGTTGGATCGCTACGAAGGAGTGAGTTCCATGCACACTTTACTCTCGACGGTGCGCGCAGCGCGCCGCGGGATCCCTGGAGGCCTGGCAGCGGTGCTCCTTGCATCCTGCGGCATCTCCCAGCAGCAGGAAGTCGAACTCGGCGCCGCCACAGCTGCGGAAGTCAGCGCCCAGCTACCCCTGGTCCGCGATGCTGCGGTCGTGAACTACATCACCACGCTCGGCAACCAACTCGCGGCGGTCACCGACGCGCGGGGTCTCGCCTGGCATTTCACGGTCGTCGACAGCAAGGAAGTCAACGCGTTCGCGGTGCCTGGCGGCTGGGTCTACGTCAACCGCGGACTCATCGAGCGCGCGACCAACATGAGCGAACTGGCCGGCGTCCTCGCCCACGAGATCGGGCACATCACGCGGCGGCATTCCGTGCAACAGATGCAGCAGGCGCAGGGAGCCAACGTCGGTCTCGCCCTGATGTGCA
>DATCIJ010000147.1:0-10667 GCA_036507855.1 Gemmatimonadaceae bacterium | reverse complement strand
TTCACAGCCATATGGAATGACCATCGACGACAAGGACCGTATCTGGATCGCCGAGATCGGCAAGCAGCCGACGGGCGGCGAGGGGGCCAAGGTCCGCATGGTCGGGTTCGACACGAAAGAGTGCGCCACGATGAGCACGACTTGGGTTCCGTCCGGCGGCGGAACGGTGCGCTACATGATCTTCGACAAGGCGTCGCGCGAGGTCTGGTTCGGGACTGACGCCAACACCATCGGCCGGTTCAAGGTCCCGAACTGACGTCGAGCCGTCAACGCGACGGGGGCGCCCACCAGCGCCCCCGTCTTGTTTTCGTGGCCTTGTGCGCGTGACCTGTGGCCTGTGACCTTGGCCGTTCAGCAATTCTCTCGCCTTCTCGTGTCAGCCAGTTCAATGATCTTCCAAGCCGTTTCCTCCTTCACGAGGAGGAAATGGTCCACGCCGCAATGACTCAGCGTCGTGCCGCGGAAGAACTTGTAGTCCGCCCAGACCGAGGCCAGCGATCCGTCGATCATCGTTTTCACGTTTGAAAGCCGCTCGTCAAACACCTCCGTCCGCGGCCGTCCGATCGACTGAATGAAGCCGTCCAGCGATTCCTCCACCCGCGCCGGGCTCCCGGTGCCGCGCAGGTCCATGCTGATCAGCCGCGCCCTGGCGTGAAAGAGCGGCCGCACCATCGCGCTGTCGACGCGTCGCATGCCCTCGAACAATCCGTTCACCACGGCCAGGACCTCCGCCTCCGCACCGCCGGCCACGGACTGCGCAGGCGACGGAGCGGCCCACGCGAGCCAAGCCATCAGCACAGGCATCACCCACTTGCTCATCGACATCCCCCACTCGGCTGGCCGGCGCGTCACGACTTTCCTTCCCTGGCATACGTGCCCATCAGCTCGGCCGAAGCCAGCACGTGCCCATCGATGGCCTTCAGCAATGCCGGCTTGGTGTGTCCCGAGCGCAGGCCCACCAGCGTATCCAGCGCGTACAGCTTGAAGAAATAGCGGTGGCTGCCGATCGGCGGATAGGGACCCTCGTACCCATTCCCTCCGGAGTCATTCCTTCCCTCGGTCGATCCGGCGGGCATCGCCCGGCCCGACGCCCCTTCGGGCAGTGACGTCGTCGACGACGGCAGGTCGCACACCACCCAGTGGACCCACGTGCGGCGGGGAGCGGCCGGGTCGGGCGCGTCCGGATCGTCCACGATGAGTGCGAACGACCTGGTGCCTTCTGGCGCGCCGCTCCATGTCAGGGGTGGACTGTTATCGGGGCCGTCACCGGTGCACCGCCGCGGAATCAGGCCGCCGTTCGGAAAACACGGAGAGGACAGCGACAACGTCATCGTTAGTCTGGCGCGGCGGCGGTTCCCTCGCGCCCTAACGAGCGACGCGCGTGGCCTCGAGCTCGGCGCGGTTCGGCGCGTCGGTCGATGCTTCCTGATGGAACGACGGCGTCACGGCGGAAATCACCGTGCGGGCGGCCAGCGCCGCGAGGGGAACGCCCAGTCCGGTACCGAGCAGCAGGATGTTCGCGGCAAGGAAGTGCGGCGTCCATCGGTTGACCATGCCGCGATCGCGTGTCAGCAACACGGCGGCAATCGCGATACCGTTCAATGCCACGAACGCCACTGCCGACAGCGTAAATGCTGTCGACCCGACGCCGTCCAGCCACGATACGGTCGTGTCAGGCATGTCGGCCTCCACGTACCGGCAGCACGGCACGCGGAGCGGTGGGGGAGAGGAGCACCGCGAACCACGACTGCCTCTGGTTTGACCCAACCTTACTGCTCGCCGATGGATTGCGCGAGTCCGGAATTCAGGAAGGGTCGGGTGTCGCGCCCATCGTCGGCGACGTGAGCCACACGACGACGCGATCGATCGCTTCGATCGTGGGTGCGGAGCCCTGGGCCAGCCGGGCCGAACCTCCTCCACGACCGCCCACGCGCTCCAGCAGCGGTTTCAGGACCTTGCCGGCATCCACGCCCGAATCGACGGACGTCGCCACCAGCACCGACGGAGGTGAAGGCGACAGGGCGATGAACACCGCGCGTGTGAGCGGCGCAAACGCGAGCGCGACTGATCGTTTGCTGTCGGCGCCGGAAGTTATCCGCTGAACGACGATCCTCAGTCCGTCGGCCCGCGGCGGCGTGGCGGCGTGAAGCTCGGCTGCATGGTACGCCGCCAACGACTCGCCCTGTCGCCGGTTCTCGGCCTGCAGTTCGGCCAACAGCGCCGCCTGTCCCTCGACCAGCTTCGCTGCGTCGTCGATCGACCCCGACCAGGCGCGTGCGATGCGCGACAGCGACTCCAGGTCGCGACGCGCCCGGCGGATCGCGCGATGGCCACAGACGAACTCGATGCGCAGCCCCTGTCGCACGCGATCCTGGCGCCGGAGGAGTATGGGCCCGATCCGGGCCGTCGTGTCCACGTGCGTCCCGCCGCAGGCGCTTCGATCGATGCCCTCGAGGGTCACGATGCGCAGAATGCCGTCGCGCTCACTCGGCTTGCGCAATCCCGTCACCCCGGCCGCGTCCTCGAACGTCACCGCGACGGGTCGTGCTTCAGCGACGATTTCATTCGCGCGCGATTCCACCTTCGCCAGGACGTCCGGGCCCAGCACCTGTCCGCCGCCCCCGGCATCGGCCACGTCCAGCGTGGACATGTCCGGCCCGAAATGCACGCTCACCGTTCGCAGGCCGAGCAGATCGTCCAGCACCGCCGAGAGCAGGTGCTGCCCGGTGTGCTGCTGCATGTGGTCGAACCGGCGGTTCCAGTCGATCTCGCCACGGAGTTCGGTGCTCGACCCGGGCGTGACATCCAGTGGCGATTCCAGCACGTGGGCGATGCGATCGCCCTCGTCGATGACGTCGATGACACTCGCGCCAGCCAGGGTTCCCACGTCGTGTGGCTGACCGCCCGAGGTCGGGTAGAACGCGGTTCGATCCAGGTACGCCTTCCGTCCGCTATCCGTGAGGTCGGTCAGGCGCGCGCTGAACGTTCGCAGCAATGCGTCCCGGTAGTACAGCCGTTCGGTCATGCTGGGGACGGTCCCCGACCGGCGCGGCACGACACGCAGCGGTACGGGGCGCCGAACGAGATGGCGATCCGGCGGAGAAAGGAGCCATGCAAGTGCCGGTTGCAGAGAATTCGCCGGCAGCGATCGCAAACGCCGCCGGTATTGACGGGGAATTCCTGTTGGCACTCATCGCACTGGGTGCGAAACGCCGATCGCTGGAAGATCTGCATCGCCGGCCTCCTTGCTCAATCTACCGGCGGCGGAAGGACCGGGGATCAGGTCTGAACCCGCGTTCCACGGAGACTCTCGGCAACAGGGGGGTTAACTCCAGTTCAGTTGAAGTATCCGCATGAATCGGACGTTTCCGCGGGATCCGTGTTCCGCCGTCCCGCGAGAATCCGCAGTTCTTCCGCGCAAATCAGATTTCCCGGAGGAACCAGGCGACGGCGCCGGCGAAGTCGAGCGTCAGGACATCGCCGGGACCGAACCGGTAGCGGGTCTCCATCGCATGCGGCGCGGCCGGGTTGTCGGTGAAGAGCACGTCGCCGGCAACGCGGTAGATGAGCATGAGCGACTGCTGGTTTCCGCCGGCATCGAATTCGTAGCGCAAACGCCCGCCGTCGAGGAACTCCATTCGCACATTGGGCGCGAAGTCCAGGCTTGGGTCCGCCCGGAACAGTCGCCAGCGGCCCATGAGGCGCACATCCGGAAGATCGGTCACCTGGGCTCCGTGGCGGAGCCTGCAACCGAGCCGGTGGGGCTGTGTCGGCTGCGCCTCCGAGGCCGGCAGGGCGCACCGGAACTCACCGCACCCGCGCCGTAGGCGGCATTCCGCCGCGGGGCCGCACGTCGTTAGGTGCTGGCCCGGCGGCGCGCACTGCCTACTTCTTCGAGACGCCCTTCAGCCATTTCATGGCCGCCTTCAACGCTTTGGCCTTGCCGCCGTGCCCGGCGTCGCCGAAGAACGACCGGTGCTTGGGCCGCCACGCGCCCTCGCGCGTGCGGTGGTAGCCCACGCGGACAAAGAAGCCATGCGTGCGCGTCGACGCCTGGTCGATGCGGCTGATGCCAGCAGGCAGGTTGCTCTTCTTCCGCGTCGCGCGACGCGCACCCGTGCGGGACGCGCGTTTTGTCTTGGCCTTCGCCATGTCGTGCTCCGGTACTGGGCCGCCTCCGCCTGACGAGCGGATGACAGCAGGGGATGTGGAAGCGCGGTCCGGTCCTGCCGCCCCAGTCGGCCGCGCGGGGACCAAAACATACCTCCGCCCCCGCCGGCCCGCGAGGGTGCCGCCGACTCGTGAGGCAGCCGACGTTAGGGTCCCGGGGTCTATCCGCCTGACGACGCCTGACGCGATAGGTGGATTCCCGGGACGGACTTGCCTGCTTTCACGGATGAGCCACGCCTGACGAATGCCTGACGACGCGGCCTGTGCCGGTTCAGCCTTCGCCGCCGGCATCCCGGCCGCCCCAGCCGACGGCCAGCAGCCAGATCACCCCCAGGCCAACCACCACGATGCCACCCCAGAAGGAGACTGGCAGCAGGTAGGAGGCGTTCGACCCATCGGTCGCGATCAGGTACACCACTTCATCGAGCGCCAGCGCCAGGCCCGCACCGTAGGCCAGGCACGCGAGGTCGAGGCCGCGGGAACGGCCGGCCCTGAGGACGAGCGGAATGCTGCCTGCCGTGGCCAGCAGAACGCCGGTGAACAGGTGGTGGATGTTGTAGCCGACGATGTCGAAGTCGGAGTCCGGCGACCGCCACATTGCCAACCGCACGACGGTGAACGTCGCGAGCAGGCTGCCGAGGACCAGTCTTGCGCGATGGCGGTCTCTCATCAGGAGACCGTCATCTCAGGGATGATAACGTCTCGGGGAAAGTTGCCCCGGTGACACGATTCACTCGAGCGAGATGCTGAGCAGGGGACCGACGTACGCCGCGCCGGTCACTTGAGCTACCCCGCGGATGTGATAGAACCCGGACGCCAGGCGCGCCCCCGCGAGGCTGGTCCCGTTCCAGAAGAAGCTCTGGATCTTGTCCTGGCCCGCAACGATTTCCTCGGTCACCGTGCTGCCGGCGCAGCCGCCCTTCGAGTTCCAGACAACGGACCCCTGATTGTCAAGAACGTCGACGTAGAGCAGGCAGTCACTCGGTCCGGTGAGGGTTAATGGATCGTATCCCACGTTCCGCGCCGTCACCGTGATCGTCATGGTCTCGCCGATCGGTAAAGTGCCCTTGTCCACTTCGAGATACAGGTTGATCGAGCCGGCTTCGGCAGTGCTCCCCAGGCTGCACGAAGTCGCCAGCAGCGCGACCATCCACGCTCCAATCACGCGTCGAAACCGCACGGACCCTCCTCCGAGGCGGCAACAACCGCCGGTTTGTTTCCACAGACGGCGGCGACAGCGCCGATTGTCCACTTGATCAGGACACGGGGCGGGCTGTGCTACCCCAGCACCTCATGGTTCGATCGGCCTGGCGCTGGACAGCTCCGTCGGCGACACCGCGCCCACGCCGCTTGCGTCACCGGTCACGATCCGACGGTGAAAATCCATCTGGCCCGCGTGATACGCCAGATGCGCCGCCAGGTGGCCGATGAAGTCGCCGGTCTTCAGCCGTCGGTTCGCCACGGCGTGCGGGAAGGGCTCGGCGAATTTCGCCGGGTCCAGTCGCGTCAGCGTCTCTCGCACCACCTCGTCCGCCCGCCGAAGGCCCTCGATCAATTCCGCTCGCGGCACCCCGCGGCGCTGGAACTCGGCATCCCGGTCGCGAACGTACGATGACCCGCCGAGCACGGCGCCGATGAAGTGCTGCAGGTTTCCCGCTGCGTGCAGGGCCAGCGTTCCGCCGCTGTTCGGCAATCCCGCTGGCACCAGCCATACCTGCTCTTCCGTCTGGTACGCATTCAGCTCGCGCTCGAGCGTTCGCAATTCGCGGCTCATCAGGGCGGCCATCTCGGGTCCGGTCATGCGGGAACCTCGTTAGGTGGGGGCGTCGGTGGCACGAACGGCGCGTCGGCGACCGGCCGCCGGGACGGTCGTCGCACGGTCATCGAAAGGCAATCCGGCCGGCTGTAGTGCCCCGAGACGTCCAGCGTCATGCTCTCGCGCCGGACACGATCAAGATCAAGATCGGCGACCAGGACGCCAGGGCGATCCCATAGCGGCGGCACGATGTACTCCGCATCCGGACCGATGATCGCGCTGCCCCCGCGAAGCACGAGCGGTGAGCCCGGTGTGAGTCGGCTCTTCTCGACCTCGAGTGCGGGCGGAAGGGACGACGCCCGCATCACCGAGCCCGCCGCGAGCACGAAGCATCTCCCTTCGAATGCATAGTGACGACTCGCCAGTTGGTGACGTTCGTGGACAGTTGGCCAGAGCGCAACATGAATGTCCTCACCCGAGTCGTGAAGCGCCTGCCGCGCCAACGGCATCCAGTGCTCCCAGCAGACCAGCCCACCGACACGGCCCGTCGGTGTGTCCACGGCCGTCAAGCCGTCCGCGTCGCCGTTGCCCCAGATCATTCGCTCGGTATACGTCGGGACGAGCTTGCGGTGATGGTTGAGCAGGCGTCCATCGGGCCCGATCACGAGGAACGCGTTGTACAGCGTTCCGCGTCCCGGTCCGGCGCCAACCCGCTCGCTCACACCGACGATCATGGTCACCCCGTGCCGCTCAGCGACGCCGCGGAGGAACTGCCCGCCTTCGCCCGACACGTCGATGCTGCCACTGGCATACCGCGAGTAGGTCGCCTTGACCGGTTCGTGATCCCAGAGCGCCACATCGCGGCAGACATCGAGCCACGCGGGATACCCGGGAAGCCAGGTCTCGGGGAATGCGACCACCTGGGCGCCGCTCCTGCTCGCCTCGCGCACCAGGGCGTCCGTGCGATGCAATCCCTCGTCAAGGGATGAAGCAGGCTCCGCCTGCACGACCGCGACACGAACGGACGTCATACCGCGCTGCTCGTTCAGGTCGTTTGACGAAGTCGTTCCAGCTCCGATTCGACCAGCGTGACCAGGTCGCCCATGTCCCGCTCGTTGAAGACGAGTCTCGCTCCCGCGGCGCGGTACATCTCGGGAAGCGACACCGTCCCGCCCAGGGCCAGGGCTTCACGATACCGCCGGACCGTGCCGGCTGGGTCGGACTGGCTGGCTCGCCAGAGCTGGAGCGCGCCAAGCTGCGCGATTCCGTATTCGATGTAATAGAGGGGGTACTCGAAGATGTGGAGCTGCCGGTACCAGCGCGAAACGCGTTCACGTTCCAGCCCGCTCCAGTCGACGCCGCGCTCGAACCGGGCGCGCAGGTCGAGCCATGCCGCATCACGCGCGGCGGCGTCTCCCCCCTTGCCGCTCGTGTAGATCCACGCCTGGAAGGCATCGACGCTGGCAATGTGCGCCAGCGTGACGAGCACGTCCTCGAGTTGCTCGACGCGCGCCGTGCGCGCCTCGTCCGGCGGATAGTATCCGGTCGGCAACTCCAGGTGGGGAGCCGCGAGCAGCTCCATGCTCATGGACGCCAGCTCCGCGGCTTCGTGCGTCACGTTTCGCTGCCAGACATAGGGTTGGCGATGGGACGCGAAGTCATGGAACGAATGGCCCGCCTCGTGCACCAGCGTGCTCACGTCGTCAGGCACGCCAACGGCGTTCATGAAGATGAACGGCATGCCGCGCCACGCGAGCTTCGTGCAGTAGCCGCCCGGCGCCTTCCCGGGCCGGCTTTCGAGGTCGAGCAGGCCTTCGTCGGCCATGCGGTTGAACTGGGCGCCGAGTTCGGGATCGAGCGAGGTGAACACGCGCCGCGCCGGCCCGACGAGTCCCGCCACGTCGGAGAATGGCCGGAGCGGCCGCGCACCATCGAGCTCCACTTGCGTGTCCCACGGCCGGACGGCGTCGATGCCAAGCCGCTGCCGGCGATGCGCCATCAAGCGCTCGACGGCGGGCGCCACTTTCGACTCAACGGCTCGATGAAATGACGCGCAGTCCTCCGGCGTGTAGTCGAACCGATGCTTCGACCGGAATGCGTACGCCTGAAAGTCGGGGAAGCCGGCGTTGCGCGCGACCTGCTGCCGCTTTGCGTACATCTGATCGAACAGCGTTGCCATTTCGTCGCGATGGTCCATGTATGCCTGCGCGCCGAGCCTGAACGCCCTCTCACGCACGCTCCGGTCCCGATCCTTGAGGAACGGCTGCAACTGTGGAACGGTCTTTGTCTCACCATTCCAGTCGACCGTCAGGCCGCCGGCGGTCTTCTGATACGCGGCGACGAGCGCCTCGAGCTCCGAGAAGAGAGGAACGTTTTCCTCGCGGAAGATTTCGATGTCTGATCTGAACCCGCGCAGCACGGTCTCGAGCCCGGGCTCGCTGTACCCAAGCTCCACCAGCCGGCGGGCCAGGCGCACCTGCATTTCGATCGCTTTCGGGAAGATCTCCGACGACCATCGCAGGTTCGCGGCTTCCTTGGCGGGATCCGCTGTGTCGCACGTGTACGCGATCATGGCCAGCGTCCCTGCCTCCTCGATGATCTCTTCCAGTTTCGACCACTCGAGCAGCCAGGCCTGGGGATCATCGATCGGCGCTGATACGAGCGCCTCGTACAATGGCTCGAGCTCGGGCCACGTTGCGTCGGCGAGAGCCTGCGGTGATTCAGGAAGTGAGACGATCACGGGAGTCCTGTGAATCTGAGGAACTCCCAACCTACCGCGTCCCGCGCCGGACTTCATCCCCGTGAGTCTATTGGAGCGCGTGGTGCGATATTGCCGCTCGAGCGCCGCCCGAAAGGTTCGAAGCGAACACCGCTGCTCAGCCGGAGTCAGACGCCGAAGGGAATTCTGGTCGCGACGGGGCGACTGCATCCTTCTCGGAAGTCGACCGATCGGGCGAAAGATTCTGCAGGTGCGCGCGAAGTCGGGCCAACGCCCTGGGAATCTCCTCGAGCAGAGCAGGAACGCCGACCGCCGCCACGGCCGCGCGCGTGTCGTTTGCCACGCCGGCGATCGATTCGGTCAATGGGTCGTCTGCCCCAAGCGAGGGCAGCAGTCGCTCATACTGGCGCAGCACATGATCCAGGTCGCGGAACCCTTCGCTGAGCACTCGCAACTCTTCGCGAACCGAGGAGAGCTGCTCATTCGGCGTGCCCGCTGTTTCAAAGGCTCGAACGCCATACAGCAGGTCGCGAACTTGCTGCTCGATGTTCCGATCCTGAGCGACCTCGCGGAAAGACTCGGCGAAGGCAACGATGAGCGCGCGTCCGTCTCGAATTGCCATGACACGCGCCTGACACAGCTTCATCCCTCCGTCCGGCTTTTTCGCCCAACCCTCACCCACCCAGACCGAATGCTCCGTCGCCAGGCGGTACGGCTCGTTCTGATCGAGACCATCGAATCGACGTAACGCCGCAGCGTACTGATCTTCGACTTCGCCGCGATGTCGGTCGAAGAGCGTCAACGCGGAGCTGTTGCAGTCTCGAACGCGACTGTCACCGTCGGTGATGAGGACAGCCTCAGCCAGCGAGTCCAGCGCCGATGCGCGGAGCTTCGCGCGTTCATCAATCGCCGGAGCAACCGGACCTGTTGGGATCGGCTTTGTCGTTCGCTTCGTCCCACGCCTCCCGAGCCACCACCCAAGCGCGATTCCTACCGCGGTAAGAACCGCGGATATGACGAGCCAGATGGGCGGCTGAATGGCGTTCACTCAGCGATCGTATGGAGATCGTTGCATGGACCTGCGAAACGCGAGCATCTCGACCGGACGAACCTTATTTGGAAATGACGGGAAATCTGTGATCTCGAACGACGTCTTCGATAGGATTCTCGTGTAATCCACTTGGCGCAAAGGGTTTGCGCCACACCAAGGCGCTGGAACAAGAGGCTTGGGCCGGTCCGCCGGTTCAAAGAGGCGGGTAAATGAGGTACTGCGAGGACCGTTCCTGGAACTCACGCGACTCGCGCTCCAGTTCGAGGATCAAGGCCTCGATGCCGTCCAGCTCGATGGCTGTGCGAACACGGCCCGACCCAGAGAGACGGTCAATGGACCACGTTCGCCACTGGAATTCTCCCTTGTGTCGCCCATAGATCGCCCGGAGCATTTCCAGACCTACGCGATAGGGCTGAACCTCATCACGTGCCGAGACCGCGACCGCAATCATCGGGATTCGCTGGTCTCCCCACTTCTGGCCCGTCTCGACGGTGACCAATGTGGAATCGAAGACGACGCCGGGAATCCGGCGGGTGTTCAGTTCCCGCGCGATCTCGCCAGCATCCTTGAGCCATCCGGCGCCAACCAGTTGGAATGGCCGCGGCGTACCGCGTCCTTCGCTCAGGTTGGTCCCTTCGAAGAAGACCGTGCCGGTGTAGAGCAGGGCCGCGTCGACAGAACGGATGTTCGGGGACGGATTGCGCCAGGGCAAACCGGTTTGCTGCCACCACATGTTCCGCCGCCAACCCGCCATCGGAACGACCTTCACGGCCGCCTTCACCTGCCCAGATCCGACGAGATAGCGGATCAACTCCCCCGGCGTCAGGCCATAGCGTAGTGCGACAGGAAATTGTCCAACGAAGGATCGGTACTGTTCATCGAGGACCCCGCCTTCCACGCGGTCGCCACGAATCGGATTGGGACGATCGAGCACAATGAAGGTCCGACCATGCGCGGTGACGGCGGCCGCC
>DATCIJ010000146.1:0-12162 GCA_036507855.1 Gemmatimonadaceae bacterium | reverse complement strand
CTAGCGCCGTTCCAACTATTCTCGCCAAGTGGTTCAATGCAAACCCATACCTTCGAGCGTTCGGTGAAACAAGTTGGAACGGCACTCGCTACGGCCTTTATTCGGCGCCTCCCCGGCGCGCTCCACCACCGCTCGTCGCATATTTGGGCCCGTCCGGCGCTTTCCAGCGGCTTCGGTCGGAAAACCCCCGAGGGATTCATGACGTCATCGCGCGGGATGCAACACGGTCTCCGGCTGGCACGCGCCGCCATGATGACCGCACTGGTCACCCGTTCCGCGGCCGCGCAGGGCGGCGCGGTCGATCTGATGCACGCGACGGTCGCGGACATCCAGGCGGCCGTAGCTGCCGGCAACCTGACCTACGAACGCCTCGTCGAGATGTACCTGGCGCGGATCGCGGCGTACGAGAAGGCGGGACCAAAACTCAACGCAATCATCCAGGTCAATCCGAAGGCACTCGAGGTGGCGCGCGCGCTCGACCGCGAACGCCGGGAGAAAGGACTTCGCAGCCCCCTTCATGGCATCCCGATCGCCGTGAAGGACGTCGTCGACGTTCACGACATTTCCTCGGCGGGCGGCAACCTGGCGCTGGCCGGCACCTACCCCGCCAACGACGCCACGGTCATCCGCAAGCTGCGCGAGGCGGGCGCGATCATCTTCCTCAAGACCAACCTCGACGAGTTCAACCTCGGGGCGCAGGGCCTGAGTTCGTTAGGCGGGCAGGTCCTCAACCCGTTCGACCTCACGCGGAACCCCGGCGGGTCCAGTGCAGGAACCGGCGTGGCCGTGAACGTCGGCTTTGCCACCGTGGGCATCGCGACGGAGACGGGGGCCTCCATCAGGAGCCCAGCCAGCAACAACAGCATCGTTGGCATCGCGCCCACGCAGGGCCTGACGAGTCGGGCCGGCGTGATCGCGATTTCATTCACGCAGGACCGGATCGGCGCGCACGGAAAGACGGTGGCGGATGCGGCACTCCTGCTGAGTTACATGCGAGGCATCGATCCCGAGGACCTGTTCACCTGGGAAAGCCTCGGCAAGCTCGAACGGCGGCGCTACGACGAGGGACTCGACACCCTCGCCTTGCGCGGCGCCCGCATTGGCGTGCTGCGCGATCTCTTCCGCGGTGACAGCCAGTTCCAGCCGATCAACCGACTCATCGAGCAGGAGATCACCTTCATCAGGCGTCGAGGCGGCGTGGTCATGGACGGTCTCACGACGGGGATGAACCTCGTCGACTTTTTTCCGCTCGCGCGCGCGAGCACATACGAATTCGAGACGGTGTTCGACGCCTACCTGCGTCGGCGTGGGCCGGACACGCCGGTGAAGAGCCTCAAGGAGCTGATCGCCACCGGAAAGTACCTCAGGCAGCTGGCTGGCCAGTTTCGTACCGGCCAGCGCCCCGGGCCGCTCGACTTCGATGATGAATATCTGTCGCGACTGGAGAACCGCCTGACGATCCGGAAGGTCATCGTCGATCTCATGGACAAGTGGCAGGTTGATGCACTCGTCTATCCGTTCAAGGCGCTGACCGCTCCCCCGTTAGGCACCGGCGACCGGGGACCGCGCGACAATCCGGTCAGCGCGATCACGGGCCTTCCGGCTATCGTCGTCCCGGCCGGGGTGGCCGCCGACGGCCTTCCGATCTCGGTCGAGTTCCTCGGACGGCCGTTCAGCGAACGCCGGCTGGTCGAGATCGCGCACGCCTACGAACAGTTGAGCCGGAAGCGGATCGTCCCACAGCTCACGCCACCGCTCCCGGGCGAAGTGGTGCGCCGCTAGTGCCGTTCCAACTATTCCCGCCAAGTTGGTTCCAAGCCGGCTCGTGTCTCTGAGCCTCTGGCGAAACAAGTTGGAACGGCACTAGCGAGCGACGGTCACCACCTTTCGTCCGCCGTCGGCCCATAAACCGACGGGACTGGAATGTCGAGGAGCCGCAGGTATACGGTCATCTGCCCGCGATGATGCGCGAGATGGCCAATAGGGAACGACTTCGGATGGGGCCGCCACTCGGCTTTTTTGCTGGGCACGCGCTCCAGCACCCGGCGCGTGGATTTCATCTCCTGGTCAAACTCGGCCAGCATCGACACGGGGCTGGTCACGGGGAAACCTCAGTGGGGGGATCTGCTGGGCCACCAGGATACAGCGACCGCCGCCAACGGGACGCCACGACTGTTCGCCATCGCCGGAGCGCCGGCGCTCGCCTCGACTACCCGTTCGACGCTGCCTTGCTGGTCATGATCTCCCTGAAGGCCACCATGAAGCGGGCTATCTCGTCAGGCGTGCCGATCGAAACCCGGAGATGCTCGTTCAGCGGCGGGAACGGACGCCCGACCAGGACGCCCTTCTTCCGGAACTCCTCGATCACGGGCACGATCGGCCGCTTCAGGTGCACCATGAAGAAGTTGGTTTCGCTTGGAATGCTCTCGTAGCCTAACGCCTTGAGGTCGGCGACCGTCTTCTTCCGGAGCGCGAGCGTGACCCGGCGGACCTTGTCCTCATTGGCCTTGTCGGCCAGCGCCGCCGCGCCGCCCCACCGCACGCAGGCATTCACGCTGCCCGTCGCGTAGGCGCGCAGCACCTGGAGCTGCTCCCGCGAGGCGACGGCATAACCCAGCCGCATGCCGGCCAGGCCGGCAATCTTGCTGAACGTCCGCGCGACGATCACGGCGCGCCCTTCGTGCACGTACGGCATCGACGTCGCGTAGGCCGGATCCTCCACGAAATGATGGTAGGCCTCATCGATGAGCACCGGCACGTCTTCCGGAATGCCGTCGAGCAGCTCGCGGACCTCATCCTTCGTCACGATGCGACCGGTGGGGTTGTTCGGGTTGCACAGGTACACGAAACCAACCTCGCGATGGTGCTTCTTCGTCGCGCGGATGAGCGCGGGGATGTCCTGCCGGAAATCAGCGAGCAGCGGAATCTTGATCGTATCGGCCTTCAGACCCGCCGCGTTCTGATAGAGGATCGTGTACGACGGCTCCGACCCCACGATCTTCCTGCCGTCCTGGAGCAGCGCCGTGCAGCAGACGTCGAGGATCTCGCCCGAACCGGCGGCGATCATCACCTGGTCCTGCTTGACGCCATGGTGCTTCGCGATCTCCTCGGTGACGTTGCCGTCGGGATAGCCATAACGGTTGGCGTACTTGAACGCCTTTGTCATGGCCTGGATCACGGTCTCCGACGGCCCGTACGGGTTCTCGTTGTTGGCGAGCTTGGCGAGCGCGTCGTACTCGTCAGGCGCTCGCTGGTCTCTCGGCCTGACCGTCGGGGTCCCCTGGGCCCAGAGATCGAGTGGAGGCAGGCCAAGTGCCCCGACCGCGGTGGCAACCCCACCGACGAAAGTCCGCCGCGAAACCGCTGTCTGGCTCGACATGGGATCTCCTCTGTTGATCCGTTGGTATCCCCGCTGCCCGCTGCCCGAACTACGCCCAGCTCAAATTATGCTTGGAAAGTGGAAGTGACCGAATCCGCTTCCCCGTCGCCGCGAAGATAGCATTGCACAGCGCTGGCACCACAGGCGGCAGCGCCGGTTCACCGAGCCCCGTGGGCGGAAACTCGGTGACCTTCCAGTGCACCTCGATGGGCGGCACCTGCACGAGACGCAGCAGCTGGAAGTTCCTGAAGTTGTCCTGCACCGTGCGGCCCTTCTCGATGGTGATCTCCTGAGCCAGCGCCTCGGCGATACCGTCGAGGACCGCTCCCTGCGCCTGATTCTCCGCGTTCAACGGGTTGATGATCTGGCTCCCGATGTCACCGGCCACCCAGACCTTGTCGATCTTGAGCTGACCGGCCTGCGACACTGTGACCTGCACGACCTCGGCGAAATAACCGCGGTGCGAGAAGTGGAAGCCAACACCCATGCCAGTGCCCTTCGGCAACCGGGTCTTTCCCCACCCCGACTTCTCGGCGACCAGTTCAAGTACGCCGCGCATGCGGTCACCCTCGAAGACGGGTCCGCCTCCCTGGCGGCCTCCGCCCGGGGTCTGCTGCCCGGTGGGCGCCGAAACCTGGGGCGCGTCGGGTTGCCTGTTCGCCAACAATTCATAGCGGAACTGCACCGGGTCCTTGCCCGCGGCATGCGCCAGCTCGTCGATGAACGACTGGATGACGAACGCGACCCCGTTGCTCGTGGGCGCCCGCAGCGCGCCGGTGGGCACGCCTAACGGCATGACCGACGCTTCGAGCGCGTAGTTGGCGATGAAGCGCGCCGGGAATTCCGCGGCACCCAGGCCGGCGCTGGGGGCGAATCCCTGCCCGGCTCCGAACGAGACAAAGTGATTCTTCCAGGCGACCAGCTTGCCCGATGCATCCACGCCGCCCTTCAGGTAGTGGAATCCCGCCGGACGGTAGAAGTCGTGGCGCATGTCGTCTTCGCGCGTCCAGAGCAGCTTCACCGGCTCCGGGATCTTCATCGCGATCGCCGCCGCCTCGACCATGTAGTCGTTGTAGAGCCGCCGCCCGAACCCGCCGCCCATGCGCGGCAGGTGGATGGTGATGTTCTCTTCCGCCACGCCTAACGTCCGGGAGACCAGGCCGCGCCCGCCCTGGGGCGTCTGGCTCGCCGACCACAGCTCGAGCTTGCCGTCCTTGAAGTGCGCCGTGGTGTTCTGCGGCTCGAGGGGAGCATGAGCGATGAACGGATAGAAGTACGCCGCGTCGACTGTCTTCGCCGCCGACGCCAGCGCCGCATCCGGATCGCCGTCCTTGCGGAGCGCACGTTGTGGTGGCTGCGTCGAAAGCCGGGACGCTTCCTGGGCAAAACCTTCGCTGCTTTGTTGGGCGGTCGCTCCCTCGTCCCACGTCACGCGCAGGCGCTCCCGCGCCGTCTTCGCGTTCCACCAGGTGTCGGCGACGATCGCCACGCCCGGCATCAGGCCCTGCAGGTTGTCCGTGCCCTCGATGACGAAGGCGTGCTTCACGCCCGCCATCGCCTTCACCTCGTCGAGGTTCGCGCTCACGACCTTGCCGGCGAAGACCGGGCACTTCTCGAAGACCGCGTGCAGCATCCCCGGCAGGGTGAGGTCGATGCCGTAAATCGGCTTGCCGGTGACGATCTTCTGGTTGTCGACGCTCTTCACGGCGGTCCCGATGATCTTGAAATCCTTCGGGTCCTTCAGCTTCACCGTCGCGAGGTCGGGCGGCTGGATCGTGGCTGCCCTCGCGAGCAACTCCGTGTAGGCCAGTCGCCGGCGCGAGGAGTGGTGGTGGACCGCCGCGCCCCCGGTGGTGCACTCCGCCTCCGGGACGCCCCACGTCTGCGCCGCCGCCGAGACGAACATCGCCCGGCCCGCGGCCCCGACCCGGCGCATCGGCAGCCAGTTGTTGGGGGTGGCGGTGCTGCCGCCCGCGCTCTGCCCCTGGAACTTCGTGGTATCAAGATCACCTTGCTCGATCCTGACGTTGCTCCACTCGACGTCCAGCTCGTCGGCGATCAGCATCGGGAGCATCGTCTTGACGCCCTGCCCGATCTCGGGGTTCTTGGCGATGATCGTGACGATGCCGTCCGGCGTCAGGCGGATGTATGCGTTAGGCGCGAAGTCGGCGGCCTGCGTGGTGGCGGCGAGCGCGTCGAGCCGGCCCAACGGCTCGAAACTGGTCGCGAGGAGCACGCCACCGCCGGCCAGCGCGGACACGTGCAGGAATTGCCGCCGGTTGACCTGGGTCGTCCCCACCTTGGTGGTTTCCATGGGTTACTCCTACGCGCCGGCGGATGAGGTGAGGAGGGACTTCGGGGCGTCGTCTTCCGACTCGCGCCGCCCGCTGTTGCCGTCGGCCGCCGCCATCTGCGCCGCCCGGTGGATCGCCTGTCGAATGCGGAGGTAGGTCGCGCAGCGGCAGATGTTGCCGTTCATCGCGCGATCGATGTCGTTGTCGGTGGGCCTGGGTGTCCTGGCCAGCAGCGACGACGCCGACATGATCTGTCCCGCCTGGCAGTAGCCGCACTGGGGAACGTCCATCTCCACCCACGCTCGCTGCACCGGGTGCGAGCCGTCGGCGGAAAGCCCCTCGATGGTCACGACTTCACCACCGGCCAGCTCCGAAATCGGCCGGTTGCAGGAACGCACCGCGACGCCATCCAGGTGGACGGTGCACGCGCCGCACTGGGCGATGCCGCACCCATACTTCGTGCCCTTGAGGTCCAGGACATCACGCAGGACCCAGAGCAGCGGGGTGTCCGGCGCAACGTCGACCGTGGTGGACCTGCCGTTGACCTTGAAGGTGACTGCCATGACGGTCTCCGGTTCAGTTGATGGCGAAGCAGTAGAAATAGCCGTTTCCACCCGTGGACACGAGGTTTTGTTGTGAGCAGCCGCGAGAAAGGTGGGCCGAGTTCCACGAGGTCGGGTTCGCGCCGCCACCCTGCCGGTCGTGGTGACCGAGGTAGGCCGCACCAGCCGAGTTGGACGTCCAGTTGTTGCAGGTCGTGTCGGTCGTGTCAGGAGAAAGCGTACCATTCAGGAGGGACCCGGTGAGGATGTCGTGGTGGTTCGGTGCATTGCCGCGTCCCGGGACCTCCGCACCCTTCTCGGTCAGGCTGTTTCCCTTGCCGAGCTTGTTCGCGTCGCTGTGCAGGTCGGCGACGCTGCTCGCGACCATGACGCCCTTCGCGTTGTACCAGGGGCCCCTTCCGATCCTGTCCTTCGCATTCACGGCTGGCTGTCCGGCCGCCGCCTTGGCGCTCAGGTAGGCACGCCAGGTCTTGCCGGTCACGCCGGCCGCGTCGGCCAGTTGCTTGCAGCGGGCGTCGGCTCCCGCCAATCCGCCGAGGTTGGCGCCATCACCCGAACCGGCCGAGGTGATGAAGAAGCTCATGGTGTTTTGGGCGCCGAGAGGCACGGCAGCGATCAGCAGGGCCAGTAGTGAAAGTCGAGTCATGGTAAGCTCCTTTTGGATCAGCGAGCAGCGACCAGCGAGTAGCGAGTAGCGAACAGCGAACAGCGAACAGCGAACAGCGAGTACGAGAGTTGCTGATCGCTGATCGCTATTTCTTGACATACCTCTTCAACGCCTTCTCTCCCACCTCGGCGCCATAGATCACGCCGTTCTTGTCCGCCGCAACGCCCTCGGCGGAACTGGTGTTGTTACTCACCGCCACGGGATCCGGAATGAACGCCGTGATCGACCCATCCTTGGCACTGCCGATCCGGATGCCGCGCTTCCAGGCGCGACCGCGACCATTGCCAATCGAACCAGACTCCGAGTCGGCGACATAGATCCCGTCCTGGGCATCGATGTAGACCCCGCTCGGCCGGCTGAACTGGTACCAGGTTTCCAGGTGATTCCCTTCCTGGTCCAGAATCTGGATCCGGTTGTTGCTGCGGTCGCCGACGAAGAGGCGCCCGCGGGAGTCCATCGCCAGCGCATGCGGCTGGTCAAACTCCACCGGGCCGGTGCCGAACTTGCCGATGATCTTCAGCAGCTTCCCGGTCCGGTCGAACTTCAGGATCCTGGCGTTGGAGTTGGCAGCCGACGAGTGACCTTCGGTCACGAAGATGTCACCGTTCGGCGCCACCAGAATATCGTTAGGCTGCCAGAAGAACAGCGAATCGCGTCCACCGCCCTTCGTGCCCAAGGTCATCAGCAGCTTGCCGTCCGGACTGAACTTGAACACCTGGTGACCGTAGACCACAGCCGGCTGGGGAGGCGGCGGTGCGTCGGCGGCGGCGCCACGCCCGCGCCCCGGGCGGTTGTCCCGGCCATCAGTGACCCAGACGTTGCCGTCGCGATCCACGTAGATGCCGTGCGGGAAGTTCAGGATTCCCGCGCCGAACGACGTCACCAGGTTGCCGTTCGCATCGAACTTGAGGATCGCGGGGAGGTTCGAACCCGTGCACGAGTTTTGTTGGCAGCGCTCGGCCACCCAGATGCTCACGCCGTCGCGATCGATCTCAACGGCACTGGTCGAACCCCAGGTACGACCTTCGGGGAGCTTGGCCCAGCCCGTGATCGTCTCGTACGGATTCGGCAGGTCATTGGTGGGGGGCATCGATGCACTGCCCCCGGCCTGCGCCGCCGCCTGGCCGGCCAGAACCGCCGTCAAGGAGACCGCGATCACGAAGTGACGTCGTTGGACCATCGCTGTTCTCTCCCTTTCTGTGTTGTCGGCCCGTCAGTGCCGGGTGAAGCTACTGCCGGAATGTCACCCTCGGGTGCGATATCGCGCGAGCGGCCGTCCGGGATGCCACAGACTCCGGCGGGCTGTCGATGCGCACCTTCTTCAGCCCATCGTCGTCGCCTGGCAGGTCACCGGAACCGGCTGGAAACGCATTGAGCGAAAAGATGTAGGCCACGACGTCGACGTACTCCTGGCGTTCGAGCGAACCCGGATTGTCCTCGGGCATCTGGCTCCGGATCACGTCAAAAATGTCGTAGGCAGTCTTCGACACCCACGCGACCTTGAACTTGTCGCCGGTATACTCGGTCTTGGCGTGACAGCTCTGGCAACTGGTGCGATACACACCTTCGCCTCGCCCCGCCTGGTTTTCCGAGAAAACGCCGCTGGTTGCCGCGCGCTCAGGTACGGCGGCCGCGCTGTCCTGGGCGCCGGCGGTACCAGCATGCAGAAGCATTATGGCGAGCAATCGGAGGGAGATCTTCTGGAAAGCCATCTCTGGAATCGGGGGACAGGACTGGAAGCGAGCGCCTGCACTGGCCGTCGCCAGAAGCCGGGTCGCAACAAGATACTGATACGCGTTCCCCGCATGGAAAGTTGAAGCGGGATACGGACCTTACTCCTCGAACGTCGCCCCCTTGAGGCCGAGGTTGATCAGGCGCTGAAGGAGTTCCGGGTAGGTGATTCCAGCCTGAGCCGCCGCCGACGCGAACTCCTCCCCCTGAGAGATCTCCGGATTCGGATTGGCCTCCAGGCACCAGATCAATCCGTCTGGACTCACCCGATAGTCGATGCGCGCGTACCCGCTCAGCCCCAGAATCCGGTAGATACGCTTGCTGAGGTGCGGCAGAGCGGACTGGACTGCTGGTAGCAGATCGACGGCCGGCTTCTGCTCGATGCCGTGCCGCTCCTGGTACTCCAGGTCGTGTTTGACCTTTTCCGTCGCGATGACCGGCGGGTCGCTGTGAGCGCTGGCGATGACCAGTTCCCGTGCCGGGAGCGCCGTCAGCCGTTCATTCCCCAGGACCGCAACGTAGACCTCGCGTCCTTCGATAAACTGCTCGGCGATCGCGTCGGTCTTCACCCGCCGATGCACGAACTTCACGCGCTCGGACAGCTCGGCGTCATCGTGGACAATCGAAGCCTTCGATATGCCCAGCGATGAATGCTCGGTCAGGCTTTTCACGATCAACGGAAACCCGAGCTGGCGTGGGCGCTTCACCTTGAGTCCCATCGGAAAGGCGTGAAAGGCTGGCACGCGGATTCGATGGTAGACGAGCAGCTTCTTCGACAGGGCCTTTTCGCGGGAGATGATCAGGCCGCGCGGATTGCACCCGGTGTACGGGACGCGCAGCAACTCGAGCAGGCTGACGACGTTCTGGTCGAAGAGGACGTTGCCCTGGAACTCCTCGAGCAGGTTGAACGCGACGTCGGGCTTGAACTCGTCGACCGCGTCGCGAATGGGATGCAGTTCGTCCTGGACGCCCAGGGCGCGAACCTCGTGGCCGAGCTGCTGGAGCGTGCTGACGACGTCGTACTCCGTCTTGAAGCGAAAGCGGTCTTCAGCGGACATCGCCGCCGCATCCGGAGGCGGGACGAGATCCGGATGCATCAGCGCCAGAACGCGCAGTTTCTTCATCGCATCACAGGGCGATCCAGTCGCGCAGCCCCTGCGAGTAGAGGAAGTGCATTGTCTTCACGGTAAGGAGCACCGCGAAGTTCATCAACAGTTCGCGTTCAGGACTGCCCACGCGGAGCCTCAGGTCGCGGCACCGGCCGATCATGTCGTTGAGCACCACTTCCAGCGTGTACTGATACTCGCCGGTCCAGCGGGAGACGAGTCGCCGGATCTCGCCCTTGTTCCGTCGAAGGAAGAGCGCGGCTGCCTCGTTATGCCGGTGACGTTTTTCTTCGGAGAACAGCCGCCGCAAATCCGCGTCGTACGTGTTGGGGAACTTCACCGTGTATTTCCGCCGGCGACCGGCGTAATGCTCGGCGAGTGTCTTGTTGATCGTCCGCGCCGGCTCAATGACGCGCCGCGTCGTTATGACGGGCTTCCGCCAGCCGACGTCGGCCATGAGTTCGTCGACGTATTCGAGTTTCCTGAGGGCCTGCCATCCGACGTATTTCCGGCGCCAGTCGGACCGGGACCTCAGCCACACCGCGAACGTTTCGGCGAAGTCTTCGTCCGGATGGCTCTGCGCGTACCAGAGGCGAAGGTGCTGGACGTATCGCTTGCTCGCGGGATTCGGTCGGTAGTACTCGGGATACCGGGTGGACGACTTTCCGAAGAGCTCCTGCCAGCGCCGGCGGCGCTGAAGCTGGTACGCGTGCTGAACGGCGTGACCGGCTTCGTGCCGCATGATCCGCATGCATTCGGCGCGTGAGGCCCCTTCGACGTCCAGGAACTGGTCGTGCTCGAGGCGCCGGAGTCGCGGATGGGCGAGGTAGAAGGGGATGGCGAATCCGGGGATGTTGGCCGGCGAAAACCAGTCGTCAGACAGCCAGACGTGCGGCTTGAACCTGAGGAGTCGTTCATCCAGCTCGGCATAGAGCTTCTCGACGCACCCCTGCAGCCACGTTCCATCGATCGTGAGACCGAGGTCGCGGATCCGCATCCGGAGGAGGTGGTAGTTGGAGTAGCGTTCCCAGCGCAAGAGAGAGGTCCGAGGTCCGAGGCCAGAGGCCAGAGAGGGCGCGGGCGGACACTTTAGTCCAAAGTCGTCACGGGAAATAGTCCCTGAGCTGTGTGTCTTTGTTCTGGCCTCTGGCCTCTGGCCTCTGGCCCGTCTCGGAGCGTGATCCAAGTGGCCTAGACCGTGATACTGCATTGACTTCCGCGCCAGGCTCCACTACCATTGGGCAGCGAGTAAGGACACCCGCTGGGCAAGTACCGCACGTCGAGGGCCTCGCATCGCGCGATGGCCCTTTTTTGTTGGTGTTCTGACTCGTGTTCGACCCGTCGTGGAGGGATTCCACGAACAACAGATCGTCGGTGGGACGGCATTACCGGACTCCGACATCAACAATCTCCATTGGAGTAGCAATGTCTCGTATCACCGGCACCGTGAAGTGGTTCAACGATCAGAAGGGCTTTGGTTTCATCACACCCGAGAACGGGCAGAAGGATTGCTTCGTGCACTTCTCTGCCATCCAGTCGCAGGGCTTCCGCTCGCTCGCCGAAGGCGATCGGGTTGAGTTCGAGGTCGTGCAGGGCCAGAAGGGTCCCGCCGCTGAAAACGTGGTCAAGCTGACCTAGTGCACCGGGGGGCGGCGTTAGCCGCCCCCCAATGGGGGCCGGATCGACTTGTCGGTCCGGCCCGCAGCATTCAGATGGCGGGACGGCGCGATATGCGGTATCGTTTTCAGTCTGAAGAGATTCTCATGAACCAGGAAAAGAGGAGAGGAAGTCGGACATGATCGAAGTCACGTTGCAGGAAGGCGACCGGCTGGACTGGGCGCTCAAGTCATTCAAGAAGAAGGTCGAGAAATCCGGGTTGCTCCAGGAGCTGCGTCGCCGGCGTCACTACGTGAAGCCCAGCGTCATGCGCCAGCTCAAATCAGCAGCAGCCCAGCGCCGCGCGCGCTCGCGTCGCAACGCCCGCTAGGACGGGAACGGAATGGCGAAAGAGGAATCGGTCGAGCTCGAGGGAGTGGTTTCAGAGGTCCTCCCGAGCACGACGTTCCGGGTGGCGCTGGACAACGGACATGCGATTCTCGCGACGCTCGCCGGCAACATGCGGCGCTTCCGCATTCGCGTTCTGGTGGGTGATCGGGTGAAAGTCGAAGTCTCGCCCTATGACCTGACCCGCGGGCGAATAACGTTTCGACATAAAAACTGAGCTCGCTGAAACACTGCGTCCCGCGCGCCCCGACAGGCGCGCTTTTGTTTTTTCGGGTTGCGGGTTGCGGGTTGCGGGACGGACTATGAACGTCGGCAGTGACAGCATTCCTCTTCTTTCACGCGACCCGCTACCCGCCGACCCGCCACAATGACAACTCGTCGCGATTTTCTCACGATTGGGGCGGCAGCGCTCGCCACA
>DATCIJ010000145.1:0-16978 GCA_036507855.1 Gemmatimonadaceae bacterium | reverse complement strand
TCATTCGGTCGATCTGGTGTGAGTGGCCTTCAGGGATTTCGCCAGCACGTTGAGCGTTCGCGCAATGCCTTCGAGCCTGGGATCGAGGTGTTGCTCCACGCTGGGATCGACCGCTCCGTACCCTCGCATCTGGGATGCAAGACTGTCCTCGAACCGGACTGCTTCGGCCGTGAGGATGGCAGCGATGGTCCTCCGCCGCGACACACTCCTTCGGCGCAATTCGAGAACGCTCGTCAGTTGCGCAATTTCGCTTCTCAGCTGGTCGAGCAGCGGCGGAGCAGTCTTTCGAAACGCAGAGGGAAGATCGTCCTCGGTGAAGCCCATCGTGAAATCCCGCGGCCCCTCACTGACCATCAACGATTCCACCTTCGCAAGCGACTCCTCGAGCCGGGCAAAGAGCACCTCGAAGTGTCGCCGCTGATTTGCGTTCAGCCGAATTGCGTATGGAATATCTGACATGAAGGCACCTCGGCGATCACGCGAGCGACTCTCCCCCCATCAGCACGGCCATGATGGCCTTCTGGATGTGCAGGCGATTCTCGGCCTCGCCCCACACGCGGCTCTGCGGCCCGTCTATCACCTCGGGCGCCACCTCCTCGCCGCGGTGAGCCGGCAGGCAGTGCAGGAAGATCGCATGCGGCGCAGCGCGACGCATGAGCGCTCCATCGACCGTGTAATTGCTGAATGCCTTGCTCCGCTCTGACTGCTCTTCCTCCTGCCCCATGGACGCCCACACGTCGGTATTCACGACGTCGGCGCCGGTGACCGCTTCACGCGGGTCGCGCATGAGCTCGATATCTGTTTCACGCTCCGCGCGGGCCAGGAGCGAGGGCTCAGGATCGTACCCCTCGGGACAGGCAAGCCGAAGCTTGAACCCCAGCCGCCAGGCCGCGTCGATCCAGGAGTTGGCCATGTTGTTACCGTCACCGACCCAGGCCACGACCTTGCCCTCGTGCCCGCCGAGGTGCTGCCGCATGGTGAGCACGTCGGCGAGGACCTGGCACGGGTGATGGAGGTCGGTGAGTCCGTTGATGACGGGCACCGTGGCGTGGGCGGCCATGGCCGCGACATCCGCATGCGCGAACGTGCGGATCATGATGCCCTGCACATAACGAGACAGGACGCGCGCCGTGTCCTCGATGGGTTCACCCCGGCCGACCTGCGCGTCGCGCGGCGAGAGGAACAGCGCATGCCCGCCGAGCTGGTAACAGCCGACCTCGAACGACACGCGTGTTCTCGTTGACGATTTCATGAAGATCATCGCCAGCGCCTGTCCCTGGAGCGGACGCGCGGTGTAGCGCCCGGCGCGCATGGATTCGGCCAGCGCGAGCAGTTGCTCGAGCTCGGGCCGGGTGAAGTCGGGGATGGAGAGGAAATGGCGCATACGGCTAGGCCAGAGGCCAGAGGAGACGCGGAGGAGCCGTTCCTCTGGCCTCTGGCCTCTGGCCTATTGGCTCAGAGGATGTACTTGCGGAGATCTTCATCTTCCAGGATCGCCTTCAACCGGTGCTGAACGAGCCCCCGGTTGACCGTGACTTTCTCGATCGACTTGTCAGGCAGCGTGTAAAGGACGTCTTCGAGAAGCGTCGTCATGACCGTGTGAAGTCGCCGCGCGCCGATGTTCTCCATGCGCTGGTTGGCGATGGCGGCGATGCGCGCCACCTCGGCCACGCCGTCGGCTGTGAACTCCAGCACCGCGGCCTCCGACTCGACGAGCGCCGCGTACTGCTTGGTGAGGGCGTTCTCGGGTTCGGTCATGATCCGGACGAAGTCCTCCTCGGTGAGCGGCTTGAGCTCGACGCGGATCGGGAAGCGCCCCTGCATTTCCGGGATCAGGTCACTCGGCTTGGAGACGTGGAACGCGCCGGCGGCGATGAAGAGCACGTGGTCGGTCTTCACCATACCGTGCTTGGTCTGCACGTTCGAGCCTTCGACGATGGGCAGGAGGTCGCGCTGCACGCCCTCGCGCGACACATCGGGCCCCGATCCTTCGGAGCGCATGCCCGCGATCTTGTCGATCTCGTCGAGGAAAATGATTCCCAGCTTCTCGACGCGATCGAGGGCGTCCGAGGTAACATCCTCGTGGTCGATGAGTTTGTCGTACTCCTGTTCGAGCAGGATGCGCCTGGCCTCGGCGACCTTCAACGTGCGCTTCTTGTTGCGGCGGGGAAGCATGTCCCGCAGCATCTCGGTGAAGTTCTCCATGCCTTCGGGCGCGCCCTGCGACGTCATCATCTCCAGCATGGGCGAGGAGGTTTGCGACACCTCGATATCGACCTCGCGCTGTTCGAGCTGCCCGTCGCGGAGGAGCTGGCGGAGCTTGTCGCGCGTGCGCTGGTGCCGTTCGCGCGCCGCCTCGGCGTCCCGATCCTGCTGGATGTCACCGGTCGGTGACACGACGAACACACCGCCGCTGGAGGGGGTTGGCGACGCCGTATCGGCGGTGACCGGCGCCCGCGGCTTCACGTCGCCGGGCACGGGGAGCAGCAGGTCGAGCAGGCGATCTTCGACGCGCTCCTGCGCCAGGTCCTCCACCTCGGTCTCACGCTCGGTGCGAACCATGTCGATCGCGCTTTCGACGAGGTCGCGCACCATGCCTTCGACGTCGCGGCCAACGTAACCCACCTCGGTGAACTTTGACGCCTCGACCTTCACGAACGGCGCGCCGGCCAGGCGGGCCAGCCGGCGGGCAATCTCGGTCTTCCCCACCCCGGTTGGGCCGATGAGGATGATGTTGTTAGGCGAGATCTCGTCGCGAATCGATTCCGGGGCGCGCTGCCGTCGCCAGCGGTTCCGCAGCGCGATGGCCACGGCCTTCTTGGCATCGTTCTGCCCGACGATGTAGCGGTCCAGCTCCGCCACGATCTGGCGCGGGGTCAAATCCGCGAGGCGGGCGAGGGCTTGCTCCGTTCGGTTCGTTGCCATCGGGATGGGAGAGGTGAGATGGGAGATCTGAGAGAAACTGCCTTCCGATCAGATCGGATCTTCGATTGGGACCTGATCGCCGCAGGGCAGTAGCGACGCGATCAGGGTTTGCCGTTTACCTCGATTCTCCCATCTCCCATCTCAAGCTTCGAGTATCGTGATGCGATTGTTCGTGTAAATGCAGATGTCGGCCGCGATTTCCAGCGCGCGCCTGACGATCTCGACGGCCGGCAGCGGGGTACTGGCGACGAGGGCGCGCGCGGCCGCCAGGGCGTACGGACCACCGGATCCGATCGCGAGTACCCCGTCATCGGGTTCGATGATGTCGCCCGTGCCCGACAGGATGAAGCTGCTTTCCTTGTCGGTAACCGCCAGTAACGCTTCGAGCCGACGTAGCACGCGGTCACTGCGCCAATCCTTCGCCAGTTCAACCGCCGCGCGCCGCAGGTTGTCGGGGTACCGCTCGATCTTTTCCTCGAACTTCTGGAAGAGCGTCAGCCCGTCCGCGGCGCTGCCGGCGAATCCGGCCAGCAGCCGGCCATTGGCGAGCGTCCGCACCTTTTGCGCGGTGGCCTTCATCACCGTTTCGCCCACCGTGACCTGCCCATCGCCGCCGAGCGCGACTTGGCCGTCGCGACGGACGCTCAGGATGGTTGTCGAGCGAATTCGACCAGGGGATCGCATGGACATTGGCGGGGCAAAGGGAAAGCCAAGATACTGAGGGCAGCGGGCAGAGGGCAGAGGGCAGCGCAACCTCTGAGCTCCGAGCTCTGACTCAGGCTCTGGGATGCGCTTTCTTGTACACTTCGCGAAGCCGCTCGACGCTGGTGTGCGTGTAAATCTGCGTCGTCGAGATCGACGCGTGCCCCAGGAGCTCCTGCACCGCGCGCAGGTCGGCGCCGGCATCGAGCAGGTGTGTCGCGAACGAGTGCCGCAGCGAGTGCGTGGACAGGCCGGCGTTCTCGTCGAGCCGCGACAGGAACCGGGTCACGATATCCTGGATGCCGCGCACCGAGAGCCGTCTTCCGCGTGGGCCGAGGAACCAGGCCATTCTGTCGACCCGGCCGCCCAGCTTCCGAGCCAATTCATCAAGCTTCGACTCGTAGTTCCGCAGCGCGAGCGTCGCCTTGTCGCCCACAGGGATGATCCGCTCCTTCCTGCCCTTCCCGCGGACCTTGACCTGCTGAGCGACCAGGTCCAGGTCACCGCGATTGACGCCGCGCAGTTCGGACAGCCGCATCCCGGTCGAGTAAAACAGCTCGAGAATGGCCAGGTTGCGCACGTCGGCAAATCCTCCCTCCCGCGCCCTGAGTTCGGCCATGTCGAAGAGCACGTCGACCTGTTTTCGATCGAGCCACGCGGGCAGGTACTTCTCGAGCTTCGGGCTCGAAACCGTGCGAGTCGGATTCGTGGGCACCAGTTCCTCGCGATGGAGGAACTTGAACAGCGTGCGGACCGCGGAGAGCGATCGCGCAGTGCTGCGCCGGGCCAGTCCGGCCCGTGTCAGGAATCCAAGGAAACCACGCAGCACCAGCCGGTCGACCTGGTCCCAGGTCCAGCCGCTGCCGAGTTGCGATGCCAGGAATGTCTCGAGGTTCGCCAGGTCCTGTCGATAGGCCCTCAGGGTGTTCGGCGAAACGTCGCGCTCCTTGGCCAGGTGCGTGAGGAACGCTTCGATATCCGGATGTCGCGAGCGTGAAGTCTCGTCAGGCGGGCGGGCGCGGGCGGGGGCGGTCTTCACGGCGCGAGCGCGCTGAAGGCGGGCATCGGAGTCGCCAGGTTGTCCCGCCAGGCCGCCAGGTCCGCCAGCGACCGCCCGGCAAGCAGTTCCTTCTTCCGTCGCTTGTCACGAACCTCCGTGCCTAACGCTTCGACGAGCCCGAAGTTGGCGTTCATCGGCTGGAAGTGGCGTGGATCGGCCTCACGGAGGTAGCGGTACAGCGCGCCGAGCATCGTGGTCGGCGGCGGGAGGGCCGGTTCCTCGCCACGGAGCATCCGCGCCAGGTTCATCCCGGCGAGGAGTCCCGTCGCGGTGCTCTCGGTGTAGCCCTCGACGCCGGTGAGCTGGCCAGCGAACAGCACCATCGGGTCGTCGCGCAGTGAGAGATGCGGCGTGAGCGAGGCAGGCGCGTTGAGGTAGGCGTTGCGGTGGATCTGCCCATACCGGAGGAACTCCGCTCCCGCCAACCCCGGGATCATGCGGAAGACCCGTTGTTGTTCGGCAATCCGCAGACGTGTCTGGAATCCAACCATGTTCCACATCGCTCCGGCGCGATCTTCCTGTCGAAGCTGCACGACCGCCCACGGTCTTCGTCCCGTGCGTGGGTCGTCGAGACCAACCGGCTTCATGGGACCGAAGCGGAGCGTCTCGCGCCCGCGCTGAGCCATGACCTCGATGGGCATGCAGCCCTCGAAGTACGGCACCTGGTCGAACTCGTGCGCGTGATACTGGTCGGCGGTGCTCAGCGCGTCGAGAAAAGCCTCGTATTCGTCGCGCGACATCGGGCAGTTGAGGTACGCGCCCTCGTCACCGGCGCCGTCCATCGTTTCCTTGCCGTACCGGGAAGCGCGGAACACGATGCCATGATCGATGGAATCGATCGCGACGATGGGCGCGATGGCGTCGTAGAACGACAGCGCATCACTGCCCGTACGCTCTCGAATCGCCTCGGAGAGTGCTTCGGAAGTGAGCGGCCCGGTCGCGACAATGCCTGGCTGCGGCAGGGACGTGACCTCCTCGCGAACGACCTCGACGAGCGGATGACTCGTGACTCGATCCGTAACCGCCTGCGCGAACACTTCCCGATCCACGGTCAGCGCGGAACCACCCGGAACGCGCGCCGCATCGGCGGCTTCGAGAACCATGCTTCCCAGCACCCGCATCTCCGCCTTCAGCAGGCCGTGGGCGTTGCTGGTCTCCGTACTCTTGAACGTGTTCGAGCAGACCAACTCCGCGAGGCGCTCCGTCTGGTGGGCGGGGGTCCGGCGAACCGGGCGCATCTCCTGGAGTACAACGCGGCACCCGCGCTGGGCGAGTTGCCAGGCGGCCTCGCTTCCGGCCAGTCCACCCCCTACGACGCGCACCGGAGTCAGATCATGATCAGCCATGTCCGAAGAATAGCGCCCCGGAGGTGGCCCGAGCTGGTCATGCTGGCAGCAGCATGGGGATGTGCCCCGGCTCCTGACCCATACACTGAACCGGTCCCCCTGACGCCGGACCAGGCCTGGGTCGCGAGCACGTGTGATGCGGGATCGCCGGCGGATACGACCGGGTGGAAGCGGTATCGGATCGGCGACATCACGATCCTGGTGGCGCCGCAATACCGTGTGAGTGAGGCCCAACCGTACACGCTGAGCTTCCGGAGCGGCTCCGGTGGTTTCCTCCTCAGGCTTCACCGTAACGCTCGGTACGATTTCGACGACGCGAACCGCGCGCGGCGCTTCCAGAACTGGTGCCGTGCGAGTTACGGCGGCTTCCCGACAGAGGTGTTGGCCTGGAGAGACCTCGGCTACTTCAGCCTCGTGGCGCGCTGGGAAGCCACGTGGGGTGGGCAGGATGTCGGCAAGTGGCTGTTTGCCTCAATGGGCGCTTCGAAGGTCGAGGAAGCAAGGCTCATTCGCGACATGCTGCATACCATCGCGGTAGCAAAGCCGTAGCATTCTTCAGCAAGCAGTTTACTCACTCACGGGGGCGTCATGGCGGGCTTACAAATCCCCGACTTCAGTAGAAAACGCGCGCGTCGGTTCGCGCTTCCGGTCGTCGCAGCCGCCCTCGCGGCCTGCGCTTCCAGACAGGATCCTCCAGAGCCGATCTCGCTCACCGCGGACCAGGAGTGGGTCCGTTCGGTTTGCGATCCCGCTTCGCCCGACACGACGGGATGGCCGCGGTATCAACTGGGGAACATCAGCATTGCCGTTCCTCGAGAGTATCGGCGCGGCAGGAGCGACGGATTCAGCCTGCGTTTCAGTCGCGGGACGTCGAGCATGGCGATCATGTTGGGGAGGCAGAGTGCATTCGGCCTGTTGGGCTACAACCAACCCGGCCAGGTCGTCTGCGAGGCGCAATACGGCGGCTTCCTGACCGAGGCACTCTCGTGGCGCGGTCGCGGTGAGTACCTGGCTGTGGCCCGATGGGAGCGTCTCAACGAGCCCGACGAGCGGAATTCAGTGCAGGCGATGATCCGGACGACCCGGCTGAGAGACGCGCAGGCGCTTCGCCTCGCGCTCCACACAATCCAGCGCACCGCGAATGTCGCCGAGACAGCCACCGCGAACGCCGACGCGTGGTTCTATTCGCCGTGCCTGAGCGATTCGGTGGACAGCTTCGAGTGGACGCGGTACGACCTGCGCTCGGTGCGCATCAGGGTGCCGCGTGAGATCAGGCGCGTGCCATTCCCCAGCCCGGACGAGCTCCATTTCCGCTCGGGACAGGCGACACTTCGATTGCGGCTGCATAACGATGCCAGCACCCTGTTCGCGCAGCACTACCGGCCCGACAATACCTTCCGGCACTGCATGGGCGAAATCGCCGGACTGGCGGTGGAAGCGATCTCGTTCCGCACTGCCGTGAACGCATATGGATTCGCGGCGCGCTGGGCGGATGCGGATCGCGGCGAGTGGTTGGCCGCGGTGATCACGGGCCGATCGCTCGCCGAAGTCACCGCACAGCGCCGGACGTTGTTCACCATTCTGTTTCCAGGCGCGAAACGCTGAGCACCGTGCCACTCAGGTCCCTGAACAGCGACCTCTGACCTCTGACCTATGACCTGGTTTTCAGATCCCCTGCGGCGTCGCGGCCAGGGAGCGGGCGATGGCCTGGGCGAGGCGGTTCCAACTCGCGGTTTCTTCGCCGAGCCGTTTCCGTCCGGCGGCGGTCAGGCGGTAGAACTTGGCCTTGCGATTGTTGTCCGAGGTTCCCCACTCGCTCTCGATGAAGCCGTGGTGTTCGAGGCGGTACAGTGCGGGATAGAGGGCGCCCTGCTGGACCTGGAGGGCTCCGCCCGAGATCTGCTCGATGCGAAGCAGCACGCCGTATCCATGCAGCTTGCCGAGTGAGACGGCCTAGAGAATCAGGACGTCGAGCGTGCCGGGCAGCAATTCCGCCGAACTTGCCACACCCTTCTCCTATGCTGTTTAGGAGAACAGTAGGGCGCCTCTCCTAAGCTGTCGAGGAGACGCAAGCCTCAGAAACACATTTCAACCGCAGAGTGCGCAGAGTCTCGCAGAGATTCCCTTTTTGCATGCCTTTGTGAGGAGCTCAGCTTCAAGGGCCTGCGCTATGAAGCCGAGTTGGCGCTTCCCATCTCGTATCGCGGTTTGTCGCTCGACGTGGGATATCGTGTGGATCTGCTGGTGGAACAAGTAGCAGTCGTCGAGCTCAAGGCCGTTACGCGGATCACTCCTGTGCATCGGGCACAACTCCTCTCATATCTCAAGCTGAGCCAACGCAGCGTCGGCCTCCTCATCAACTTTTACGTGCGAGAACTCAGGCGCGGTATCACCAGAATGGTGAACTTCTTTCCTGACGCTGGGTGAAGTCAACTTGAGCCCGCTGTTCTCAAGTGGCTTCAAACAATTCGTAAAACACTTTAACCGCAGAGTACGCAGAGTACGCAGAGTTTCGCAGAGATTGTTCATTCCATTGTCGATTCGGGTCTCACACTATTGGGCCTCTGGTCACTGCGCGCGCGAACCAGCACCCTCTGCGTGACTCTGCGACCTCAGCGGTTCAATTGTTTTCCGACGAACGGATGACGCGTCGTGCCCAGCCAAAAGGGCCCTCGGCGAGAAGCCAAGGGCCCTTTCGATCGTGGCGATTCTGATGCTGCAGACTCGAAATCGTCAGGCTAGCCCGCGAGCGCTTCCGCCTCGGCCGGCGCCGCGACATCCCACTCGTTGGCACACTTGAGGCAACGACGATACTCACCCCGCGTCTTGTTCCGCTTCATCTCGGCGCCGAGGTATCCGCATTCGGGACAGATCTCCGCCACAGGCTTGTCCCAGCAGACGAAGTCGCAGTTCGGGTAATTCGAGCAGCCGTAAAACGCTTTGCCGCGCTTTTTGGACCGACGCTGTGCGATTTCGCCGCCGTCCTTGGGGCACATGACTCCAGTGGGCATCGAACGCGTACCGCGACACTTCGGGAACCGCGAACAGCCGAGGAAGTCGCCGGCGCGTCCGTGGCGGACCACCATCTGTGCGCCGCATTCGTGACACTTGTGTTCCGTGAGCTCGGGCGGCTTGCGCTCACCCTTGATGGGGCGCGTGTACTTGCACGCCTTCGGGTGATTCTCGCAGGCGACGAACGGGCCGAAGAAACCGCCCTTGGGAACGAGCTTGCCGCCACAGTTGGGACAACGTTGCGTGGCGAGCGCCGACAGATCGTGCGCCTCGGCAATCAGCGATTCCACCTGCACGTCGTTCAACGACAACTCGAATGGCTTCCAGAAGTCCTTGAGGACGCGCTGCCAGCCCAACTTTCCTTCCTCGACGCGATCGAGCTCCTCCTCCATCTCGGAGGTGAAGCCGACGTTGAACACATCGGGGAACTGCTTGACCATGACGCGCTCGACGCTCTCCCCCAGCTCGGTCGGGAAGAAGCGGCGCTGCTCGAGGTTGACGTAGTGCCTGTCTTGCAAGGTGGAAATGATCTGTGCGTAGGTAGAGGGACGACCGATGCCGAGCTTCTCCAGTTCCTTCACCAGGCTGGCCTCGGAGAAACGGGGCGGCGGCTCAGTGAAATGCTGTGTGGGCGTGAGCTCGTTCATCGCCACCTTCTCGCCCTTCTCCGCAACCGGTAGCGCCTGTTCGTCCTCGAGCGCCTTCCCTTCACCCTCCTCGCGCGACTCGCGGTAGAGCGCAAGGAAGCCGGGGAACTTCACGATGCTTCCCGTGGCGCGGAACAGATAGCGATGAATGGACGTCTCGCCATTCTCGTTGCCGCCGAGCATGAAGTCGAGCGTCGTGGTGTCAAAGACCGCGGGTGCCATCTGCGACGCCATGAAGCGCTGCCAGATGAGCTGGTAGAGCTTGAAGTGCTCGTCCTTGAGGAAGCGCTTGACGTCGTCAGGCTTCCGCGATGGATCAGTCGGGCGAATGGCTTCATGAGCGTCCTGCGTATTCGCCGACTGCTTGGCGCCGCCGTACAGCTGCGGCCCCGACGCGAGGTACTCGTCACCGTAGTCGCGCTTGACGACATCACGCGCCGCCAACGCGGCACTCTCCGCCACACGCGTGCTGTCCGTACGCATGTAGGTGATGAGCCCCGCTGCGCCTTCGCTCCCGAGATCCGCGCCCTCGTACAGCGATTGCGCGACGCGCATGGTGCGCTTGGACCCGAAGCCGAGTTTCTTGGCCGCTTCCTGCTGCAGCGTGCTGGTCGTGAACGGGGCTGCGGGATTCTTGCGGCGCTCGCGCCGCTTGACCTCGGTGAGCGGGAACGCGAACGGGGCGCGAATCCCGGCAGCACGCGCGGTCGCCCGCGCCAGGCGCTCGACGTCGGAGACGATCGCCTGCGCCTGCGCCTGGTCGTGGATCTCGATCTTCTTGTCGTCCACGGAGTGAAGTCGCGCGGTGAAGCGCTGGCCGCCCTTCTCCATGGCGGCGGCGATGGTCCAGTACTCCTGCGGCTTGAACGCGCGGATCTCGCGCTCGCGCTCTACCAGCATGCGCAGCGCAACGGTCTGAACGCGACCGGCCGACAGCCCCTTCTTGACCGTCTTCCAGAGGATCGGACTCGCCTTGTAGCCCACCAGACGATCGAGCACACGCCGCGCCTGCTGCGCGTCGACGAGGCGCGAGTCTATGTCACGCGGGTGCTCCATGGCGGCGCGCACCGCTTCCTTCGTGATCTCATGGAACAGGACGCGTCTGACGCGAGGACCCGACTTCCGTTTGATCTGCTCCGCGACGTGCCAGCCGATCGCCTCGCCTTCGCGATCAGGGTCGGTCGCGATGTAGATGGCGTCGGCGTTATGCGCCGCTTCCTTGATCTCGGCGAGCGTCTTTTCCTTGCCGGCAATCGTGACGTATTCGGGCGCGAAGCCCTTCTCGACATCGATGCCCAGCTTCTTCTCGGGCAGGTCCCGCACGTGACCGACGGTCGCCTTCACGCGATACCCGCGGCCCAGGTACTTGCCGATGGTCTTCGCCTTGTGCGGCGACTCCACGATCACCAGCGTCCCGCCGCCACCGGAGCCGTTGGTCTCGACCAATTCCTCCGACACTTTCGAACGCCGCGAGGCCGACTTCGTCGCCGATTTCGCGCGCGAAGCCGCCGCCGAAGCTTTCTTCTTCTTCGCAACAGACGACGCGCGCGCGGAAGCTCCCCGGCCGGCAATACGCCGGACAGTCGGCTTGGTCGCATCATCTGTGGTCTTCTTCTTCGCAGCCATTTCTCTCTCTTTTGATATCTCGAGCCTCGACCCTCGAGCCTCGAGCCTCGCCTTCAGTGCACATTCACCTGGTCCAGCCCCGATCCCGATTCGTCGAAGCCCGACCCGTCGATCAGTGAACGCAGGTCCTCGAGAGCGATGCGCCCGTCGAAGTGCGCCAGCGCCCGCTCGATCACTTGTTCGAGTTCAGGGCCGTTCAAGGCCCCAGTATCTGACAACCGAAGCAGATGACCCCACGCTTCCGGAGCGAAACGCCCCCACTCGTGCGGGCCCATCACGCGAAACGTCATCCGTCATTCCCCTTGAGCGGCTCAACGTTCGCAAAGCTGCGGCTCCTTCCCCGGAACGGCGCAATCCTGAGAACGCAGCCGCCAGCATTTCGACGACACCCCAACCCGCTGGTCGGCAACAACTTCCGGGGGTTCCGTGAGGCTTTGGGGCGGCCCGGAAACGGCCCGAGGCTGGGTGGAGGGGCTAACCTATCGGCCAGCCCCACGCAGAAGCAAGCCGGAGGCCAAAACTTACAACTTGTTGTGGCGTAAGGCTTTCTGAATTTATGACCGCGTCGGCCCTACTATAGAGTGGCATTCTGGCAGCCGCGAGAGCCGCCAATCGGCTCTCGGCTGCCGGCCCGGCAAGCAGGGGCCGCCGAAAGATGTCCGGACCGAGTCTGGACAGTGCGGTTGATACGCTGACGTCGAGGTGGATGATCCGGGCGGGGGGTCTGAGCAGCCGGACATTGCTCTCATCAGCCATCCAGCCACCACCGGGGGAAACCACCATTCCGGGTCTCGCCGCCAGCTCCTTCGTGACCGCCCGCTCCATGGCGCGAAACTCGTCTTCGCCTCGCTGCTCAAAGATCTGATCGACGGTCAGCCCTTCGCGACGTTCGATCTCCTCATCGATGTCGAGGAACGATGCTCCCAGCGCCGCGGCGAGCAGTGGACCCACCGTGCTCTTCCCCGAACCCGGCAGGCCTACCAGCACCAGATGCGGCGGCCCGCCCGCCAACGGCGCCTTTCCGGCCGTCACCCGTGGATGCGCTCGTCGATGCGCGCCAGGTAGCCGTTGACGTTGCGCCGCGTTTCGTCGAGCGAGTCCCCGCCGAATTTCTCGAGCCACGCCTGCGCGAGCACGAACGCCACCATCGCTTCGGCGATCACGCCCATGGCCGGGACGGCCGTGACGTCGCTGCGTTCGGCCGTCGCCCTGGCTTCCTCGCCGGTGGCGACATCGACGGTGCCTAACGGGCGCATGAGCGTGCTGATGGGCTTCATGGCCACCCGCACCACCAGCGGTTCCCCGGTGGTCATCCCGCCCTCTGTCCCCCCCGCCCGGTTCGTCTTCCGGCGCACGTTGCCCATTCGCGGATTCCCCGGCGCGGGGACGATCTCATCGTGCACCTCGGAGCCCAGCCGGCGCGACGTCTCGAATCCCAGCCCGATCTCGACGCCCTTCACCGCCGGAATGGACATGAGCGCGGCGCCCAACCGCCCATCGAGCTTCCGGTCCCACGAGACATGCGAGCCAAGTCCGGCGGGAAGCCCGTCGGCGACGACTTCGCAAATTCCGCCGAGCGTGTTGCCGGCGGCCTTTGCCTCATCGATGCGGGCGATGACGCTCGCCTCGGCCTGGGCATCCAGCATGCGCACCTGCGAACCGTCAGCCGCCGCATTGATGTCGTCAGGCATGGGATCCGGCCGTCGCGCGTCGATGCCGCCGAGGTGCACGACGTGGCTGCCGATGCGCACGCCGAAGTCCATGAGAAAGCGGCGGCATATTGCCGCCGCTGCAACCCGCGCCGTGGTTTCGCGCGCCGAGGCGCGTTCCAGCACGTCGCGCGCATCGTCACGATCGTACTTGAGGAGCCCGGTCAGGTCGGCGTGCCCAGGCCGGACGCGGGTGACGGCCCGGCGACGCGGGTCCGGGTCACCCTCGCGCGGCGCGGGGTCCATGATGTCCTGCCAGTTCTTCCAGTCGCGATTCCTGATGAGCATCGCGATTGGCGATCCGATCGTCTGGCCGGCGCGCACGCCGGAGACGAACTCGATCTCGTCGCGCTCGATCTGCATGCGACGTCCGCGGCCATAGCCTTGCTGGCGGCGGGCCAGCTCGCGGTTCACGTCCTCCGCGACCAGCGGCAGTCCGGCGACCATGCCTTCCAGCACGCTGACCAGTCCAGGTCCATGCGATTCACCCGCGGTGGTAAACCGGAGCATCATCCTCCCATAATGACGCGAGCCCGACCAGGAAGGCCGGGCTCGCGGTACTGGTGCGTGCCTGCGCGATGCTGCGGGCCTTGGCCTACGGGCCTTGGCCCCCCTACGGCGTTCGCGCGTTGTCGATATCTCCCCTGCGCACATCTATGACCACGATTCCCTCCGGGGTCAAGCCGAAGAGCTTGACGACCAGGCTTCCGTCGCTGGCCAGTTCCGCCGGCGTGGGAAGCGCCGCGCGGAGCGGACCATAGAGGTTCGTGCGCAGCGGGATCCGGCCGCGAAGCCGGTATGAGTAACTGTCGACGATCTGGATCGAGAAGTCACCCGAGGCCACGAAGACGACGCGCGCCAGGGAGTCCGGGGTGAGTTCTTCGATGTTCAGCGGATGGAAGGCGATGCCCGCGCCGGTGTTGAAGGTCGCGAACTTGCCCTGCAGTCGCAGCGACGAGTCGGCGAAGAAGGTCTCCACGCCGTGCACGCCGATGTTCGTGCTGTTGCCGTTGATGGCGAGGCCGAAGACCTGGTCCGACGCGTTGTTCGTCAGGTCGGCGACTTCGATCGGAGCGGAGTACTGCTCCTGCCCGGCCGGCGTGCCCGTCGGATCGTACAGGGCGAGTACACGACCGGCGCGACCTCCGGTGTGCGCCTCGCCGAAAGCGATACGGCGACGGTCACCGCCGGCGGCGACGAAGTTGGTGTCCGGCAGTGCCAGCGATTCAACGCTGATGTCCCGGACTGCAACGACGTTTCCATTGATCGGCGCTGCCTGCAACAGAGCGATGATGTCGGGAACCTTGTTCCCGCTGAAGCAGGTCGCCGTCGACGGATTGTCGCCGGGGGTATGATCGCAGATCGTTATGATGTCGGGCGCGCCATTGGCGCCCTTCAGCACTGAGACCGCGTCGGAGTTGATGACGACGAACTTCCCCGCCTGGAACGACGCATACTGCCAGATCTGTCGCGGCTCGGTCCGTTCGTCCAGGAAGTTGTCGATGCGGCGCAATGTGCCCGGCGTGGCCGTATTCGTTGGCCGTGTGCTGTAATACAGCGCACCGCTGGCCGACTGAGCGATGTATTGCGGGCGATCGGAGTAGTCAATCGGCGGAGAGACGCTGTACTTGAAGTCGCCCGAGCTCGGATCGACGGAATACGTCACGTCGAATACGTACTCGTTCGCCGTCTTGATTCGCCCATCCTCACGCCGCTGAAGGAGATTGACCTTCGAGACATTCGTACCGCCCGAATTCGCCACGAGGAGCAGCGACCCTGAGTTATCGATCGTCATGCCCCACGGCATCGCACCCACCGAAACGGGCGGCAGCGGCGACAGGGTGGTGCTATACGTCCAGGCTTCCAGCTGGTTCCTGTTGATGTTCGAGACAAAGACGGTTCGGCGAACACTATCAACCGCGATATCGGCGCCGAGACTATTGGGTGGCAATGCGTAGGTGAGACCGTACGCGTAGACGATGGCGTCGCGCTTGCCCAGCGTGTCGGCACTCACTGGAACGCTGGCGCCTGTCGGCACCGCGTATCCGGAATGGCCCGCGACGTCGATCGCATACGCGGTAATGAACAGCGAACGGCCGCGCAGGGACGTCGGTGCATTGAACGCCATCCGGCGTGACACCTGCTGGATCGGTACCGCAAGCGTGTCCGCTCTGCGATGCTGAACCACTCCTGCCTGGTCCTTCGCCACGAAACCGATCACGTGAACGAAACCATCCGTATCGCGCGCGAAAATGTCGATGGAATCCGGCGTTTCGAGACGCGGCGGCACGGTCTGGTACACGAGCGGCGGGGCCGCATCCACGCCAGCCGCCACGATGCGAACGGTGATCGTTTCGCCCGAGGCGCGCAGTCCTTCGCGATTCTCGGCGAACGGCGTGACGGTGAACGTCGCGCCGATGGTCGCGCTGCTGGCGACCGCGATCAGGTAGTTGACCGTGTCTGCTGCCGGCAACGGCTCGGCGAAGATGGTGCTGTCGGCGCGATTGAGACCGGCGCCCGTGGCACGGAATCCGACCTTGGCCACGCCGATGCTGTCACTGACAGAGAGGTTGAACGAGTAGGTGCCACCCGCGAAGACGGTCGAACCCGGGTTCAGGAAGACCACGCGGGGCACGTTCGGATCGAACGCCGTGGCGAATGCCTGAGCGACGGCGCCATTGCCGGCGCCGTCGGAGACCGTCGTCTGCACGACCACCTGTTGTCCTGAGCGAACACCAGCCAGCGAGATATCAATGACCTTATCGAGCTCGCGACTTCCGCCAAGGGCGACGCTGTCAACCTTGATCAGCATCGTGTCGGCGAAGATGCGGGTTACGGCGTAATAGAGCGCGGCGTTGTCGCTGGCCTGGATGCGCACCTGAAGCGGCGTGCGCACCGAGACCGTGTCGAATCCCGCCGGCCCGAAGGCACTCTCGATGCTGATCGAGACCGTGGGAATGACGCGATCGTCACCGGATGACGCGACTTCGGTCGCCCCGCACGCTGCCAGCCCGAGGGTGGCGAGCGTGCCGAGGGCCACAGAGGCCGCGCGATGCTTGAATTGCCTCATCGTGTGGGACTCCGTGGAGGTTAGTTCTGGTTGCTGCCGGGCGGGCGGACCGCCTCGCCTTCGTCGATGATGTGCGGCGTGATGAGAATCAGCAGGTCGCGCTTCTCCTCACGCGTGTCTGTCTGCGAGAACAGACGGCCCAGCAACGGCAGGTCCGACAACAGCGGGATGCCCGACTTGTTCTTGACCACCTGGGTCTGCGTCAGGCCGCCGATGACCGCGGTTTCCCCGTCGTTGACCAGGAGCTGGGTCGTGGCGTTGCGCTTCGGAATCGTGAAGCCAAGGTCGCCGCCGATGATGCGGAGTTCGGACTGCTCGGCCGCGATCGACATGCGGATCTGGCGATTGCTCGTGATGTGCGGCGTCACGGTGAGGATGATGCCCGTTTCCTTGAACGTCACGTTGGCACGGGCGGGCACTCCGGCCTGCCCGGCGGCGCCGGCGTCGATGACGCGCACCGGCGTCTCTTCGCCGACGAGGATCTTGGCCTCGCGATTGTCGAGCGTGACGATGCTCGGCTCGGCCTGGATGTCCGACAGTTGCTGTTCGCGGAGCGCGTCGAGGAACGCGGTCAGGCTGTACCTGCCCAGCGCCGTCGAGAACAGGAGGTTGAGGGCGGAACCATTCCTGTATTTGCGCGACGCGTTGCCCATGCCGGCGAGCACTTCGCCGCCAAGGGTGACGCGACCTTCGCGGTCGTCGGCTTGGGCGTCGCTGCCGGGACGGTTGCGCGGAAGCAGGGCGTTGAAGTAGGCGGCCGAGCTGCCCAGGTCGTAGCTGAGCCCGAGCTGCTCGATCGAGGTGCGGCTGACCGAGATGATCTTGGCCTTGAGGGCCACCTGGGTCGTGCGGACGTCGAGCTGGCGGATGTACTGCATCAG
>DATCIJ010000144.1:0-25668 GCA_036507855.1 Gemmatimonadaceae bacterium | reverse complement strand
AACGTGTTCTTGAGGTGCGGGTCGTGGACGGCGCCCCGGTCGTCCTGCGTCGCGCCCGAGGCTACGCTCCGCTGCCGATCGAACTTCCCGTAGCATCGCCGCAGCCGCTGCTCGCGACAGGTCCGCACCTCAAGAACACGTTCACGCTGCTTCAGGACCGGCAGGCGTACGTGTCACAGCACATCGGCGACCTCGAGAACCTCGAGACCATCGAGCACTTCGTTGCGTCCAGGCGGCGCTTTGAAGCGCTATTCAACATTCGACCGGAAGCGGTGGTGCACGACCTGCACCCCGGCTACCTGTCGACGCGACTGGCGCTGGAATCCGGGCTGCGCGTGTTGCCCGCGGTCCAGCATCATCACGCGCACATCGCGGCCGTGATGGCGGAACACGGACGGATCGACCCCGTGATCGGCGTGGCGTACGACGGGACGGGATACGGACACGACGGCGCGACCTGGGGCGCGGAAATCCTGCTGGCCGACCTGGTCGACTATCGCCGGCTGGCGCATCTGCGTTATGCGCCGCTGCCCGGCGGCGACGCGGCGGCACGGGCGCCATGGCGAACGGCGGCCGGCTACCTGACCGGGATCCCCGAGGCGACGCACGCACTGAAGCGCGCCACGACCGGCATACCGGACGGACTCGTCAAGCTCGTCAGGCGGCAACTGGAGCGCGGCGTGAACTCACCGCCGGCGTCCAGCCTCGGCCGCCTGTTCGACGCGGCCGCCGCCGTCCTGGGCGTTCGGCGCATTTCGCGGTTCGAGGGTGAAGCGGCCATGGCGCTCGAAGCGCTCGCCGCCGACGTGCCGGGAACCGTGTTGCCCTTCTGCATAACGAATCGCGATAATGGCATCCACGAGCTGGATCCGGTACCGGCGCTGGTGATGCTGGGCGAGCGCGCGGCGGCCGGTGAGTCCCTGGCAATGCTGGCGGCGTCGTTCCATGACACCGTAGTGCACGCGACCGCAGAACTGGTTCGGCACGTGCGCGAGGAAACCGGCTGCCGCACCGTCGCGCTGGGCGGCGGTTGCTTCCAGAACGCGCGGCTGCTCTCAGGGCTCCGGATGCGGCTCGAGCACGACGGATACGAGGTGCTGGTGCCGCGGCGCCTGAGCCCTAACGATGGCGCCATCAGCCTGGGTCAGGCAGCGGTCGCCGCGGCACGGCTGGCGGGTGTCCGAGGGGCAGTGATGACCGACGTACTGATCACCACGAACGGAGGGTAGAATCATGTGTCTGGGCATTCCAGGACAAGTTGTCGAGCGCCGTGACGACCGCGGACTGCCGATGGGCGTGGTCGACTTTGGCGGCGTGCGCCGGGAATGCTGCCTGGCCTACGTCTCTGACGACGTCGTCGTAGGTGATTACGTCATCGTGCACGTCGGATTCGCGATCTCGCGCGTCGACGAAGCGGAGGCGCGGCGAACGTACGCCGTGCTGAAGGAATTGAGCCAGCTCGATGAGCTGGACTGGATGCGCGAGGTCGCGGAGAAGGGACTCTCGATGACGGGTGTCCCGCCCGCGGCAACCGGGACGGAGCGCGTCGCATGAAGTACCTCGACGAGTATCGCGAAGCAGCGATTGTGCGGGGCCTGGGCGAGCGTATCCGCAAGAAGGCGACGCGGACGTGGACGCTCATGGAGGTGTGTGGCGGCCAGACGCACACCATTGTCAAGCAGGGACTGGACGAACTCGTGGGCGACGCCGTCGAAATGATCCATGGACCGGGTTGCCCGGTGTGCGTGACCCCCCTGGAGCAGATCGACAAGGCATTGCTGCTGGCACAGGACCCCGGCGTGATCTTCGCATCATTCGGCGACATGCTCCGCGTACCGGGGAGCGACTGCGACCTGCAGCAGGTGCGCGCGCGCGGCGGACAGGTGCGGGTGGTCTACTCGCCACTCGACGCGCTCGAACTGGCGATTCGAAACCCCACGAAGCACGTCGTTTTCTTCGCGGTCGGCTTCGAGACCACGGCTCCGGCGAATGCGATGGCCGTCTGGCGGGCGCGCCAGCTCGGCGTTCGGAACTTCAGCGTGCTGGTTTCGCACGTCACGGTCCCGCCGGCGATGAAGGCCATTCTGGATGCGCCTGACAATCGGGTGCAGGGATTCCTCGCCGCCGGTCACGTCTGCACGGTAATGGGGTGGACCGAGTACGAGCCCATCGCGGCGCAATACCGCGTCCCCATCGTCGTCACCGGCTTCGAACCTACGGACATCCTGGAAGGGATGCTGCTCGCCGTGACCCAGTTGGAGGAAGGTCGCAGCGAAGTCGAGAACCAGTACGTGCGATCGGTGAAACGGCAGGGCACGGTGCCGGCCAGGACCCTCGTCGAACAGGTCTTCGAGCTGGTGGACCGGAATTGGCGCGGGATCGGCTCGATACCACGCTCCGGACTCGGCCTGCGTCCCGAGTTCGCCGACTTCGACGCCGAGTTCCGCTTTGCCCTGCAGGACGTGAAGGTGGACGAGCCGGCCGAATGCCATGCCGGCGAAGTGTTGCGCGGACAGCTCAAGCCGTTCGAGTGCCCGGCCTTCGGCACGCTCTGCACGCCGGAGCGGCCGTTAGGCGCGCCGATGGTGTCGAGCGAGGGAGCGTGCGCCGCGTACTTCAATTACCGGAAGATCGAGGTCCGAGGTCAGAGGTCGGAGGCCAGAGGAGCGGCAGAGTCAAGAGTCACGAGTCACGAGTCACCTGTGGGAGGTCAGCCATGACGGCGACACTGGCCGAGGGCCCGATCTGCCCGGCTCCCCTCGTGAAGATCGATCGCGTTCAGCTCGGACATGGATCCGGGGGAAAGATGAGCGCGGCGCTCCTCCGCGACCTGTTCCTGCTGCACTTCGGCAATGAGACGCTGTCCAGACTCGCTGACGCGGCCGTCGTCCCGGTTGAAGGCGGCGAGATTGCGGTCTCGACGGACTCGTTTGTCGTCAACCCGATCGAGTTCCCGGGTGGCACGATCGGCTCGCTGGCGGTCCACGGCACGCTGAATGATCTCGCGATGATGGGCGCGATCCCGCGTTATCTCTCCTCGGCGTTCATTCTCGAGGAGGGCTTGCCGTTCGAGCGCCTCGATCGCGTCGTTGCCGACATGGCGCTGGCGGCACGCAAGGCCGGCGTTCTGATTGTCACGGGCGACACGAAGGTGGTGGAACGCGGAAAGGCCGATGGCTTGTACGTCAACACGACCGGCATCGGCATGCTCGACCCAGTCCTGCGCCCCCGGCCCGATGCGGTGCACCCGGGCGATGTGCTCCTGGTCAGCGGACCGCTGGCGCAGCACGGGATGGCGATCATGGCGGCCCGCGAGGGGCTCGCCTTCGAGACGGAGATCAGGAGCGACAGCGCGTGCCTGGTCCCGCTCGTCGACCTGCTTCGAGGCGATCTTGCTCCGGCGATCCGCGCCATGCGCGATCCCACACGCGGCGGACTCGCGAGCGCGCTGAACGAAATCGCGGCCTCGTCAGGCGTCGGCGTGCTCCTCGATGAGGCGCAGCTGACGATCCCGGGGCCGGTCGCCGCGGCGTGCGAGGTGCTTGGGCTCGATCCGCTCTACGTGGCCAACGAAGGGATGCTGGCCGCATTCGTGGCGCCGGACCGCGCCGAAGAAGCCCTGGCGCGCCTTCGCTCGCACCCGTTAGGCGCCCAGGCCTCGATTGCCGGCGTGGCGGTCGCCGACCACCCGGGGCTTGTGGTGCTGCGGACGCGGCTGGGGTCGCGGCGCGTCGTGGACATGCTGCCGGGGGACCAGCTGCCGCGAATCTGTTGAATCAGCGCAGAGCGCAATGCGCCAAGCGCAAAGAGGATGAACACGCGACCTCTCGACGCTTTGCGCCTTGCGCTTTGCGCGAACGACTACAGCTTCGGATGCCTCTGGTGCCAGTCGGTTGCGCTCTGATAGGCGTTCGCCACCGACAGTATCGCGTCATCCGCGAAGAGCGCGCCGATGATCGTCGTGCAGACCGGCTGCGACCGCTCGCCTTCGGACATCATATACGGAAAGACGACGGCGGGATGTCCGGTCTGATTTGTCAGGCCAACATCTCCATTCCCGCTGATGTACATGTCGAAGTCCTTCATCACCGCCGCCATCTCATGAATGAGCAGATAGCGACGACGCTGGGCCTGCATGAAGTCGAGCGCCGGCGTCGTGCGGCCGCGCCCGAAGCGCGTCACCGCTGATCCCGGGCTGTCATCTCCGGCCGGACCCCGGCCACGGCCGCCGCCACCGCGCCTACCGCTGTCAGGCGTGGCTGCCCCGGGCGTAGCCGCTGCGGGCGCGCCACCTCCGCCGCGACCCCGACCCGTCGTCGCCAACACCGAATCCACGTACTGAGGTGGTAGGGTCGCGATGTAGGAATCGAAGGCGGCGGCGGATTCGACCCCAAGGCCACTGATGCCCGCCGAATTCGGTCGCGGGGGCATTGGCTTCAACTGCGCACCAAGTTCGCGGAGCTTCGCCACCACCGCGGCCGGCGAGCCATCGTCGAACCCGATCCGGAGCCTCGACAGGTCAACCTTTCGGTCGAAGCGGAAGGGCGCCGTCACGGTTGCCGGATCCTTTTCATCCGCTCCGTGAATCGTGTTGAAGACGAGCGCGCAATCCTCGACGGTGCGGCAGATCGGTCCGACCTTGTCCATGCTCCACGCGAGCACCATCCCACCGTAGCGGCTCACGCGACCGAACGTGGGACGCAGCGCGCTGAGTCCGCACCTGATGGTTGGCGAAACGATCGAACCCTGCGTCTCGGTCCCGATGCCGAATGCGACGCAGCCGGCGGCGGTCGCCGAGCTGGGTCCTGCCGATGAACCGCTCGAGCCCTGCGCGACATTCCAGGGATTCTTCGTCTGGCCGCGATACCAGTTGTCGCCCTGGGCAAAGAGCCCCGTAGCCAGCTTGGCGATGAGGATCGCGCCCGCGTCCCGGAGACGCACATACGCCTCCGAGTCGACGTCGATGACCTGGTCCTGGTGTGCCTTCGATCCCCACGTCGTTCGCGTTCCTCGTACGGCGAACAGGTCCTTGATGCCGAAGGGAAGCCCGTGCAACGGTCCGCGATACCGTCCGGCACGAATCTCGGCGTCAGCCTGCTGCGCCGCTTCGCGCGCGGGACCTTCGAGGATCGACACCGCGCACAAGAGCGTCGGGTCGAGCCGCTTCATCCGATTGAGATAGATGTCGGTGAGCTGCACGGCCGAAATGCGTCGCGACTGCAGCAGCGCCGCCAGCCGGTGTGCCGGCAGGAACGCGATCTCCTCCTCGGACGTTGGGACCGGACCGCGCCATCCTTCCACCGTGAACCGGGTGCGTTCGAAGGCGTCGCGTCCGCGCTCGCGCGCGATCTTCTCGAGATACGCGCCGGTGCCGCCCGGATACGGCTGAAAAACCATCGCCGGCGGCTCGCCATTGCCGAGGGGACGAGGTGGAGGCGGCGCTGCCTGCTGTCCGCGACCAGCGCCCTGCGCCGCGAGGCCCGAGGGCAAGCCGGCGAGTGCGGCCGAGGCAAGCGCAGTGCGAACAAAGCCGCGCCGATCAAGCGTGCGATCAACTTCGGGAGTCGTCGCTTCCAACGTGTCCTCAGAATCTTCCGTCGAGCTCATGGTCGCTTCCTCGGGGTTCGATAGCTGGGCCGTTCGGGGTTGAAAGGTGTGGTCCGGTCCGCGCGGGTTCAACGCGAGGAGTCGCGTCTGACCTCCAGGAATCCACGCAGCCGGATGTCCCTTGACGAAGCGCCCACCATGACGCGAATGGCCCCGTCCTCGACAACGCGTCGTCCGGCTTGATCGCGAAAGCCGAGATGCCTGGAGGCATTGAGTGGGAAGGTCAGCCAGCGGCTTTCGCCGGGGCCGAGGCTGATGCGCTGGAATCCGCGGAGCTCCTGGACGGGACGGGCGACTGAGGCGAGCACGTCGCGGATGTACAGCTGCGCAACCTCGTGGCCGGCACGAGTTCCGGTGTTCCTCACCACGAAGCTGACGATAGCCGAATCCGCTGGTCCGATCGTGTCGGGTTCCAGGCGCAGCGAATCGTACTCGAAGCTGGTGTAGCTGAGGCCAAACCCGAATGGAAAGAGCGGATGACCGGTGAGATCGACGTAGTCGTCACCGCGACCGGTCGGTTTGTGATTGTAGACGAGGGGTAACTGACCCTCCTCAATGGGGAACGTGATCGGCAGGCGCCCTGACGGATTCACCGCGCCGAAAAGCACGTCGGCAACACCATGCCCGCCTTCCTCGCCCGGATACCACGCCATGACAACAGCGCCCACGCGGTCGATCCAGTGCGACATGGTGATAGCGCTCCCGCCAACGAGCACGACCACCACCGGCTTCCCCGTCGCGGCGACAGCCGTGATGAGTTCCTCCTGGCGCCCGGGAAGGGACAGCCGCGCCCGATCCCGGAATTCTCCCTCCTCGATTCCGGCCACGACGATCGCGACATCGCTCGCCCGTGCCAGCGTCACCGCCTCGGCGATTCGCGCGCCGGACTCGTCAGGCACGCCGAAGTCCCAGACGAGACGCAGCCTCGCGTTCCCGGTGCTCTCGAAATACTCCAGCCGGAGGTCGTGGGAGCCGGGGGTGAGGTTCGCATCGACGAGCGCGGTCCGGAAGGATTCCTTCCGCCAGTTGTCGATGATCAGGCGCCCGTCGACCCAGAGTCGATAGCCGTCGTTCCCTTCGATGCCGATCCGCCTGACGCCCCCCGCTGGCACGCGCAGGGTTCCCGTCCAGCGCGCCGAGTACCAGTCGAACGGAATGCCGCGACCCGGCGAGTTGAGCGTCCACTGGAAGTCGATCCGGCGATCGGTGCGCGCAAGACGCGGCGGTCCGGCCAGGCGGTTATTGTCGAAGTACTCGCCATTGAGACCCGGGCCGGCATCACCGGGCCGCGAGAAGTACTCGTCAGGCACCACCATTGGCGTCGTTGCGGATCGTCCCGGTCCAGGCGTCCACCGGATTCGCGTGGCCGTACCGGCGGCGGCGCGCAGTCCGTCGAGGATCGACACGGGCCGGATTCCGGGTCCGCTGTAACCGCCCAATCGCGACTCCGCAGCATCCGTGCCGATGACGGCGATCGAGCCCAGTCCGCGACGAAGCGGCAGCGTTTCGCCGGCATTCTTCAGGAGAACGAGCGAGGCGGCCGCGACCTCTCGCGCCAGCTGTCTGTGAGTGGCGTGACCATTCCAGAATGCGGCGCTGTCGACGTTGGCGAACGGCCGCTCGAACAGCCCGAGCTGGAACTTGGCGCGAAGCACGCGAAGGACGGCGCTGTCGATGAGGCCAGAGTCCACCATTCCTGTGCGCACCGCTTCCCAGTAGGGACGATGCTGGGGCCAGGTCGACTGGAATACCACGTCGAGTCCGGATTCCCACGCATGCCTGGCGGCGGTGGGCGTGTTGGGCTCGGTGTGGTGCAATACCGTAGCGCCGCCTGTCGCCGCGGCATCCGAGATGACGAATCCGGTGAAACCCCAGTCGCGCTTCAGGACGTCCGTCAGCAGCCAGCGGTTCTGGGTGGCAGGCGATCCATCCACCGAGTTGTAGGACGTCATGACGGAGCGAGCGCCGGCGTTCTTCACGGCGGAGGCGAAGGGAGGGAAGTGCAGTTCCTCCAGTTGGCGCACGCTCAAGTCAATCGGATAACTGTCGCGTCCACCGTCACCGACGTTCGCCACGAAATGCTTCGGCGTCGCGATGACTCCTCCGCGCTCGAACGCGCGCACGAACACGTCGCCAAACAGCGTGGTGAGGAAGGGGTCTTCGCCGTATGTCTCCTCGACGCGGCCCCACCGCACATCGGTGGCAATGTTCACGACCGGTGACAGCGCCTGCCGGATTCCGCGGCTCCTGGTCTCCCGCGCCGCCGCCTGCGCGACGCCGCCGGCGAGTGCGGTGTCCCAGGTCGCCGCCAGTCCGATGGCCTGCGGGAATACTGTGGCGCCGGGCGCCATCAGCCCGTGGAGCGCTTCCTCGAACGGGATGATCGGAATGCCTAACCGCGTCTTCCCGACGAAGTAGCTCTGAATGGCGTTGATGCGCTCGGTGTGCGTTCGAACGAGTGCGGCAGTCACCTGGTCGCTGATCGCTGATCGCTGTTCGCTCGATTCAGGCAGCCGGATCTGAAGCCCAAACGACCCGTGCGAATAGTCGTGGGTCGAGTCGTCCAGGCTTCCCGGGCTCATGTACAACTGCCAGAACTTCTCCTGGAGCGTCATGCGGCCCAGCAGGTCGCGCGCTCGCGCATCGGCCGATAGCGCGGCGTCACGATACGGGGGTCGATCCTGCACGGTGGCGGCCACACTCGTGCCAGCGGCCAGCAGCACGATGGCCGTCCACCGTCGCGAAGGGCGCTGCACGTCAGTGCGGGCCGGGAGATCCCGGCGATCGGTGCACACCGCGGAGGACGTCGAGTCGCAGCTCAGCCCAACCGTCGATCTGGAAGTACTGCACCTTGAGTTCGTGCGCTCCGCCGGTCAGCGGCGCGTAGTCGATCTCCGAGCCGTGCAAATCCCAGTTGTCGATGACCAACCGGCCATCAACCCAGACGCGGATTCCGTCATCACTGATCGTGCGGACCGTGTAGTCTCCGGCCGGGAGGTTGACCGAGCCGTTCGCCTCAACGGCGAATCGCGCCTGAGGCAATTCACGGATGGTCGGCCGGAACCACATGAAGTCGAGTCGCGGCATCGTGCGATCCAGGAGGCGGGGACCCGTCGTCAGCCGCTCCCAGTTCCCGGATCGCCGTGGGTCGAGCGAATCGCTCCACGCCCAGGCACGGAACTGCCACGCCACCGGGGGCTCGTAACGCGCGTACATGAAACGCACCGGCTCGCCCGCGCGTCGGCGTTCGCCTCGCGAGGTGATCGTTGCGGCGCCCCGGTACTCCATGACTACCTCCCAGAGGCCGGCCGAATCGGCGCGTGGTGTGACGCGGATGGTATCGCCGATCCTGCCTGACGAGGCGGAGATTTCCTGCACACCGGCGCGACTCACCAGCGTCCACATTCCGGGTGGGCCGTGAACGGCCAGGCGCAGTGGCACGGCGCGTGTGCTGTCGACGGGCCAGAGCTTCGGGTATTGGTAGTCGTACGGCCCCCACTCGTCGACGACGATCGCGGACCGATGGCGACGAGGGACGGGCGGGCGGGGGACCTCGTGAGGCACGCCCGGAAGAACCGGAATCAGGTCGCCATGGCTCGCTGGAACCGCTGGAATTGCTCCGCAACTGGATGTGAGATGTGAGACTTGAGATAAACTGCCAGAAACACGACTGCCATCTGAATTGGGTGGCACCGCTGCCGCTGTATCGGGCGCATCCATCTGAATGCCTGACGAGTTGGCGAGCTGGAACTTGCGCGGCACACCCTCGAACGTGTTGCGCTCGATCAGGTAATCGCGGCTCCGCGTATCCCGATGCTTCGGGTATCCCCAGTCCGACGGCTGAATGCTGTCCCCCCACAACCTGATGGCCGTCGAATCTCCGATGAAACGATTGGCGATGATGCTGTTCTGCTGGCCGTGCTCGATGGCGATCCCATACCGATTGTTCGCGAAACAATTCGCGACGATGCGCGAATCGAAGCTGTAGCCGCCCCACACGCCGTAGTCGTTCCCCTCGGCGATGTTCGCGACGAACGTGTTCCGGCTGAACGTCGCCTCGATTCCGTTGGCCGGCGCGAAACTGAAATCATTGGCGTAGAAAACGTTGTCGTTCGACCCGCCCTGGCCGGTGTTCATCGTGTAGTTGCCGGCCCACAGGAACACCCCGTCGCCTCCGTGGGTAGCCGAGTTGAACGCCACGAGGTTGTTGCTGCTTTGCTCGTAGAGGAGAATCCCGGCCGAGTCCTGTCCGCGACGGTAGAACCCGTGGCTGTATCCGCGAATGTTGAAGTTGATCGAGTTGCGGATGATCGTGTTGTCGGTGGAACGATACAGACCGACACCGAGCCCGGAGTTCCAGGAGAAGTTGTTATCCCGAATCGTGACGTGGTCGACCCGATTCATCAGGAGCGCGTTCATTCCCTGCGTCACGGTGTTGCCCTGGATGAGGCCGCCGCTGACGTTGTCGAGATAGATGGCGGCTCCAAAGCGCAGCCATTCGTTGCTCTCGTTGTTGTGGAACGAAAGCCAATCGACAAGGCTCTCATGCTCCACGAGACTGAACAGTCGTGGCTTCCAGTTGTGGCTCAGGTCCAAGCCCCTGAGCTCGAACCCGCGCGTGCCGCGCGCCAGAATGCCGATCTTGTATCCGCGAATGCGAGCGCCGAGAATGCGGACGTTTTGGCCGCCCTCCACCCTGATGGCGACGCCGGTGGCGAGGTCTGGATCGGAGTCGGGAGCCATGCCCTCGAGCACGACGCCGGTGAGGTCGAGGGTGACACTATCACCCCGCACCACGATCAGCGCCGAATCGGCATGAGCGGGGGCGGGCAGGCGGTATGTCCCCGGTTTGAACCTCGTCGAATGCGTGATGACCATGCCCGGACGGAGTACTATTGTCTGCGCAGCACGGGCGACGTGCTGCGCCTGCCCCGCGCTCGTGGTGAGCACGAGGCTCAGGCCCGCCATCAGGATCCGCGAGCCGGCATTCCAGTGCGTACATTGAGGAACAGCTGACCCGAAAAACGGCCCCAGATGGACTCGACGGCTCATTTCCACCTTCGCTCCCTCGTGCGTGTCGTGCTGGCCACGACCGTGGTCGGCGCGCTTGCCGTGCCGGCGAGTTGCGCGCGGGTCACCACGATTCCGGAACGCCTCGATGACAGCACGTTCTGGACGCTGGTGAACAACCTGTCGGAACCGGATGGGTACTTCCATTCGGATAATTTCGTCTCGAACGAGCTGGGATTTCAGTATGTAATTCCGGAAATGCTGGCAGCGGTGGGAACAGGCGGAGTCTACGTGGGCGTGGGGCCCGACCAGAACTTCACCTATGTCTCCGCGCTTCGTCCACGGATCGCCTTCATCGTGGACATCCGGCGCCAGAACATGCTGCAGCACCTGATGTACAAGGCACTCATCGAGATGTCGAGTGATCGTGCGGACTTTCTCGCGCGGCTCTTCTCGCGAAACTGGACTGCGCGGCCATCGCCAGGACTCGCGGCGGACTCCCTGTTCACGGTGCTTGGAGCGCTGCCGCGCGATTCCAGCCTGTTCAACGAGAACCTCGCCGCGATTCTCGACCGGCTGACGCGACATCATCGGTTCATCCTGGACCCGATGGACAGCGCCAGCCTTCAGTACGTCTACAAGGCCTTCTTCGACGCCGGGACGGCCCTGACATACTCCTCGAATCTGGCGCGCGGCTTCGGTCGCGGCATGCCCAGCTACCGCAACCTCTTGACGGCGACCGACCAGGACGGAGTCAACCGCTCCTACCTGGGGAGCGACGAGACGTTCGCGATCCTCAAGGACCTGCAGGAACGCAACCTGATCGTTCCCGTGGTGGGTGACTTTGCCGGACCGACGGCGCTTCGCGCCGTTGGCGAATGGCTACGTCGCCAGAACGCATCGATTGACGTGTTCTACGTCTCCAACGTGGAGCAGTACCTGTTCCAGCAGGGTGACTCCTGGCAGCAATTCTACGGAAACGTGTCCAGCATGCCGCGGGATCGGCGCGGACTCTTCATCAGGTCCGTTTCGGGACGCAGCGGTCGTAGTCGCCAGCATCCGTACGCGCGATCGGCGTCGGTGACGTCGCCCATCGACGACGTGTTGAGCATGTTCCGGATGGGCCGCCTGCAGTCCTACGCCGACATCATCGATCTGTCCCGGTAACGCGAGCTCAGAGCTCCGAGGTCAGAGGGTCGCCGGCACCACGCTCTCAGCGTGATTCAGAGTTTACGGCCGGTCACGACCAGCTTGCGGCCGTAGAGCGCCACCGACGCGTTCTGACGCGCTGCAAGCGGGCTCCCGCGGAACTGGATCCAGGTCGCGATCCGGATGAACGGCACCAGCAGCGACAGCAGGACCGAGGACGTCTGGATGCGATCCGTTTCCAGTCCGGCAAGCCGCAGCCCGTGCTGCGACATCATCCACTCGTAGCGGTTGACAGTGAACGGAGCGATGTGCTGGCTGACGGGATCGCGCGTGAACGGTTGCAGCGGACCGAACGAGTAGTAGAAGCCGGTCAGCAGGAACCGCATCCGTGACTTGAGCGACAGGATGTTCGGCGTCGTGAACATCACGAAGCCGCCAGGCCGAATGACGCGAGCCACTTCGGCGAAAAAGCGATCATGACCGTCGATGTGCTCCAGCACTTCGATCGCTACCGCCGCGTCGAAGCTGGCGTCATCGAAGGGCAGGCGGCCGTCGGACTCCACGGCACGAAACTCGACGCCCTGCACCTCGAATTGCCCGGGAACGACGTCGCAGGCGCTGACGCGCGCACCCGCCTCCTTCAGTCGTAACGAAAGCGCACCCTGGCCAGCGCCGATGTCGAGAACCCGTGGCGCCGACCGCAAGTCGATCGCATCGGCGAGGACGCGGAGCACGCGATCGTGGGTTCCCGGAACTGCGAGTTCGCGCGGCACGGGGAAAACTACACACGGGCGATAACTGCGGATAAGGCAGGACACGGATCTCGCAGGAACGTCTGAGAAGAGCGGATAATTCAAAAGACATTAGTTTGATCACGCAGACTGAACGGTTTGTGTGCCGGGGATGGGAGGGGCAACCAATGCTGTTGGAGTATCTGCCGTGATCTGTGTCCGAAGGCGTGATCCGTGTTCGCTCGTTCAGACCTGATCGTCGCAATCATGAGTGGTCTGTATTCGAGGCGTGACATAGTCCGCCTGGCCATGGCGGCGGGCCTATCGGGTCGATTTGTGGACTGGCGAGGACTGCGCAGGCAGTCCGGCCGTCCAGCGCCATCGCCATCGCAGCTGGCCTGGCAGCGCGACGAACTGGCGATGTTCATCCACTTCGGCGTGAACACCTTCACGAATCGCGAGTGGGGAGACGGCGGCGAGAGTCCGGCGATCTTCAACCCGACGCGACTCGACGCCGCCCAGTGGGCGCGAATCGCGCGCGACGCCGGCTTCAAGGCCATGGTCCTCACCGCGAAGCACCACGACGGGTTCTGTCTCTGGCCGACCCGCACCACGCGGCATTCGGTGGCCAACAGTCCGTTCCGGGGCGGTCGCGGCGATGTCGTCCGCGAGTTTGTCGACGCCTGCCGTCACGAGAATCTCAAGGTCGGGCTCTACTGCTCACCGTGGGACCGGCACGAACCCTCTTACGGCGACTCGGCGCGATACAACGACCTGTTCTGCGATCAGCTCACCGAGTTGCTGACGCAGTACGGTCCCGTGCACGAGGTCTGGTTCGACGGCGCCAATGGTGAAGGGCCGAACGGCCGCCGACAGGAGTACGACTGGCCGCGATTCTGGTCGCACGTCCGCCGCCTCCAGCCAGATGCTGTAATGTTTTCCGACGCTGGTCCCGATGTGCGGTGGATCGGTAATGAACGAGGCGTTGCCGGCGACACCAACTGGTCGACGGTGGATCCCGCGGTGGTCACTGTTCCTGGAATGAGCGGCGACGCGGTTATGCGGATGCTTCAGGATGGCGATCCCGGGGGAACCGTGTGGCGGCCAGGGGAGACCGACGTGTCGATCCGTCCCGGATGGTTCCACCATCCCGCGGAGGACGCGCGCGTGAAGTCCGTCGATCAACTCGTGGAACTCTATTTCACGTCCGTCGGCCGCAATTCCAAGCTGCTGCTCAACGTGCCGCCGACACCTGAGGGACTCCTGCACGAGGTGGACGTGGCGCGCCTGATGGGGATGCGCAGGCGCCTTGACGCACTGTTTGCCGAGGATGCGACCCGGTTCACACGCCGGACGTGGCGTCCATCAGGGCGGACGGGCGTCCTCGAACTGGTCCTGCCGAATGGGGCGGCGCCGATCTCGATCCTGGACGTCCGCGAGGACATCAGCCGCGGCCAGGTCGTCGCCAGGCACGTGATAGAGGGCGCGAACGGCGCAGGCTGGACCACCCTGGCCCGTGGAACGACGGTCGGCTACCGGCGCTTGCACCGGATTCCCGAAGTCACCGTCGACCGGTTACGCCTAACAATAGAGGAAGCGCTGGCCGACCCAGAGGAGCTTCAACTCCGCGCCTGGCGCGGTTAATCGTAAACCAGGCCCGGGTCGGTCGAGCTGCAAGCGCGCCGGACCCAGCTGTCGGTGACGATGAATCTCGAACGGCGATACCAGGGTCGGCCCGGGCAGCTTCGACCGGCCACCGGACAGGACTGGCGGGAACCTGGCCCAACATGCAATGGCGGAATCCCTCGAGGACCGCCGGTTTCCGTCGTTCGGAAGACAGATCAAGGCGTGCGGTCAGCCGGTCGGTTCGGGGGGACGAGGGAGATGCTCCGAGTAGGGCATTCTGGTGATTGACGGCTTCCAGAGCGACCCACAATTTGGTGCTCGCATGAGAGTTTCGTGCTGAGAGCCGTTCCGTATGCCCCACGGAGCGGTTGTGAGCCGTCTTGCGCCGCTCAGCCGAGTGGCGAGAGGACCGGTTTCCCCAACCGAGGATCGCGTCATGAGTCGTAGCACGTTGTTCCGAGTCTTTCGTGGGGTCGGTGCCGCCCTGGCAATACTGGCTAGCGCCACTGTGGCCCAGGCACAGCAAGGTTCAGTCAATGTGCGCGTGACGGAGGCCCGCACCGCACGTCCCGTTCTCGAGGCGCAGGTCGCCATCGCCGGGACGACGATTGGCGCACTGACGAACGCGGAGGGCCGCGCCACGCTCCGCGGAGTCCCGTTAGGTACGCAGACGGTGCGTGTCTTGCGCATCGGCTTCAGCGAGGCGAAGCAGACTGTTCGTGTGGTGGCCGGCGAGGAGGCGACGGTGGAAATCACCATTTCGCCAGTGGCGGTGGACCTGAGCCCGGTGGTAATCACGGCCACTGGTACACAGCTCCGGAAGGAAGTCGGCAATACCGTCTCGACGATCAACGTCGCCAGGACCGTGGAGGTCTCGCCGATTACCACGGTTGCCGACCTTCTCGCGGCGCGCACGTCCAACCTCGTGGTGACGACTGGGACGCAGACGGGCGCAGGCAGCCGCACCCGCATCCGCGGTGTGGCGTCGATGAGCCTCAGCAACGAGCCCATCTTCATCATCGATGGCGTCCGTATGACCGCGGACGTCGGCAGCTCAAGCATGTTTACCGGCGGAGCGCAGCCGAGCCGCATAAGCGACATCAACCCCGACGAGATCGAGAATATCGAGATCGTGAAGGGACCGTCGGCTGCCGCGCTGTACGGTACCGCGGCGGCGAACGGTGTCGTGGTTATCTCCACGAAGCGCGGCAGAGCAGGGGCCTCGCGGTGGACGACGTACGCGGAAGTGGGACGGCTTGAGGACCGAAACACCTACCCGACCGCGTACACGCTATTCGGCAAGGCGACGCCGACCAGTACGACCGAACTCGGCTTCAACCAGTGCAATCTGCAGCGCGTCGGAATAGGAACCTGCCTCGTGGACAGTGTGGCAGCCCTCAATCTCTTCGACAACGATTCCCTGACCCCGCTTGGAAACGGCTCGCGCTATCAGGCGGGCGCGCAGTTGTCCGGTGGTACCGAGACAGTGCGGTACTTCATCTCCGGCGAGCGCGAAGAGGAAATCGGTGTCATGGAGCTGCCCCCGTTCGAGAAAGCACGTCTCGCGCGTGAGCAAGCCGTCATGCACGAGTGGCTCGAGCGGCCAAACGCGACGGCGCGGAACAGCCTCAGGGCAAACCTCAACAGCGCCGTCAACCCCAAGCTCGATTTGTCGCTCTCGAGCTCCTTCACGAACATCGACTCGCGATTCTCGCAGGAATCGAATGCCACGGCGGGACTTGGCTCGCAGGCGTTTGGTGGACCGGGTTGCATTGCCTGCCTCCCGAACCGGGTCGTTCAGGCGCAATCGGGACAGCCGCCCCTCAACACGCCGCTGTATGGCTACCGTGCCTGGACCCCCGGGTACTCATGGCAAGTGAAGTCGGCCCAGCTTGTGAACCGGTTCCTCGTTTCTGGAACGGCCAACTACCGCCCGGCGAGCTGGTGGCAAGTGCGCGGCACCGTTGGCGACGACTTCGCAGACCGAATCGACGACAACCTGCTGTTCAATGGCGAGGGGCCGCCAATCTCACAAACGCAGCGTCTCGGATTCAAGTCGAACGTCCGGACCGACATTCGTAACACGACCGCGGACGCCGGCAGCACGATGCAGTAGAACCACAGCGCGTGGCTGAATTTCAAGACCACGTTTGGCATGCAGTACCAGAGCGCAATCTTTTCGCAGAACGAGGCGAGCGGCTCGGAGCTTCCCCCGGGAGCGCAGACGCCGAATGGAGCGCTCGTTCAAGAGGCGAGCCAGGGTACGACCATTCAGCGCACGGTCGGTTTCTTCGTTGAGGAGGCGGCTTCGATCAACGACCGGCTCTTCCTGAGCGCCGCGGTCCGCACCGACCAGAACAGCGCGTTCGGTACGAACTACCAACGTGTCTACTACCCGAAGGCGAGTCTGGCATGGGTACTCTCGGATGAGTCGTTCTTCCCTGACTTCGGCTGGCTCTCCGAGTTCCGTTTCCGCGCCGCCTTCGGCGCATCAGGAGTGCAGCCGGGTTCCAATGACGCGCTCCGATTCTTCGGAACGTCGCTACAGAGCATCCGGGCGACGGATGCGGCAGGCCTGCAGCTCGACGCGCTTGGCAACACCGAACTGAAGCCGGAACGCAGCACGGAGTGGGAGACGGGTTTCGACGCCAAGCTGCTCGACAGCCGCGTGAACTTCGAGATGACCTACTACAACAAGCGCACGAAGGACGCCCTGATCAACGCCATTGTGGCGCCTTCCGCCGGCTCGGCTAACTTCGTTCGTCGTAACCTCGGCTCCGTCGGCAACACCGGCTGGGAGTTCCAGACCAACGCGCAGCTCCTCGATCGCCCGTCGTTCGGGTGGGACATGACGGTTAGCTACTCGATGAATGACAACGAGGTGATTTCGCTTGGTGGCACGCCCGAGCAGAAGACCACCACCAACTGGATCGTGGAGGGCTATCCCATCAGGGGATTCTGGGAGAATCCGATCCTGGGGTATGAGGACAAGAACGGGGATGGTCTCATCACGTACTGGGGCGGCGCTGATAGCGCGAAGAACGAGATCTTCGTCGGCGCTCAAGACGTCTTTCTCGGATACAACCAGCCGCGTTACATCGGTTCCCTCTCTACGGGCTTCGATCTGCTGAACCGTAGGCTTCGCATCCAGTCCCTGTTCGACTATCGGGGTGGGCACAAGTGGTACAACAACACGGAGCGCATCCGCTGCACTCGCCCGAACTGTGGTGGCCGCATGAACCCGGATGCTACGCTCGAGGAGAAGGCGACGACCACCGCCGCACTGGAACATCCGGCTCGCACCAACGCCGGCTACTTCCAGGATGGCGAGTTCGTCCGCTGGCGCGAGCTATCAGCGCAGTACAACCTGAGCGAAGCGATTGCGGCGCGGATCTTCCGCAGCCGCAGCGCCAATGTCGTGGCCTCCATGAGAAACGTGAAGCTGTGGACGGCCTATCGCGGAGTCGATCCGGAAGTCGATTTCACTGGTGCCACGGGTGACACTCCGGCGGAGTTCCAGACGCTGGGACCGGCGACATACTTCACGCTCCGCTTCAACCTCGTCTTCTAACCGCTCACCGAGACCAACGCATATGCGAAACGCATTTCGATTCGGCGGGCGCGCAGTCACCAGGCTGGCAGCCATGGCGCTGCTGGCCGGCGCTCCAGCCTGCGGCAGTGTGACCGATTCGCTCCTCGAGGTCGAGGATCCCGATCTTATCCTGCCCAACAACGTCAACTCGCTGCCGGGCGCGCGTGCGGTAGCCAATGGCGCCCTCGGGCGGTTCGTGACCATGACCGCCGGTAATGAGGGCACGTGGCTCTATGGCGGTCTGCTGACGGACGAATGGACCACCAGCTCGACGTTCATCCAGAACGACGAAACGGACCAGCGGAAGGTGCAGCTGCTGAACACGCAGGTCACCGGCTTCTACAGGAACGTCAATCGGGTCCGCACGGCTGCGAACCAGGCGATTCCGCTGCTTCAGGCCTACGATTCAGCCAACAAGACCCTGATCGCGGAGATGTATTTCGCCCGAGGCTTCGCCGAGATGCAGCTCGCGCTCGACTTCTGCAACGGCATCCCGCTCAGCAACGGGGCCGGCGACGAGGTCGTGTACGACTCGCCGCACACCGGCGCCGAGGTTTTCGCGGTCGCGGTTGCGTCGTTCGACTCGGCCGTTGCCTTCGCCACCGGCACGGCCGCGCAGAGCGTGCTGATCAGTAATGCCGCCAAGATCGGGAAAGCGCGGGCCCTGATGGCGCTCAATCAGTACACGGCTGCAGCACAGGCCGTAGCCGGGATCGCGACAAGCTACAAATACCAGCACACGTTTTCGCTGACGACCAGTTCGAACATCATCTGGAATCAGGGCTTCAGCGCCAAGCGATACAGCGTCGGTGACAGCATCGACGGGAACAACCGTGACATCCTGGTGCGGAACGCGATTCCGTTCACCTCGGCGAAGGATCCGCGGCTTCCCGTGACGGACACGAAGAACAACACCCAGCCTACCGTCGGGCAGGACGGCGGCACGGTGATGCGCCTGACGCAGATCTACGATCGCCTGACGGCGATCGACGTGGTGAACGGGACTGACGCCCGCCTGATCGAGGCCGAGAACCAGCTGAAGAACAATGACGTGACCGGATGGCTGGCCACGCTCAACGGGCTTCGCAACGGCGCCAACCGGGTCACGTCGATCGGTACAGTCACGGTCCCTTCGATGCCGGACCTCGCTGATCCAGGGAACACGGACGCCCGGGTCAGTCTCCTGTTCCGGGAGAAGGCATTCTGGACGTTTGCGCGTGGCCAACGTCTTGGCGACCTCCGTCGCCTCGTGCGTCAGTATGGCCGGGCGGCCACGGACGTTTTCCCGGAAGGTGTGCATTTCAAGGCCGGTAACTTCGGCAGTGACGTCAATCTTCCGGTGGTGACGGCCGAGGAGAACAATCCGAACTTCACCAGCTGCCTCGACCGCAACGCGTGAAGCAGGGCAACAAGCCGGGCAATGCAAACGGGGGAGCGAAAGCTCCCCCGTTTGTTATCCGGCAGGCGAGGCGGTCCACCTCGACTACGCCGGTGCGCGCGCGGCTCTCGCGCGGCCACGACTTCTCGGCCGAGCCTTTCCCTTCAGTCGAGCCCGCGCGCCCTTCTGGTGTTGCGAACGCTTCTTCCGACGCGTGCCGCCCCGGGTCTTTGGTCGCGCCCGCGCCGCCTTGGCAGGCGCCGGCAGCAGGAGCGTCCCCCGGCAGTTCGGGGCACCGCAGTGGCATGGCCACTTCCGCTGCGCGGTTTCGTCGTCTTCTCCCTCGCGCGGAATCTCGTAGTCGTAGGTGAGTTCGTCGCCGGTCGCGATGTCGCGGATCGTCTCCAGGTACACGCGACCCCGAATGATGCGCGACTGGCAGTTGGGGCCGCACGAGTGATTGAAGAAACGCGACTCGTTCCCGCCGACGCCGGCATCGATCACGGTCCGGTCATCCACGGTGAACAGCACGGTGTGCGTGCTCCCCTTCGCCTCGTCGTCCTCATAGCGGGCGTCCGCGACTTCATGACTGACACGCTCGCCGGTGTACTCAATCAATCGCGTCCAGGCCGGGATTGGCTGAAGCGCAAACGCGCCGGACCCGGCGATCCGGGACGATCGAATCTCGAACAGCGCTTGCTTGCTGGTCCTCATCTTCCCTCGTTGGTGGTTTTCCCCGCGCCGGGCGTTAGGTGCCCGGGGCAGGGAAGCTAAACGAGGGAACGCCGTCAGGTGGAGCCCTGAATCGCCCCCATCACGCGGCGCCAGTTGCCGCCAAGGACGAGGCGGATGTGCGGGTCAGTGTAGCCGCGGCGGATGAGTCCTTCAGTCAGGTCGAACATCCGTCGCGGGTGGTCGAGCCCGCGAATCGTCAGCATCCACCGGCCCTTCTCGTCCTTGTGCAGCCGGTAGCGATCCCAGTTCGGGGTTTCGCGCATGGGCTCCCCGTTCACCGGATTCGGATTCCCCACCACGTCCATGTCGCTCCCCACGCCAACGTGCTCGATGCCGACCAGTTTCGCGACGTGATCGAAGTGGTCGATCACGTGATCGATCGTGACGGGTTCATCGGCCCGGATCATCATCCGGAGGAACGGAATGCCCATGACGCCTCCGGTCCGCGCCATGCCACGAATCATCTCGTCCGTCTTGCAGCGCGCGTGGTCGGGCGCCAGGGCGCGCGCGCTCGCGTGGGAAAAGATCACCGGTTTGCGCGACGCGGCGATCCCATCCAGCGTGGTGCGATCGCCGCAATGCGACAGGTCCACCGCCATCCCGACCGTGTTCATCCTCGCCACGACCTCGCCGCCGAAAACCGATAGCCCGCCGTCCTTGGTCTCGAGGAACCCGGATCCCAGCCTGTTCTGATAGTTGTAGGTGAGCTGCGAGACTCGCTGCCCGAGCGCGAAGAAGGTGTCGACGTCCTGCGCGCTTCGAAAATGATCCGAACCCTGGAACGTGAGCAGGATCCCAACGCGTCCCGATCCTGCCAGCCTTTCCAGGTCGCGATCGTCGTCGATCCGCATGAACCACTGATCGTATTGCGCGAGAAAGCCGTTCCAGTCGGCGAAGTACCGGATGCCCTCTTCGTACGACCCCGCGCCGTGGCCGAGCCCGAAAACGTCGATTCCCGACGTGCGATACAACTCCCAGTCCGTCTCGACGAATGACCCGGTCGTCGCCATCCATTTCTGGCTCCGCGGAGGCTTCTCCGCGAAATCGGGGAAGCGGAACTGGTTGAGCATGTCGATGACCACCGTCTCCTCGACGAGCCGGACGGCCCTCGCCGAGTACGCTGGTCCCTGCCGGCCGAACAGCTGGAAGCGGCCCCGCAGGATGGCCGGCGCGCCCAGCAGGGCGGCGCCGGCACTGGTGATGACACGGATGGATTCGCGGCGCGTGATCGAACGCATGGTCACGAGAGTGAAAGTGAAAACGGGTCGAGCCTAATCTGGCACGACCCGCTCACTCCGGAACCCCCGACATCCCCCGTCTAGTGCCGTTCCAACTTGTCTCGACTAGACCGGCGTAACTCTACTTCCTCGGCGATCGAACTCATCTGGGTCGTAGCCATTAGGCACAGCAAGTTGGAACGGCACTAGTTCGGTACCACCGTCGCCGCCGGCGGTGCCGGGACATCGTTCCAGTTCACGATCGAGTTGAACACCATGTTGAACTCGCCGTGGTTCTGCCACCGATAGATCGGGTTGCTCGCGAACATGAACACGCGACCCTTTCCGTTGTAGGCATTTGGAATGTCCATGGCGAAGGCGCGCCCGCGGATGTTGTCCGCCCCGACCATCAGGCCCGACAGGACGGATGATTCGCCACCGACGAACTGGGCGAGCACGTTCTCCTGGTCGGCAACCCCGACGCGGAAGACCTGCTGCCCCTGTCCGAACTTCATCGGGAAGATCGACTTCTCGTAGCCATAGAACACCGGGTGATCGGGCTTGCGAATCTCCGCGTTCACCAGCGGTTTCTGGGCGTTCACACCGGTGAGGGACTCCGTGTCCACCGAACGCGCGAACCCGAACTCGATCGGGAAGCGTGTTGACTGGAGTGTGGTGATCAGCGTGCCGCCGGCTTCGAGGAACGCCTCGAACGCGTCGACGCCGGCCTGGCCGAATCCGCCGGTCATGTCGTCGGTCTCGCCGTACATGCCGAGGAACTTGAGCTTGTCGGTTCGCTTGTAGGGCTGCGCGCGAGCCGCTGGCGTGGCCATGACCGAAGCGCGGGTGATGTTCTGCGTCGCCATGACGATCACGTCGTAGTCCATCTTCAGGTTCCCCTTTGCCACCCGCTCCTTGAAGATCAGGTCGAATGGAATGCCGAACTGGTCGAAGGCATGCCGGTACCAGCCCAGTTCCTGCGTGCCGGACCACTGGGAGTAGATGGCCACGCGCGGGACGTCGGCATCGTGCGTAACCACGCTCGGCGCGGAGGCCAGTGACGCCGCGGTCAGGCCCAATGACTCGACGGCCGCCTTCGCCGCCTGCAGATCCGCCGCCGAACCCGTGATGATGAACGAGCCGGCCGGGAAGGTGACGCCTTCGGCGGTGAACGACTTTTCGGCCACGCGCATCGGGATGTTCTTCAGCTTGTAGCGGAACGCGATCATGTTGTTCGAGCCGTAGTGCGCCACCGCCAGCCCGGCGGTGCCCGACCCGGTCACCGTGCCTTTCGCCACGGCGGTCGTTACCGGCGTCGTCGCGGCGTCGAGAATCGCCTTGTTCCGGATCTCCTTCACGTCGACGTTGAACGCGAACCCCATGGACCAGCCGGAATCATCGTACGTGCGCAGGGCCGGATCGGGATAGTCCTGACGCTCGAGCAGGTTCTTGGCCAGGCGGCCGTAGGGCTGGTCGAGCTTCACCACATAGGAGCCGGCGGCGTACGTGACGCTGTCGATCGTGACCGGCGCATTGAGCCTGCCGACCTCGATGCCCTGCGCCCGCAGCACGTTGATCAAAGTCGCCACCTTCGTCATGTCGCGCTGAACCGGGAACACGAATCCGTGTGGCGGTTTGCTGCGGCCGTCCTCCATGGAGTTCTTCGTCTTCACGTAGAAGTTCTGGAGGACGAGGTTCGGGAACATCGACGTCAACTGCAGCGCCGACAACACGCCGGTCTGCATGTAGTTGGTGTTGTTGCGCCGTGAGAACGACGCCACTGCGTTAGGCGGAATGGGGATGCCGCGGTACCATTCGCGCGGCTGGCCGCCACCGCGACCGGTCGGGACGCCGCCGATACGACCAGCGGGCGCCGTTCCCGGCGGTCCGCCCCCCGCGCCGCCGGCGCGTCCGGCCGAATCCGTGGCCGCTCCGCCGCGTCCACCACGACCAGTTCCCGCGGCCCCAGCGCGTCCACCACGCCCTCCGACTGCGGCTGTGGTGTCCGCTCCGCCCCCGCGGCCGCCAGTCGCGGCCGCGCTGTCAGCGCCTCCGCCGCGCCCACCACGGCCGGCTCCTGCCGCGGCGCTGTCGGGCGCGTCCACGCCCGACTGCGTCTCGTACATCCTCATCATGCCGTTGTGGTTGTAGGCCACGGAGCCGAGATAGCCCGGCGACCAGCCGTCCATGAAGGCGTGGGTGTAGACGCCCGGCATTCCCCACTTGGTCATCTGCGACAACTCCCAGTTCGAGAAGAACGGGAGCTCGGCGAACAGGATCGGGTCGAGGTTCGGGTTCTGCGGGGGGCCGCCGCTGTACGTGTACATCAACTGGGCCGCCTCATGCAGGTCGTGCATGATCGGCGGGTGCGCCGTGAAGTACCAATCGGTGATGGCGCGCATCGAAACCTGCGAGAGGTTGATGTCGCGGTTGTTGTCGTGATAGACGTACTTCCCCCAGTACGGCACACCGGCGCCGCCTCCGCGACCGGCCGGAGCGCCGCTGCCAGCCTGCGCTGCCATCTCGAGGCCGCGGTAGAACCAGTCGACGTTGCGGTCGCGACCATCGGGGTCCGCCTGCGGAGTGATCGATACGTACACATTCTCGCGGATCTGGTTGATCAGCGGTGACGTCTCGGCCACCAGGCGATAGGCGAGCTCCATCAGCATCTCGGACGGGCCGACTTCTCCGCTGTGCAGGCCGCCCATCAGGTGGTAGTGCGGCTTGGTGGAGTTGATCAGCTGATTGACCTGCGTCTCGCTCATGCCGCGCGGGTCACCGATGCGCGCAAGGTTGGCCCGGTTCCGAGCCAGGTTGCGGAGGTTGGCCTCGGACGAAATCCAGACGATGACCAGCTCACGTCCTTCGTCGGACTTGCCGATCGACTCGATCTTCACCCGTGCCGGCGCCGCAGCGGCCAGGGCGCGGTAGTACTTCAACGCGTCGGCGTAGTAGGTGAGGGTCTTGGGCTGCCCGATGTAGTAGCCCAGGACGTCCTTTGGCGACGGGATGCCGGCCACCTTGGGCAGGTGATCGACGAGCGGGCTGCCATAGCGTGGCTCCGTGGTCCACTTCGTGTAGACGCGCGCGAACTCCGGGTCCTGCTGCTGGCGAGGATCGCGGGTTTCGGTGACGGCCTGTTGGGCGGCAATCGGCGCCCCGTTGAATAGCAGCGCTGCGGCGAGAATCGAAGGTGTGGTGCGCATTGAGTTGGTGAATCGTGAATCGTGACTCGTGACTCGTGACTCGTGACTCGGCACTGCCGGGCAGCTTCCCAGCTCGTGGACATTACGCCGCGACGCGCAGCGGAGCCAGCGAGGAAGGGTGTTTCTCGGCCTTCCCGCTCACGCAAAAAGGGGGTGTCATGTCCCTGACATGACACCCCTCCCTCGTGCGCTCGCTTCGCTTAACAGCGTTTACCGACGAACAGCCAGTCCGGCCGGAACTCTCAACGGGACAGGTCAGTCAAGCCCGATGCCAAGCGCGGGCCGAGACGCGTAGCCTGCCCTGAGATCACGCAGTTCGAATTCGGCTACCTCGCGCTCAATCTCCCCGTACGATTTGCCCGAGCGGGACTTGAGCAAGCGCATCAGCTCTTCGCGTTCGCCCGCCAAGCCAGCGATGTCTTCCGCGGTGACCCATGGCCATCGCGCGAGCACCGCCGACTTCATCTGCATCCAGCTGCCGTGAAGGTTGCGGCCTGGCATTCAGGAAGTACCTCGCCGAGAAAGGAAGAGGAGTGCGCGGCCTAGGTCAGTCGTCGGCTCGGCCGCAGCATCCGGATGAGCAAGAGCAGCACCACGGCGCCGATGAACGCTACCGCAATGGTGTTTGGCAGTCCGCCAATGGGCAGGCCGATCCCGAGCGTGCTGAAGATCCAACCCCCAAAGACCGCGCCGACCACACCGACGACGATGTCCCCGATGATGCCGTACCCGATGCCGCCGACAACGGCACTGGCGAGCAATCCGGCAATGAGTCCCACGATAAGCCAGGTAAGCAGATCCACGATGACTCCAGTAGTGTAGACGAGCCGCCGGCAGTGGCCGCGCGGCCCATCAGTACTGCATGACTGCAACGAACTGGCTCTGACGCTCGGCTCGAAGGCGCGGTGTCTCGGCGATTCGTGTGGATGTAGTCTGGGCGAGCGGCGGCTAAGGAACCATCCGTCGTTGGAGCGGTCTTCGGGCTAGTCCGGAGTGGAGTCCGCGAACCGATGCGCCCCCGATCGCGGGTCCTGGCTCCTCCTTCCGATTGAGGGTCCGTACGCATCACGAGCGATGGTCGATGGCCGGCGTGGTACCTAACGTTCATGCCTGAGCGGTTGGTGACACGTCACCACATACGGAATCCGATCGCTCCCTGGGCCGCCGGACCCGCCGTGCTGGCCGGAATCGCCCTTGTCACTACGGAGCGCGCCGCAAGGTGTAGGACGGGCGGCTCCCTGTTCGGGGAGCCACCTGAGCGGCGATGACACCGGATGTGCCGGTGCCGGGTCCTGAATGGCGGCTGCTCGCTGGCAACGGCAGCCCGCACAACCTGCCAAACGAAGGAATACCAGGATGCAAACCATTGCGATTGTACTGATCGTGCTCTGGGCGCTCGGCCTCGTCAGCGGCTACG
>DATCIJ010000143.1:0-5824 GCA_036507855.1 Gemmatimonadaceae bacterium | reverse complement strand
CCGCGCTCAACGACACTCCTGGATACTCCGATTCGACGACTTCTACACTCGGAAGCCTAAAGGCTTCCTCTACATCTACGGCTTCCAGCTGTCGAGCGCCTTGCGGTGCAGCGAGTCGGGCGTCAGCTCCGCCAGCTCGATGCGGCCCATGTACGGATCCGTGATGTTCGCGAGGAGCGCACTCGTCGACGCGCTCTTGTTCACGTCGCTGACGGTGATGCCTCGCTGTTTGAACATCTCGACCGCCGACTTGATGTTCTCCACGTGCAGTCCGTAGTGCGTGAAGCCGGCGGGTCGCTCGGCGTTCGCCTGACCCAGTTCGAGGAACGTATTCCGGCTGATGTGCAAGTACACCAGCGTCGGCCGCCCCTGCACGTCACTGGCGCGGAACGCCTCCCTGTAGCCCATTTTCTGCGTGTAATAGGTGATCGCGTCCGGGATGTTGGGCACGTTGATGCCCACATGATTCATCATCACGACGTTCTGATTCTGCGCGAGCACAACCTGCACTGCGGCGCCCACCATCAATCCTGCGACGAACAACACAGCACCTTTCATATGTGCCTCCCGGGCGGAGTCTATTTTTCGGGGAATTCGAAGTCAATGCGATATCGCGTCGTATGCCGCGCCACCGTGGTGGCCGAGAAGCGGTCATAGCAATCCTCTTCGCGGAGAGTCCTATTCCACTGCACCTCTGTCAACGCGGATTCAATTTGAAATTGTCGACGTGAGGATTTCAGGAAGGGTGAACGTGCCGGATCTTCGCGTAGCCGGCGAGCGCTCAGCGGCCGATGCCGAAGACACGGCCCCAGAAGCCGCGCTTCTTCTTCGGCTCGGCCGCCGGCGCTGTCGGCGCCGGTGCGCTCTGCTGCACCACCGGCGCGGGCGCTGAGGCGGGCGCCACTGCGGCCGGCGCCGGACCTGGCGCCGGTGTCATGGTGGCCGAAGCGAGCGTCATCGGCGGCGCGCGATGCAGCAAATGGTAGGTGCAGTAGTCGATCGGCTCGGTTCCGTGCTGGAAGTACTCGTCGCGCACCGTTACCCGGTGATCCCCATAGCACGCGGCTGTCGCCACTTTCCCGCTGAGCGGGCAGATGGCAACTGTCGTCACCGAGGGAGGGGCGGGAAACCTGTCCGGTTCGTCATTTCGCGTGGCCGACAGCATGAACCGCGTCCACAGCGGCACCGCCAGCTGCGCCGCGTAGCCGCCCCGCACGATCGTACGAGGCTGGTCGTATCCCAGCCACACGCCGGTCACCAGCGACGGGGTGTATCCGACAAACCACGCATCGCGATATTCGTTGGTCGTGCCCGTCTTTCCCGCGGCAGGAAGACGGAACCCGAGCTGCCGAACGCCGGATCCGGTGCCAGCGTTGATGACGTCCTGAAGCATCGAGGTGATCAGGAACGCCGTAACCGGAGTGACCACGGATTGTGCGCTCGGACGCGAATCGTAGAGCACTTCACCGGAGCTGGTGGTGACACGTCGAACGAGCGTTGGCTGCACGAGCGTCCCCTCGTTGGCAAACACGCCATACGCGGACACGAGCGACAGCATCGTGACTTCACCGGATCCGAGAGCCAACGAGGGCACGCTCGGCATGCCGCCCATGCCGAACCGCTCCGCGTATTCCACCGCCGCAGGAATACCGACATCCTCGATCATCCTCACAGCCGCGCGATTGCTCGACAGCCGCAGCGCCGCCCGCATCGTCAGCGCATCGTCGTCGACGTGACCATCCTGCGGTATCCATGCACCAGCCGCTGTCAGCACCGGTTCACTCAGATCACGAAGGACGGTTGCCGGGGTGAACCCTCGCTCCAGCGCGGCCGCGTACACGAACGGTTTGAATGCCGATCCCGGTTGGCGCCTCGCTTGTGTCACTCGGTTGAACCGGCTCTTGTCGAACGCCCGGCCGCCGACGAGGGCGCGCACTTCTCCGGTATGCGGATCGAGCGACACGAGCGCGGCCTGCAGCGGGCCGGTCGCGGAACGCTGCCGTGCGCCTGCCCCCTGGCGCGCTTCAATCGCAGCAACGGCCTTAGCGACTTCTGTCTCCGCCGCTTTCTGCATGTCCAGATCGAGGGTGGTCTCGACCCTCAACCCTTCGGTGGACACACGCTCCCATCCGAACAACTCGACGAGCTGTTGGCGAACTTCTTCCTTGAAGTACTGCCCGTAGGCCTCTTCACGCCGCAGCGTGTCGTTCAGGACGATCGCTTTGCGGCGCGCTGCTTCATATGTGTCGCGATCGATGGCGGCCTCGCCGTACATCACGCGCAGCACGAGATTTCGACGCGCCAGCGCCCGCTGCGGGCTCGCACTCGGCGCATACGTCGATGGCGACTTGACGAGACCGGCAATCAGCGCCGCTTCGGCAACATCCAGATCCTGCGCGTGCTTGCCGACGAAGCCAAGTGACGCGGCTTCCACTCCGTAGAGGCCGTCTCCGAAATACGCCTTGTTCAGATACAGCTCGAGGATCTCGTTCTTGTCGAACGCACGCTCCAACCGAATGGCGACAACCACCTCCTGCAGCTTGCGGCGGAACGTCTTGTCCGGCGTCAGAAACGCGAGCCGGGCGAGCTGCTGTGTGATGGTGCTGCCTCCCTGCTCGGCGCGGCCCGCGAGCAGATTGTTCCAGCCGGCACCCATGACTCGGATAACGTCGAACCCGCCGTGCCGGTAGAATCGCTGGTCCTCGGCCGCAAGAACGGCCCGGATCAGGTGCGGCGACACTTTGGCGAGTGGCACGTGCAGCCGCTGTTCCTGGAAAATCGTAAAGGCGTGGCGGCCCTTGACATCAACGAGCGTGGTGGCTCGCGGCATCATGCCGACGCTGCGCACCGCCGCCGAATCGGGAAGCCCCCGGACGGCCCCGTAAGCGAACACGACGGTAGCGCCGACGAGCACCCAGATCCCGACAGACAGCGCAGCGACCGCGGCCACAAACTGCTGCGGTCGCGCCCGAATCATCGTCAGTAGCCGATCGCGATCGGGAAGAGTCACCGGTTCTTACTTTAGGGCAACAGCTGTGCCAGCCACACGCGCAGCGTCGGCAGCGGATTCAGCACCCAAATCCAATAGAGCCTGAAAGTTAGAGCGCTTGGGCAGTGTAAGAATGTCGCGTGTGTAGTGTGTGGAGGCACCGCCGGGGTCAGGTGGCCGCTTGGCTCGCACATCATGTTCTGGCAACATTACGCGGCCGGGAGAATTGAACATGCACCTCATGACTGTAGTCTTTGCGTCGCTCGTGCTTCTGTCTTCATCCGCGTTCGCCCAGGATTGGAATGAGTACATCAGCAAGGAAGACGGCTTCCGCGTGGGCTTCCCAGGTCAGCCGACCGTCACGAATACGACCTACACATCCGAGTACGGTGCGGATCTTCCGGCGCGCGTGTACAGCGTGGCGCGCGGCCCTGATCGCTACTCGGTGACCGTGGTCGATTACCGCGATATCCAGAGAATCGCCGATGAACGGGCGAAAAAGACGTGTCCCACGAACTTCGGCGACGAACGTGCGTGTGGTCTCGTCAACGCGGGGCGCGGCTACTGGAAGGAAGAGCTCGGCGGCGCGCTGCTGCACGCCATGTACACGTTCATCAAGAGAGACGCGAACATCACGCACCTCGCGTGGGCGTGGCAGGACCTCATCGAGGGCATCGAGATCCAGTTGACCAACAACGCCGATCAATCCAGGACCTTCGCGCACATCTCCATGCATAAGAACCGGCTCTACGTCGTCGAGGGGACGGCTCCCGGGAACTACCCGCCGCCCGGTCTTTTCCAGCAGTCGATGGGATACGTCGACGAGAACGGTAGACCGGTTCGCTATCAGTCTGTGTACTCGAACCTGTACGGCGAGTGGCCCAAGGACTTTCCGGCGCAGCCGCGCCGCACGGGTCAGGGCGGCGGCGGCGCACCAGCGGCGGCTCCACAGGGGGCGGGTGGCCGATAGGATTTGTGATTGGTGAATGGTGATTTGCGATTTCACATTCATTTCAAATCGGTACTCGCAAATCAGGAATCAGAAATTCATGGAAATCCGATGTAACGTCCTCCGACGGCCACGATCGTCCAGAGCGCGAGCGACACCAGGGCCACAATCCTGCCGGATGCCGGATTGACCTGCGTCTCACCAGCCAGGACGATTCGGCGCCGCACCGAAAACGTAAACGCGACCACGGCGGCGAGAGCTGCCATCTTCACCCAGAAGAACGTGAGGTAGTAGTACTTGGTCGCGAAGCACATGAACAACAGAACGCCGGTGGACACCATCACGAGGAGACCGCGCACGAGCCACCGTTCCGCGTCGCGTGCAAGGAGCGCCACGGGCTGACGCTGCAGACCAAGCCCCAGGAGGCGAAGGTCCACCAGCAATACGGCGCCGCCGATCATGGCCAGTCCCATCAGATGGATGGTCGCGATGACGGGAAAGACCCACGGCGACGCCCGCATCGCAATGAGCGGTGACGAATACTGCACCCACCGACAGAATTCCAAGAGAGACATTGTCGTAGGGCGGGTCCTTCCGCCTTCGCCAAGGCTACGGCGGACCGCCGAAGCTTTAGCGGAGGCTGGTTTGGACCCGCCGGGAACTTCAGCCGAACCAGTAGTCCTGGTACGCCATCATCCGTCCAGCCGTGATGATGATGACCCAGAGGACCAGTGAAAGTGCTCCCGCCAGTCGCGCCTGCCGCGGCGGAACGGGATCTCGATCCCAGTCAGCAATCCGGCGATAGACGGTGCGACGAAAGAGCCACGCATTGAGGAGCGCCAGGACCAGCGCCGCCATCTTGAGCCGAAAGAAGATGTTCTGATACCTGACGAGAGGCGCCGCATAAAAGAGGAGCGCGCCTGATGTCAGCATCAGGAGCAACCCTGCCCCGCTCCAGGGCACCAGCCGCTCCATGACCTCCGACACAGGCACACGTCTCATCGTGACGCCCAGGAGCCGCAAATCGATCATCATGGCCGTGCCGACGAACACGGCCAGCGTGAGCACGTGGACCGTCAGGACGACCAGAAAGGCGTAGCGCGACTCATGGAGCGCGACGCTCCACGGAGTGTTCCCCAGCCATTCGAACAGTCGAAACAGGGACACCACGGACGCGAGGGCCCGTTCGCCTGGCGAGCGTACCCTTTCGTGCTAGCGGTTCTGATTCGACGTGTTGCCGTCCGCGCCTGGAGCCGAGCCGCCCATGAACACCTTCCGGCCGTCCAGATACTCCACGAACACGCCGACCCCTTTGGACTCACCGCTCTTCGCCTGGTACCCGAACAGCTTGATCTCCGTTCCGACGGGCAGGCTGAACTTGGTAATTCCCGCCCTCAGGAGATTGGTCGGGGGACCGCCTTCGATGCCCCAGTTCACGACCTTGCCATCCGCGCCCTTGACGTCGAGCCAGATCCAGGCATGGGGATTGACGAGCTCCACCTTGGTGACTTTCCCCTGCAGGTTGACCGGCTTGTTCTCATCGAACGCCGCGGCAAATGAGTGATGCGCGCTCAGTGGCACTGCGGCCAGACATAGACCAAGCGCTACAACCACGCCGACAAGTCTGACTGTGATCCGCATCTGGTACTGCTCCTTCCTGTTCGTCGTGAACTTCATTACCCTAGAATTATTACTCACCGCGAGCCAGCCCCGCACGGGCCGTTCCGCCCTTCGCCGCGGCTTCGCGTTCCCGGAGCTGCGTGCCCCGGACCACATTGATCACGCCATAGTTCGATTCGTGACACGCGAACTCGAAGATCACCGAGGGATCGACCCGCGGCATCTCTGTCTCGACCCGCCAGGGCCCCGTCCAGGCCTTCGGGTCG
>DATCIJ010000142.1:0-13207 GCA_036507855.1 Gemmatimonadaceae bacterium | reverse complement strand
GGCCGATGCGACCCAGTGCGCCCTCGGGAATGCCGACGGTGAGTTTCGTCCACGTCCTGCCGGCGTCACTCGATTTCCAGATCGCGCTGCCGGTCCCGCCGCCGTTGAATCCCCAGGGCGTGCGGCGACGCTGATACGTGGCCGCGTAGAGCACCTTGTTGTTCGACGGATCCATGACCAGTTCGGTGGAGCCAGTGTTCTCGTCGATCTGAAGGGCAGCCGACCACGTTACACCGCCGTCCGTGGACTTGTAGACGCCACGCTCGCGGTTGGGACCCCAGAGGTCACCGAGCGCCGCGACGTAGATGACATCGTGATCGACCGGATCGACGATGATTCGGCCGATGTGGCGCGATTCGGTGAGCCCCATGTGCTTCCAGGACCTGCCACCATCGGCCGACTTGTAGATCCCGTTCCCCCACGATCCGCTCTGCCGGTTGTTGTTCTCGCCGGTGCCGACCCAGACGACGTTGGCGTCATCGGGCGCGATCGCGACATCGCCAATCGAGACGACCTCCTGATCCGTGAACTGGGCTTCCCAGGTGGTGCCGTTGTTCGTCGTCTTCCAGAGGCCGCCGGTGGCGGTGGCGACGTAGTAGACCGCCGGGTTGCTCTCGAGGACGGCGAAGTCGTCGATGCGTCCGCCCATCGTCGCCGGACCGATGTTCCGGAAGCGCAGCCGCTCGAAGGGCGAAGTAGGCGCCTGGATGGCGCCCTGAGCGCCAGGTTCAGGGGCGACCGCAGTGAACGCCGCCAGCAACGAAATGGTGAGCCGGAACACGTACTTCATGGTGGCCTCGATCTCTGGGGGGAATGGCGTCGCCAGAACGTAGGACGCGGTGCGACGGCTCGGGAAGTACGGCCGGGCTTCCTTCGATCAGTGCGCAGGTCCACGGGCGCAGTCCGGCGGCGGGCGGTCTCCCGGCGCACCTCGCGCTTGACAGCGCGTCCCGGCGCGACTAACCTAGTCGACCCGCGCGCCTAACCATTCGCGCGGTCCATTTCCCAGGAACCGCCTGTGATCTCCACCACCCTCCGCATCGCCGTCCCGGTCACCCGGGCGTGGGCGTTCGCCATGACCATGGCGGACCCGCGCATGCCGGTTGATACGGATCACCCCGGAGCAGGCACGAGAGCATAGTCCCACCGCCGACACGCGGACGACTTCGCCCCACCTGCGACCGATGAGCAGGTGGGGCGAATTCTTTTTTCCGTGGAGTTTCCCATGCATACCGTCACTGACACAACCAGACCACACGAGAATTCCTCGCGGGCTGTGCCTCCGGTGGCGGAGACCTCGCCGCCGAAGGTCGAGACGCCGGTTCCCGCCAACGGACCCGGCGGCGAGACCGTGTACGTCCCCAGCGGAACAAGGCTCGCCCGAATGTGGGCGGACCTGAAGCTCGCGGCACGCGGCACACGACATGACTACACCAAGGGGCCCATCGGGCGCGCGATCTTCCTGCTCGCCATCCCGATGGTCCTCGAGATGGTCATGGAATCGATCTTTGCCATCGTCGATGTGTTCTGGGTGGCGAAGCTCGGCGCGTCCGCGGTCGCGACCGTGGCGCTGACGGAGTCGATGATGGCGATCATCTACACGCTCGCCTTCGGGCTCGCGATCGGCACCACCGCGACCGTGGCGCGGCGCGTGGGCGAGAAGGACGCGGATGGCGCGGCACACGCTGCCGTACAGGCGATCGCGCTTGGCCTGGTGGTTTCACTCGCGTTGGGCGCGTTGGGCGCCCTGTTCGCCCCTGACCTGCTGCGGCTCATGGGGGCCGGACCCGACGTGCTCGCGAGCGGGACGGGTTTCGCGCGCGTCATGCTGGGCGGCAGCGCGAGCGTGTTCATGCTCTTCGTGATCAACGCCGCGTTTCGTGGAGCCGGTGACGCGGCGGTGGCGATGCGCGTGCTCTGGTTCGCGAATGCGCTCAACATCGTCCTGGGCCCGCTCTTCATCTTCGGCATCGGTCCGTTTCCGGAGATGGGGGTGGCCGGAGCGGCCGTCGCCACCACGATTGGCCGGACTCTGGGTGTGGTGTATGCCGTCTCGCGACTATGGAAGGGAGCAGGCCACGTCGCCGTCCATCGCGAGCATCTCGCCGTGCGCGCCGGCGCGATGGTAAAGCTCGCGCGCCTCTGTGCCGTGGGGACATTCCAGATCTTCATCAGCACGGCGGCGTGGATCGGGTTGATCCGGATCCTGGCGAGCTTCGGCAGCGTGGTGGTCGCCGGGTACGGCATCGCCATCCGCGTCGTCATCTTCGCGCTCCTGCCGGCATTCGGGCTCAGCAACGCGGCGGCGACGATGGTGGGCCAATCGCTCGGCGCCGGCGATCCGGCGCGCGCCGAGGAGTCGGTCTGGACCGCATCCCGCTACAACCTGGCGTTCCTGGGAGCGTTAGGCGTGGTGTTCGTGGCCCTGGCGCCGTGGATCGTGGCGGCATTCACGTCGGAGCCTGATGTGGCGCATGTCGCGACGCTTGCGCTCCGCATCATCGGGCTCGGCTTCCCGCTGTACGCGTTCGGGATGGTGATCACCCAGTCGTTCAACGGCGCGGGCGACACGTGGACACCGACCTGGATCAACCTGTTTGTGTTCTGGCTGTTCGAGATTCCAGTTGCCTGGGTGCTCTCGAAGCACACCACGCTGGGATATCGCGGCGGGTTCGTCGCCGTCCTGATCGCGTACACTGCACTCGCGCTGGGGAGTGCGGCGATCTTTCGGCGAGGACACTGGAAGACAAAACGGATATGAGACGGGAGATGGGAGATGGGAGATGGGAGATCTGAGATAAACTGCGCATCGATTACCACGGAGTCCGTGGCAAGCCGGCTTTGCAGGTGATCTCCCCATCTCCCATCTCCCATCTCCACAGTCCACATTACGGCTTCTCGTGACGCGACAAGCGGGCTACGCCTTTTCCGTCACCAATGGACCGATCCCCGCAGGCTCGCTGGATCAACCGCATCGGGCTTCTGATCCTGGCCGTCGGGATTGGACTCCGGCTCGCGCGCTTCCTCGATCGGCGACCGCTCTGGCTCGACGAGGCGCTGCTCGCGCTGAACATCCTGACGAGAACCCCACTCGGCCTTCTGCGCCCGCTCGACGGTAACCAGGTTGCTCCGCTGGGGTTCCTCTGGGGAGAGTGGGTGGTGATCCAGCTTGGAGGGGCCAGTGAGCGGGCGCTGCGTTTCCTCCCGTTGATTGCAGCGATAGCAGCGCTGGTCGCGTTCGCCCGCCTGGCTCGGCGCACGCTCGAACCCGGAATGGCGCTCTTCGCGACGAGTCTCGCGGCGCTGTCCCCACTCCTGATCTACTACTCGGCCGAGGTGAAATCGTATGGGCTCGATTGGCTCTGCGCGATCCTGCTCATGCATGCCACGCTGACCGTGATCGATGACGCGACAAGCCGCGCGTGGATGCGCTGGGGCCTGGCGGCGGCGTTCAGCGCGCTGGTGTCCACCGCGACTCCATTCTTCATCGGCGGCTGCGCGCTCGCGTTGTTGGCCGTGCCACACGTTCGCCGCAGTCCGCGCGAACTGCTCCGTCTGGTCGCGGCCGGGACGCCCGCGGCTCTCATATTCGGACTACACCTGCTCACGGCCTATCGCTCCTCTTCGGTGACGTCGTTCATGCAGGTGTACTGGGCGGAATCGTTCCTTGAACCGCGGCTGCCTTCCGTGTTGATACATGCGGCCAACATCGCACGCGAGTTGTGGAGCACCACACTCTTCGGCGACGCGGCGTCAGTGCTCCCTCGCAAGACCATGACCATCGTTATGGCCGGCTCCGCGGTCGGCGCGATCGCGATGATCCGTCGCTCATTGCCAACGGCCGTACTGCTCCTCGCGCCGGCTGTCCTCGCCGGTGTCGCCTCTTTCGGTAAGTGGTGGCCGCTCACGCCACGGTTGCTTCTCTTCGCCGTGCCCGCCGTTCTCATCACGCTGTCGGCCGGAATTGCCACCGTGTCGCGCGTGGCTCCGCGAAAGTTCCGGACTTCACTGAAGGCTATTCTCGCCGTCGCGGTCATCGCGATGGCGGGCATGGGTCTTACGCGCGAGTCGCGGGTCGATCGCCGATTCATCGTAGTCCCCGCCGCACTGCGGGAGGTCGGCACTCGAGTGGGTCCGGACGCCACGGTCTACGTCTCGGCCGATATGGAGGCTACCTGTATCTACTACCTCGCGTGGCATCCTGATCGCTCCGCGCTGAGTGGAGATCCATCCTCGAGGGACTGTTCATTTCGCGGCACCCGCACCGTGATTGGCCAGTGGCCGTGGTTTGTTGGCCTCGTCCCCGGCACCGCCACCGACGCCGCAAAGACCATCCGGCCGGAATGGCTCGAGCGCGAGGGCCGTCGAGTTCTGGAGCAGCCGGCCACCGAACTCTGGGTGGTGATCGGCAATCCCGACCTGCGTACTCCCTTGCCGTCATGGCTCGAGGCATCCGGAGCCACGCGTCTGGCTGAGCGCGACACGGGGGGAATAAGGATCCTGACATACCGACGAAACTGACGAGATGGGAGATGGGAGATGGGAGACTTGAGATAGACTGCCAACTCGGATCGCACGGCAATCTGTGCCACCCGACTCCGCGTCATCCCCCTGCAGGTGATCTCAGATCTCCCATCTCACGTCTCAGCATTCCGAGCCAAGCGAAGGAGAAGATGCCGCTTCACGTCACGCCACTCCGTCGCGAGCACGCTGTACATCACCGAATCCCGCACCGTGCCATCGCTCCGCGCCTGGTGGTGGCGTATCACACCGTCCTTCTTCGCCCCGAGGCGTTCGATGGCTCGCTGTGACGCAAAGTTGAAGTTGTCGGTCCTGAGACCCACCACCGCACATCCTATTTGCTCAAACGCGTGCTGAAACAGCAGGAGCTTGCAGGCGGTGTTCACATGCGTCCGCTGCCATGACCTGGCGTACCACGTCCAGCCGATCTCGACGCGGTCTATTGACGCCACGATATCGTGGTAGCGCGTAGTCCCGATGATCTTCCCGCTCGCCCGGTCGCGCACGACCCATGGCAGCATGTGGCCCGCCTTCTGTCCCTCGAGTGCAGCGGTGATGTACGCGCTCACCTTGTCGGGCTGAGGGACCGAGGTGAACCAGAGTTCCCACAACTGCCCATCCGACGCGGCGTTTCGCAACGCGTCCTCATGCCCAGGAACAAGCGATTCAAGGCGGACTCCGTGCCCTTCGAGTTCAACCGGTTGCAGTGTGATCATGGCCAGCGGTGTGAGTCGTTTCGCTGCAGACTAACGTCTTTCGGGCGTCGTCCGTAGACTCAAGGCGTTCGCGCGGACCTCGACGACCAGGAAAACGACCATGCGATCTATCAGGACCTTCAGCGCGTGTCTACTCGTCGCGCTAAGCCTTGCCACCCCGGCGCTCGCCCAGAAGAAGGCGCTGACCCAGGCCGATTGGGATCGCTGGCGTTCGATCCAGGGTGGGACCCTCTCTAATGACGGGAAATGGGTCGCCTACACTCTGGCGCCTCAGGTGGGCGACGGCGAGTTCGTGGTGCGCTCGACTACGGGCACCACGGAGTACCGGGTGCCGGTTGGTTACATCGGCAGGCCCAACAACACCCCAGGGGGTGAGCGTGCTCGCGGCGGTGGGGCTGGCGGTCGTGGCGGAGGTCGCGGTGGTGCCGGCGGCGCAACCAACGGCCCGTTCACTGCTGACAGTCGCTACGCATTCGTGAGCGTTCAGCCCCCGAAGGAAGAAATCGAACGCCAGGAACGCGCCGCTGCCGGTCGCGGAGGTCGTGGCGGACGAGGCGCCGGTGCAAGTGGCGGCGCCGCCGCGAATCAGAACAGCATCGTGATGGTCAGCCTGGCCGATGGGAAGATCACGCCCTTCCCGAACATGCGTGCATACCGTCTTCCGACAGCAAGCGGCAAATGGATGGTCTACACGGCGGCGCCTGACTCGGCGACGTCCGACTCCTCGCAAGCAGCCGGCGCCGGAACGGGGCGCGGTGGGCGCGGGGGAGCGGGTGGAACACCCGCAGCGCGTCGGACTTATGGCAATCCCATCACCCTTCGCAACCTCGACAGCGGTTCGGATGAGGTAATCGCCGATGTCGTGGCGTATCAGTTCGACGACAGCGCGACGGTACTCGCCTACGCGGTGGCGTCGCGCGCCGACAGCACGAAGGACGGCGTGTACATCCGCAATTTGGCCACCGGCGCAACGCAGGGAGTGCTGACGGGACCGGGGAACTATCGCAGTCTTTCATTCGACCGCGCGCAGCAGCAGTTCGTCTTCTCCTCCGATCGCGATGAATTCGGCAGGCCTGACGCGCGCCCGGTCGTCTACCTCGGCAGGGTGAAGGGCGGCACCGCACAACCCGTGATCCGCCCGGACATGCTGCCCGAGGGCATGCGGTTCCCCGACAACGTCACCGTTTCGTTCTCGCGCGCCGGAACCGCGCTGCAGTTCGGTATCGCACCGCCGCCCGAGGACACGATCCCCGCCGACTCCCTGGTCGGCAAGGCGCGCTTCGACCTGTGGCACTGGAAGGATCCCGTGCTGCAACCGACGCAACTGCTCCAGGTGAATCAGGCGCGCAACCGCACCTACACCGCTGTCTACCACCTGTCGACGAAGAAACTGCTTCAGTTGACGACGGACTCCTTCCCGTCCGTGCAGCTCTCCGACGATGCGAAGGTCGGCATGCAGTCGACCGGCGTTCCCTATGACATCGAACGGATGTGGGGCGACGGCGGGAATGACGTCTATCATCTCGATCCCGCGACCGGCACACGGAAGCTCATCGCGAAGAAGATCACCGGGAACGCGCAGCTCTCTCCGGGCGGCAAGTTCATCGCATACTTCGACCAGGAACACTGGCACACGTACAACGTGGCGACGGGGAAAGTCACCAACATCACCGGGCCGGCCGCGGGCGTGAACTTCGATCAGGAAACGTGGAGCACGCCGGCCGATCCGGCGCCATGGGGAATCGCCGGGTGGACGAAGGACGATCGCTCGGTGCTCATCGACGACCGCTTCGACATCTGGGAACTGGACCCGACCGGCATGAAGGCGCCGGTGGTGCTGACGGATTCGTTAGGCCGGCGGGAGAGCATGACGTTGCGCCTGCTCAGCCTGGGCCGGGACGAGGATGACCGCTTTGTGGACACCTCGCAACCGTCGTGGCTCAGCGCGTTCGACGAGGATACCAAGGCCAACGGGTTCTATCGCACACGGCTCGACGCGCGGCACGCGCCGGAGAAAGTTGTGATGGGCGACCTGCGGTACGGGGCTCCGTCAAAGGCGCGGAACGCGGAAACGTACCTCGTCACGAAGAGCACGTTCATCGACTTCCCCAACCTGTGGGTCGGACCGAATCTCACCACGCTCACGCAGGTGTCGGATGCGAACCCGTGGCAGAAGGACTACAACTGGGGAACGGCGGAGCTCGTCACCTGGACCAGCATGGACGGCGTGCCGCGGCAGGGGATCCTGTACAAGCCCGAGAACTTCGACCCGTCGAAGAAGTATCCCATGATCTCGTACTTCTATGAGGACCTGTCCGATGGACTGCACGGCTACATCCCGCCTAACGGGCGGAACGTTGTCAACCCCACGCATTACGTCTCGAACGGGTACTTCGTGTTCGAGCCCGACATCCATTACGAGATGGGGTATCCCGGTCCGAGCGCGGTAAAATCGGTGGTGCCGGGCGTGCAGAAACTGCTCGAGCGCGGATACATCGACCCGAAGAAGCTCGGCCTGCAGGGCCAGTCGTGGGGCGGTTACCAGGCGTTGTACATCATCACCCAGACACAGATGTTCAGCGCGGCAATGACGGGTGCGCCGGTGGCGAACATGACCAGCGCGTACGGCGGCATTCGATGGGGTACCGGCATCAACCGCTCGGGGCAATACGAGGCGGGACAGAGCCGGATCGGGAAGTCGTTGTTCGAAGCGCCAGACCTCTATATCCAGAACTCGCCGCTGTTCTCGCTGCCACGCGTCACGACGCCGCTGTTCATCATGTCAAACGACATGGACGACGCGGTGCCGTGGTGGCAGGGGATCGAGTTGTTCGTCGGGATGCGCCGGCTGGGGAAGGAAGCATACCTCATCAACTACAACCACGACGTCCACAACCCGCAGGGACGCGCGAACCAGAAAGACATCGCGATGCGGATGCAGCAGTTCTTCGACAACAAGTTGAAAGGCGCGCCGGCGCCGGAGTGGATGGTCAAGGGGATTCCGGCGAAGGACAAGGGGAAAGACCAGGTCAAGAAAGTCATGCAACCTTAGAGAGACCGGAGCGCCATCCCGATTAGCTGAACACGTCCACGAGCTCACTCTCAAAGCCCGGCAAGACGTCTTCCCCTGCCAGCGCACCGGTCTCGCCGATCTCCGCCATCGTTCCATCCGCGCGATAGACGCGAGCAATTCGTCGGTCGGGGTCCACAACCCAGACGAGTCGGGTGCCCGCTTTCAGCCAGTCGGCAACCTTGGCCAGTACCTCGCCGGGCCGATCGTCAGGCGAAAGGACTTCGACGGCGAGGTCGGGAGCGAACGGGGCGTAGCCTCGTGGCATCGGATCAGGGATCCGCTCATGGCGAACGAACGCGACATCCGTTGCGCGGACGGTGTCAGGATTCGTGAAGAGTACGAACCCCGTCTCAGCCGCGAGGAGTCGACCGATGGGTTTGGCGCGAAGGAACTGACCGATGACGAGCGCTATGCTCATCGTGACATCGCCGTGGCGGAACCCGGCCGGCTCGCGCACGATCATCCGGCCGCGAACGAGTTCCGTCCGCTTGTCGGGCGGCTGGAGCCGCATCAGCTCATCTGCGGTCAGAAGTGCGGGAGACGCCATGGGCCGAGTATAACGCTTCGTCGTCTTCATGCCGAGCATTATTCGGGCGGGCGTGTCACCCCGGCGTCACGGGGACGGACTGGCCGCCGGCCCGGCTGGGTGACACCTTTGCTCCATGAGTCGTGCGATGAAGTGCCGTGCTTCCATTGTCGTCGCCTGGTTGCTGAGCGCGGCACCGCTCGCACGCGCCCAGTCCGTTCCCGACTTCTCCGGTGAGTGGACGCGTGTCGACTCAACAGCCGAGCGTGGCTCGGTGGCCGCCGTCGGTGATGCGGCGTTCCGCATGGGGAGCATGGGCAGCGGATGGGGCTCCCCGCTCATCCTGCGCCAGCAAGCGGGGCGCCTGGTCGTCGAATACGTGTTCTTCTCGACTTACGACCTGCAGGCGCCGATCCGGCTCGTCTTCGACCTGGACGGCTCGGAATCGCGAAACGCGCTCAATATCGGCCACACGGAAACGATCCTGCGCTCACATGTCGCGTGGCGCGACACGACTCTCGTCATAACGACGACCTGGCGAGTTCCCAGCGGCGCTGGAGAGGTGACCGAAGTCCGGCAGGCGCTGACGCTGGAGTCGCCGTCATCCCTCGTCGTGCAGACGACCCGCACCGGCGTCCCCGGCACGAACCCCACGGTCACCCGTACCGCCTACACGAAGCGCTGACGACCGCCTAACGGCGCGGCGGCGGCGTGTACGGGTCCCTGGCGTTCGCGGGGACGTTGGGAAACGTCTCGGTGCTGTTCCGGTACTCGGCGACGAGCATGTCGAACAGGCTGATCGCCCACGGGTTGGCGTCCTTGATGTCGCTTTCCTCACGCGGATCGGATCGCAGGTTGAACAGCCGCATCAGCGGCGGCTCAGTCACGCGCGGCTCGGGCATGAACGCGTAGTGGAACTTCCAGTCCTTCCATTTCACGGCGCGCACCTGTGAGCCGGTGAAGTAGAGCGCGCTCTCGCGGCCCGAGCTCGAGCGACTGCCTTCAAGGAACGGCAGGATGTTGATGCCGTCGATGGCGCGGTCCTTCGGCATCTCGACCCCGACCGCTGCCGCGATGGTGGGGAAGATGTCCAGCTCATGCACGACCTCGCTGGATTTCCGGCCGCGCGGAATGCGCCCGACCCACCGCATGACGCACGGCGTACGGATTCCGCCTTCCATGACGGTGTTGTAGAACCCGCGCCATGGGCCCGAGCTGCCGCGCCACGGACGCCGTCCCTCGGCGCCGTTGTCGGTGCACCAGAGCACGAACGTGTTGCGGTCGAGGTTCAGCCGATTCAACGCCTGCAGGATGATGCCGACGTTGTAGTCGACGTCGGCCATCGCGTCGCCGATATCGCCGGCGCCGGTTCTTCCAGCGAAGTCGGGATGCGCCAGGGTGGGGAAGTGGACTTGCGTGATTGGGTAGAAGAGAAAGAACGGCCTCCGCGCGCGGACGCTACGCTCCATGAAGTCGACGCCCCTGATCGCTGCCTCGCGGTCCAGCGTGCGCCGTGAATCGAGGTTGAAGACCTTCACCTTCCGCGGCGCTTCGCCCGTCCTCTGCTCCCAGATGTACGATGTGTCGGCGGGATTCGGGCTCAAGCTCGGCGTCGTGGTCCACTGCGCTTCATTGCTCGTGTTGGGAATCCCGTACCACTCGTCGAACCCCTGGTTGATTGGCGTGCGACCGTTGATCCAGTTCGCGCCGCCGAGGTGCCACTTGCCAAACAGCGCCGTCGCGTAGCCGAACGGCTTGAGTGCCTCGGCGATGGTGATCTCCCATTGCGTGATGCCGGCTGGCTGCGTGGCGGCGGAGCGGATCGCGTAGCGGCTCGTGAGGAGCGCTGCCCGCGAGACGGTGCACGAGAACTCGACGTTGAAGTTGTCGAGCCGGATGCCCTGGGCGGCGATGCTGTCGATGTTAGGCGTCGGGACGCCACGCACGGCGCCGTACGCGCCGACTTCGCCCCAGCCGAGGTTGTCCGGAAACATCAGGACGATGTTGGGGCGCTGCTGGGCGGTGAGAGTGCCGCCCGGCGCTGCCGCCACCAGGAGGGAAAGCATGACGAGTGTGCTCGTCTGAATGCGCCGTCTCACGATTCAATAGCCTTCGATGTTCGCAACCGTCGGCCCGGCAAACGTGAGTTCCATCAGGTCCTCGCCCCAGACCACCTTGCCCTGGAACACCTGCTGAATTTCGTGCACGATCTGCTCGCGGATGCGAGGGTGGTCGATCTGCGCCAGCAGATGCGTCAGCACCAGCGTCTTCACGCCGGCTCGTTGGGCCACGAGCGCGTTGTCCTTGTGGTTGCCACACGCCGCGCGGTACGCTTGCGACGGCGCGGTGCCGCTGAAGTAGTGGTTCATGTGAATCAGCATGTCGCAACCGCGGGCCAGCTCGACGATCTCGTCGCTCATTCCGCTGTCGCCGGTGTAGCACACCGAGCCGTCGACGGCGTCGAGCCGGAAGGCCAGGCAGTCGAGAAACGGTTGGACATGGATGGCACGCCCCACTCTGAGCTTCCAGCCGGTCCCCTCGATGACATCGCCCGGCTTGATTTCGCGGACGCGCGGTGCGGGACGCTTGCGGGGAACGGTGCCTCCGCGCGCGCGGAAGACGTCGATGCTGCTCTGATGCTCAATACGGGCACGGATGTCTGGACCGTACACGCCCTCAGGACCAAATAACTGTTCGGTCATTCGCGCGATCGGCGGCGGGCCGTATACCTGCAGGTCGGGAATCCGGTCCGCGCCCTGATCCCACCGTTGCAGCACGAGCCGCCCGTAGTCCATGCAGTGGTCGTAATGGAGGTGGGTGAAGAACGCGTGCGTCACGTCGACGGCGCGACGCCCGCTTTCGAGGAGGCGGTGATGCGCATCGGGGCCGTGGTCCATGACGATGCGGTCGGTGCCGACCTCAATGACGTAGCCCGACCCGGCGCGCCGGAGTGACGGCGCAGGCGTGCCTGTTCCGAGCAGCGTGACCCGGGTCGGCTTCGGCGTCGGCACCTGCGTCGCAAGCAGCGGACCCTCGCTGAGCGCGGCGGCGGTGGAGGAGGCAGCGACCGTGCCGATGAACGTGCGTCGTTTCATGAATCAACCTCCCTGCCGATAACGAGAGCCGGCGCCCGCGCGTGCGATGGTCACCGCGCCCGCCATTGCCACGAACGTTACAGGAACGTGGTTGTTACAGCTACCCGAGCCAAGGCTCTCGGGCCCCCGTCCAAAGCCTGCCTCAAGATATCGTTCCAACTTGTCCTGCCTGGAGACGCTCGACGAGATGCAGTCGGCGCAGGACGTGCGGTGCCTCTGATCAATTCGGGGCATCAAGTTGGAGCGGCACTAGTCGTGTCAGGTGCCGCCAGCCACATTCGTCCGTCAACGACACCTCCTCGAGGAGCGATACGCCGTGTTGGTCACGATCCGCAAGAGCGACTTTCTCACCGCTGCCGTGTTCGCCGCGTTGCTTCCTTCGGTCCTTACTGCGCAGGGGAATGTCACCCGGCGCGATACGACGATGGTCAATCGCTCGGCGAATCCCCTGCTTGCCAACTTCCGCTTCCGCTCCATCGGACCGGCCAGCATGGGCGGGCGCATCGATGACATCGCGGTCTACGAGAAGGACCCACGCATCATCTGGATCGGGTACGCCGTCGGCGGCGTCTTCAAGTCGGCCAACGGCGGGACCACGTTCCAGCCGGTGTTCGAGCAGTACGGCTCGGCTTCGATCGGGGACATCGCCCTCGACCAGAACAACCCCGACATCGCATACGTCGGAACCGGCGAGCCTAACAACAGGCAGACGTCGTCGTTCGGCGACGGGATCTACAAGACCACCGACGGCGGCAAGACCTTTACGCACATCGGTCTACGCGAGACGCAGACCATCGCGCGCGTCGTGCTCGATCCGCGCAACTCGAACATCGTGTACGTCGCGTCGCCCGGGCATCTCTTCGGTCCGAATCCCGATCGCGGCATCTACAAGACGACCGATGGCGGCCGGGCCTGGACAAAAATCAAGTACGTGGATGAGAACACCGGGTTCACCGATCTCGCGATGGACCCGTCCAACCCTAACGTGCTCTACGCAGCCAGCTACCAGAGGCGCCGGACGGGATGCTGCTTCAACGGCGGCGGCCCGGGCACCGCGCTGTGGAAGACCGAGGATGCCGGGCGGACATGGACGAAGCTGACCAGCGGGCTTCCCCCTGGCACGTACGGTCGCATCGCGGTCGATGTCGCGCGATCGAATCCGAACGTCGTCTACGCGCAGATCGAGACTGATGGCGGCGACTCGTCGGCGGTCATCTCGGGCGCGGGCCGCGGTGGCTACGACTGGTGCAACAACGGAGGACGGGGACGCGGGTTC
>DATCIJ010000141.1:0-5106 GCA_036507855.1 Gemmatimonadaceae bacterium | reverse complement strand
GTCGCCGTAGCGCTCCGTCTCGTAGCGGAATGGACGAATCATCTGCGAATGGCAATTGAAGCAGCCCTCGCGGATGTAGAGGTCGCGACCGGCGAGTTCGAGCGGCGTATACGGCTTCACCGCGGCGATCGTCGGAACGTTGGACTTGATGAGGAACGTGGGGATGATCTCGAACAGTGACGCGACGATGACGGCCACGGTCGTCAGGACCGTGAACGTGATCGGCAGCCCCTCCCACCTGCGATGCCAGCCGAGGGAGGTGAATCGCGCCCATGCACCCGCCGGTACCGGAGCCCGCGCTGGAGCCACAACGACCTTCTTCGGGAGAGGCGCTGCCTGGATGACCGGCACCGCGTACGCCGCGGGCCGCGCCCGCCACGTGCGGAAGATGTTGTACGCGAAGAGAATCGCCCCGGTGATGTAGAGCGATCCGCCAGCCACGCGCACCCAGTACATCGGAACCAGCCGCGCGACCGTTTCGACGAAGTCGGGATACGCGAGCCTGCCGGTTTCGTCGAACGCGCGCCACATCAGGCCCTGCGTGACGCCCGCGCTGTAGATCGCCACCACGTACAGGATGATGCCGAAGGACGCGACCCAGAAATGCGCCTCGGCGAGCTTCTTCGAGAAGAGCGGCGTCTGGAAGAGGCGCGGCGCCAACCAGTAGATCATGCCGAACGTGAGGAAGCCGTTCCAGCTCAGCGCCCCGGTGTGGACGTGGGCGACGATCCAGTCGGTGTAGTGCGCCAGCGCGTTCACGCTCTTCACCGACAGCATTGGCCCTTCGAACGTGGCCATGCCGTAGCCGGTGATGGCGACGACCATGAACTTCAGCACCGGGTCGTCGACCACCTTGTGCCAGGCGCCACGCAACGTGAGCAGACCGTTGATCATGCCGCCCCACGACGGGGCCCACAGCATGACCGAGAAGAGCATGCCTAACGTCGATGCCCACTCGGGCAGGGCCGTGTAGTGCAGGTGGTGCGGGCCGGCCCAGATGTACATGAACACCAGGGTCCAGAAGTGCACGATCGAGAGGCGGTAGCTGAACACCGGCCCTTCGGCGGCCTTGGGCATGAAGTAGTACATCAGACCCAGGAACGGCGTGGTGAGGAAGAAGGCCACCGCGTTATGGCCGTACCACCACTGCATGAACGCGTCCTGCACGCCGGCGTAGATCGAATAGCTCTTCAGCGGCCCGGCGGGGATGGAAAGGTTGTTGAAGATGTGGAGGATCGCGACCGTGACGATGCTGGCGAGGAAGAACCAGATGGCGACGTAGATGTGGCGCTCACGGCGCCTGACCAGCGTGCCGATCACGTTCACCGCGAAGATCACCCACACGACGGCGATGGCGATGTCGATCGGCCACTCGAGTTCGGCGTACTCCTTGGCCTGCGTGAAACCGAACGGCAGGGTCAGTGCCGCCGCGACGATAATCAACTGCCATCCCCAGAAATGCAGCGTGCTCAGCGTGTCGGAGAACATCCGCGCCTTCAGCAGCCGCTGCGTGGAGTAGTAAACGCCCGTGAAGATGGCGTTGCCGGCGAACGCGAAGATCACGGCGTTCGTGTGGAGCGGGCGCAGCCGGCCGAACGCGAACCAGGGCGCGAGATTGAACGAGGGCGCCGCCATCTGGATGGCGACGATCAGGCCCATCAGGAATCCGACGATTCCCCAGATGACGGTGGCCCAGAGGAATTTCCGTACAATGGCATCGTCGTAACTGAACGAATCGAGTCGTACGCCGGAGGCGGCGGCGCCGGGACTCCCGTAATCGGACATTGATCTCCCCTGGTGGCAGTTCCGAGCCAGTGCGCCGGTTCGAGGCACGCTTTACAACACCGGCGACGTGAGTCAGTCCCGAATCACTGCGCCGGAGCGTGGGGAACACTCGGCCCGACAGGCGATTACCTGCGTCGGGGAGGCGACGATTCGGTGAAGGGGAAACCCTTACGCCGGGGCCTCGAGCTTGAAGTCTGGCGGCCTGTTGACTGATGCCCCGGGTTTTGTCAGCCTCGCCAGAGCAGGATTACTCCGCAGGCCGATGTCGGGCCCGCATACCGCCGCGGGACTGAACCAGCAGTCACGTAGACTTCAATCGCTCCGATGTCGCCGATGGACACGCGTGAGTCTGTGTCGCCGGTCTCCACCGGGAAAGGCTGACCGTCCACGTACAGCATCATGTCGCATGCGTTGCCGACGTCACCACCACGTGACGGGAATCTCCGGAAGTGCGTGCTCGTGTATGTGTATCCGCCTGATCGGGCGATCACTCGCAAACCGGGGACACCGCGCAGAAGGTCGGTGAGTGTGCGCGGGTTTCGTCGCGTGATCTCCGCGCGGTCGAGGTAGAAGCCGCCGCCTGTCCGCCGGCGCTGATTGAACTCGGCCAGCCGCGTGTCCGACATCGCCGGCCGCCGTTGCACCACGACGAGCGGCGCCGGCTGGAGCGTGGCCAGAAGCAATTGTGATTCGCCGGCCAGCACGCGGATGGTGAGCTGCGCGGATATGTGACCCGTTGCTCGAAGCGTGACCCTTCTAGTGCCTTCGGCGACTCCCATCACGTGAAACGAACCATCTGCCGCCGTGGTGTCACGAACCACGTCGTCGACCAGCACTTGCGACGCAGTCGGCGCTTCGTCCGAAAGAAGCACCCACCCGTCGATTCGGGGCACCTGGCCTGCCGCCAACGTGCGTCCGAGAATCGTGGCCGCGGCCGCGGGAATCGGTGTGGAATCGCGGATGGCACTGTTCGCTCCGGCGGGCAGCCGCAGCGGGACGATCGCGACTGCTGCGGCCGTGTCACCGGCAACGTACCGCGGGGCGCTCCACTCACTGCCGGAGCGCACGACCAACCAGGCCTGCGACGCCGGCGCCACGCCACAGAATGCATAACGCGCCGCGTCGTTGCTCGTATCGACATGCCGCACGAGCGTCAGGGAGTTGTCGCTTCCAGTGCGACGCTCCAGCAACACCACTTCAGTAGCGGACACCCGCGCCGAGTCATCGAATGAGCGCACGAAACCGGTGATGACGCGTGGAACGAGGCGGGCACACCGCATCCGCGCCACTGCCGCCACACCGGGCAGGGAGAATTGTGCCGCACTCTCAGCACCACGGCGGAGGCGCACGGTAGTCGTCGGGATGCCGATCTCGAGGGAGTCGAGTCGCGCGTGCCACACGCGGACGCGAACCTCACCATCATCGGCGAGCGAGTCGAATGAGAACCGGCCCGCGCTGTCGGTGCTCGCGGTGCGGCCAAGACCCTCGACGGTAACCGTCGCCCCGGGCAATGGGGTGCCAAGCGTGGAATCGAAGACGAAACCGCTGAGGCGTGTGCCTGACGATGAGCCCGCGGTAGCGGAGGTGAGAACCTCGCCGCCTTCTTCTCTGAGCGCGGTCACGACCGTGTCGACGAAGGCGCCAAGTGCCCCATCGGGGCGGCGCCGGTATTCGAAGACCTGCAACACGGGGAGGCGGATTGCCCAGCGGTGCACTCCCCACAGGCCAGACGGATATCGACCGAAGGCGACGAACCCGCCACCCACTGCCGGGCGTCCCACGGCGGGCACGTACCGGTATTCCATCGAGCGCAGCTCCGCGGTCGCCGAGTCGAGCCACAGCACGCCGTCAATGTCGATCCGACGGTTCGTCTGGAGCGGACGGAAGGACAGCCCCACGGTGCCCGCGGGACCACCGCGTCGGGTGCCGAAGCAATGTCCGGCGACGAACGCGTCGGAGAGCAGGACCGTGGCGTCGGGCGCGTAGTAGTAGAGAACCGTGTCACGCCGAACGCTGAATCCATCGCGGCTGACGGTTTCGGGTGAGAGGCTCTCGAAGGGATTCTGGCTCACCGCGCGTTGCGTCCACGTACGCGATGCGCGGAGTATCGAGTCGGGCAGCGAGATGGTTCGCTCGTACCGCCGTAGTGCGACACTGAACCGCAGTTCCTGCACGGCCAGCCGGGTCGCATCGAGGGTCTTGCGCGCCTCCGCCCAGAGCCGCGGCGCGTCGCCGGCATCGCCGGTGAGTTGAGAGCATCGCGATGCTGCCGTCACCGCAATCGTCGGCAAGGCCGTGCGCTCGAATTGGAACACGACGTCGCGAGTGACCGTGGTCGCCGAGTCGACCGCGAATGACGAAACGATCAGGCTGCGGTATCCAACGACGTCGACGCGAAGCGTGAAGATTCCCGCAGACGGGGCGCGAAGCCGGAATCGGCCGGCATCATCGGTGAGGGTTCCGGTGATCCTCGCCCCGTTCGTCGACGCAAGGATGACGATGGCTCCCGGAAGCGGAGCGCCTCCCGCTGCATTGCGAACAGTGCCCGACACCACCTGCGCCCGCGCGACGGACGCCACGAGCGCGAGGCTGAGAGCGACACCGGTGCGGCCGACAACGGTCACGGAGAGTCCTTGAGGCCCCGTGAGAAGCTAGGAGCAGCAGGTCGCCACGTGCAACGGCGCACTGGCCACGGTCATCGGGTGGAAGGGGCGATCTGTCGCTTCTGCGCCCCCTCCCCGTTCAGTGCTACGGTACGGCTCGCTCCGGCAGCAGGACAAACCTCGCATAACGTGACAGATCCAGATACCGCCTCGCTGCATCGCGGATCTGTTCGCTGGTCAGCTTCTCGATGTAGTCCCGGGTGTACGTCGCCAGGCCTTTTGGATCCTCGCCGTTCTCGAGACGCGCGGCGATGTTGCCGACCCAGTAGGAGTTCTCCTTGAGTGAGACCTCCTGGGTGCGAAGCTGCTGCTCGCGCACCTTCTGCAGCTCCGCCGCGCTGGCGCCGTCGCGTTTGACCGTGTCGATGACCGCCTGGACGGTTTGCCAGAGCAGGTCGGCCTTGTCGGGCGACGAGCCGAAACTCACGGTGAACTGATACTCCGGCCTGGGATACTTCGAGAGCTGTCCGCCGGCCTGCACGGAGTACGTGCCGCCCAGCGCTTCACGCAGGTTGTCGAGCAGCTTCATTTCCAGCAACTCGCCCAGCGACCGCATTGCATAACGCGAAGCGGGATCGAAGGTTGTCTCGCCGGAGAAGAACACGACCGTCTGTGCCTTGGGCTCCACGCCCTTCCGCACCGTCTTCTCGATGATGCC
>DATCIJ010000140.1:0-9675 GCA_036507855.1 Gemmatimonadaceae bacterium | reverse complement strand
GCGATGAAAGCCTTGCGATCGATTCCGGGGACGAGCGCGAACAGCAGGATCGGCACCAACACGGCCAGGAAGACGTGCCACTTGAAGCGCGTTATGGTGAGGAAAAGCAGCGCGACGACGCCGATCAAGCCGGCAAGGGCGATGAGAGCGCTTTCCGTAATCATGCGAGTCCGGAGCTCAGGGCTCAGAGGTCAGAGTGGAACTGCTCATGACGACACGATGAAGGAGTGTCACCGGATGCTCGGCCCTTCTCCCGGTGCCATGGGCGATCTGCTGACGACAGGAGACGCCGGTCGCCGCGATCAGTGCGTAAGGCGCGGAGCGAACGGCGGGGAACAAGCGCATCTCTCCGATCTGCAACGAGAGGTCGTAGTGCTCCCGCTCGAAGCCGAATGAGCCGGCCATCCCACAGCATCCGGCGTCCAGCACCGAGACCTTCGCGCCCGGAATCCCTTCCAGCAGCCGAACCGTTGATGACAATGCGCTCGCCGCCTTCTGGTGACAGTGACCGTGAAAGAGAATCGGCGTCGCTTCACGCGCCACCGGCACAGCGAACGACCCGTCGTCCATGGCATCGGCAAGCAGTTCCTCAACGAGGCGCGCCTGACGAGCGACGGCAATCGCCCGCTGGTCGCCACGGGAAAGGGACACGAGTTCGTCCTTGAGCGTGAACACGCATGACGGCTCGCATCCCACGATCGGCACGCCGGCTTGGGCGGCTGGAGCAAGTCGGGCAAGGAGCGCCGAATGTCGCCGTTGTGCCTCGTCGAGCAGGCCCTTTGAAATGAGCGACCGTCCGCAACAGACGTCGTCCACCAGCCGCACGCGCCAGCCCGCGCGTTCGAGCAGTTCGATAGACGCGATTCCGATCTCCGGCTCGGTAAAGCTGCTGAAGGAGTCGCCGAAGAAGACGACCTCTCCGCGCGATCCGGTCCCCTGAGGCGCGCGACGGCGATACCAGGCGCCGAGCGACTGGCGCGCGAACGCCGGCAGCGGCCGACGCCGATCGATGCCCGTCATGCGCTCGGTGAGACGGCGCAGTCCCGTCGACCGGCCGCCGGCGTTGGCGGTCGCCGCGAACATGGACCCGAGCCGGTTGAACCGGCGCGCGTGCCCGAACACCCGCGCCGACAGGGGCGTTCCCTTCTGCGCATAACGATGGTAGAGCATTTCCGCCTTCAGCGTGGCCATGTCGACCGACATGGGGCACTCCGACTTGCAGGCCTTGCATTCGAGGCAGAGGTCGAGCACCTCCATCAGAGCGTCGTCGCCAAGTGCCGCGCGCGGATCTGGCGATGAAAGCGCGTCCACGAGCGCATTGGCCCGACCCCGCGTGGAGTGCCGTTCGTCGCGGGTCGCCATGAAGGACGGGCACATGGTGCCTCCCGACGCCGCTGATTTCCGGCAGGCGCCCACGCGCACGCAACGATTGGCGGCGCCGCGCATGCCGTCCTCGAAGGGGAAAGGGAACAGTGACGCAACGGGAAGGGCGCGCGGGAGATTCGGCTCGCGCAGCGACTCCGTCATCGCCGGCGAATCGACCTTCTTCCCCGGATTGAGCCGGTTATCTGGATCGAACGCGCGCTTGAGCTCGCGCATGGCCTCGTACAACTCATCACCAAACAGCCGGCGGCTGAACTCGGCCCTCACGAGGCCGTCGCCATGTTCGCTGCTGTTCATCCCGCCGAATTCCTTTGTGAGTAGCGCAACTTCCTGCGCCACCGCTCGCATCTTTGCCACTTCTCCCGGCTGCCCGAGGTCCATGAACGGGCGGATGTGAAGGCATCCAGCCGACGCATGTCCATAGAAGCCGGCGCGGAGGCCGTACTTATCCAGGATGCGCGCGAAACGCTCGGTGTAGGCGACCAGCTTCCGCGGATCGACGGCGGTGTCTTCCACGAACGCGATCGATCGCTCGTTCCCCTGACCGGCTGCGCTGAGCAGGCCCAGTCCCGCCTTGCGGACCTCTCGGAATCGTTTGAGTTCGGCGGCACTCGTGGCGCGCGCGATGGCATAACCATGGCTACCGCGGCGCCAGCGTTCCTCGAGTGCGAGCGCGGCGGCCGCCGCTTCGGCCTCGCTGTCTCCATGGAACTCCACCCAGAGCAGCGCGCCGGGGTCGCCGCTCAGCACCGAGACGAGGTGACTGTGGTCGGGCGAGATGCGAGCCAGGTTGAGGATCGTGCGGTCGACCATTTCTATGGCAGCGGCGCCGGCGTCGAGTGCTTCGTTGACGGCGCCGAGCGCCGCGGCCACGCTCTCGAAATGGCCGGCCAAGGCGGCGACCGCTCCGGGAAGCGGAACCAGCTTGACGGTCGCTTCGGTGGTGATGGCCAGCGTGCCTTCCGATCCGACGACGACTCTGGAGAGATCGAAGGGACCTTGCTCCGGCAGCAGTTGCTCGAGACGATACCCGCCACTCCGGCGCCAGTACGGCGGGAATCCTGTTCGAATCGCCTCGGCACGTCGCTCGGCCAGCGCCGAGACGTCGCGATACAGTCGGGCCTCGAGCGAGTCTCCCCGCGCGCGGCGTACCGCCTCGTCAGGCTGAACCGCGCCTAACGTAGCTCGGCTGGCGTCGGAAAGGACAACGCCGAGCGAGTCCACATGATCGATCGTCATCCCGTAGCGCGCCGACCGCGAGCCACAGGAGTTGTTGCCGATCATTCCGCCCAGCGTGGCGCGGTTTGCCGTGGACGTGTCCGGCGCGAACATGAGCCCGTGTCGCGCGGCCGCGGCATTGAGATCATCCTGCACCAGGCCCGGCTGCACCCGCGCGGTGCGTTGCTCGGCGTCGATGCCGACGAGCGCGTGCATGTGCCGCGAAAAGTCGAGCACCACCGCGTTGCCGACGGTCTGGCCGGCCAGGCTGGTGCCGGCGCCGCGCGGCAGGACCGGCACACCGTAGCGACGCGCGACGTCAACTGTGGCAATGACATCGTCCGCTGATCGCGGCAGGACGACACCGATCGGGTCGATCGAGTAGATACTCGCGTCGGTGGAGTAGATCCGCCGCGTCAGCCGGTCGAAACGCACCTCACCCTGAACAACGGTTCTCAGCGCCTGTTCGAGATCCGCCTGAGCCGAATCGGTCACTTGCCTTCCCACGACGGCGATCGCTTCTCGCGGAACGCGCTGACACCCTCGTGGAAGTCGCGGCTTCCGTACACCTCCCGCAGGATGTCCTCATCATCGGCAATGACGCTTCTGAGCAGGCGAGCGACCAGCTGTTTGGTGGCGCGAAGCGTGAGCGGAGCAAGCTGGGCGAGTTTTCCGGTCAGTTCATCCACGTGCTGATCCATCCGCTCTGCCTCGACGACCGCGGTGACGAAACCGATTGCCCGCGCCTCGATCGTTTCCATGGCGCCGGCGGTCATGAGCAGCGACTTCATGCGCGAAGGGCCGAAGTGCGCCACCAGCCGCGCGTGGCTCGCCAGTGAAAGCGTGTTGCCGACGGTGCGCGCGATCGGCGTGGAGAACCGCGCGTCAGGTGTGCAGACGCGAAGGTCGCACGCCATCGCGAACAGGAGCCCGGCACCGGCAGCGTGTCCCTGCACGACAGCCACGGTCGGAACGCGCACGGCCTCCAACCTCGCCACGATCGCCTCGAGCCGCCGCTCGTACGCTACGCCGTCGTCGGCCGACGCGAACGACTCGAACTGGCTGATGTCCGTTCCGGCGACGAAGTGTCCGCCGGCTCCACGCAGCGTGACCACGCGAAGCGCCGGATTGCCGTCGACTTCATCGAGGGCGGTCAGGAGCTGGTCGTACATCGCCCAGGTCATCGCGTTATGCGCCGCGGGGCGATCAAACGTTATGCGCGCGACAGTGCCCGCCACGTCATACCTGACCACGCCTGGCGTGCTCACGCCGGCCTCCCTGGTTCCCACACGGATTGCCCGGCATCGACGGCGGTCAGCACGTCGGCCGTGTGCTCTCCCAGCAGCGGAGGCGCCCGCCTGACGCTGGGCGGCGTATCGCTCATCTTGACCGGGAAGCCGAGTGTCCGAACGGGTCCGTCGACCGGATGGTCGACCACCTCGACCATGCGTCGCGCCGCTGTGTGCGGTGCGTCGAAGACCTGCGCGTAGTCGAGGATCGGCCCGCAGGGAATTCCTTCGGTAAGAAGGAGTGCGACCCATTCGTCCACGCTGCGAGTCGCCAACGCGCGGTCGATCTCGGCGACGAGCAACTCGAGGTGCGCGAGCCGCTCGGCGTTCGACAGGAAACGCGGATCGCTGACGAGGTCCACCCGACCGAGCACCTTGCAGAGTCGCTCCCAGTGCGCCGTGGTGAGCGCGGCGATCGTGAGGAAGCCGTCGCGGGCGCGGAACGCCTGATACGGGGCGCTGAGCCGGTGGGCGGACCCGAGCGCCAGTGGCGCCTCACCCGTGGCCCAGTACTCGGTCGCCTCCCAGACAGAGAGACCTAACGCCGCCTCGAACAGCGAGGTCTCGACGCGCTGTCCGCGACCCGTGCGCTCGCGCGCGAACAACGCCGCCTGGATGGCATTGGCGGCGTACAAGCCGGCCGCGAGATCAGAAATCGGAATTCCGCATTTCACCGGATCGCCTCCAGCCGATCCCGTCACGCTCATCACGCCCGACATGCCCTGAGCGATGAGATCGAATCCGGGACGGTCTGCCCATGGGCCGCTCTGGCCGAAACCCGAGATGCTCGCGTACACCAGACGATCGTTCCGCGAGGACACGGTGGGAAAGCCGAGGCCAAGCCGTTCGGCCACACCTGGTCGGAAGCTCTCGACGAGGACGTCGGCCTCGGCCAGCATAACGAGTAGTCGCTCGGAATCGGCCCGCCTCTTCAGGTCGAGGACGACACTTCGCTTGTTGCGGTTGAGCGCGAGGAACGGCGCGTGGTCCTTGCCTTTCATATGGAGCCGCCGGCCGCCCATCGCGCGCGAGAGATCGCCGCCCGGCGGCTCGACCTTGATGACATCCGCCCCGAGGTCGGCCAGGAGCATGGTGCAGAACGGCCCGGCCATGACCTGCGTGAGGTCGACGATGCGCACACCGGTCAGTGCGGCGACACGATCCAGGGACACCGTCACGAATTCCGGAGGCAGGGCATCGCACTAGGATACTGGCGCTGCCGGGGTTCCGCGACCGTCGAGCTACGTGGCCGGCGCCGGGTTCGGCCGCTTGGCGTACTGGTCGAGCCCCAGCCCGAGCGAAATGGTGCCAAGGACGATCACGGCGGACGTGAAGAACGGGACGCCCTTGCCGAGCGTATCGAACGCAAACCCGGCCCAGAGCGGCGCGATGATGCGCGATACCCCGCCGAAGCTCTGCTGCAGCCCCATGTAGAGGCCCCGATCAGCCGGATTGATGACGCGCGAGAGCAGCGCGGTCACGCAGGGGAACGTGAAGGCCGTGCCTAACGGCAGCATCGCGACGGACAGCGCGAGGAACATGATGTTCGGCGCCAGTGGCATCGTCGCGAGTCCAACCGCCAGCAACACCAGTCCGACCCGGGACAACCGCGCCTCGCCCAGCCGATCGACTGCCTTCCCGAGCAGCAGCACACGCGCAAAGACCGAGATGCTGCCGATGTACATGAAGAAGTAGCCGATCGTCTTCTCGGTCACCTGGAACTTGTCGTTCAGGAACAGCGGAAGAACCGGGAAGGTGCCCTGGAACGCACCGATGGCGATCGCGTAGATCCAGATGAGCCGGGACGATGGCTCACCGAAGTACGTGAACATGCGCGAAACGGCCTCACGCGGCCGCCGCCGTTCCGACTCCTGGTGCTGCTGCGTCTTCGATTCCTTCAGGTATCGCCAGGCGAAGAGGATCGTGATCCCGCAGAGCATGGCGGCGACGATGCCTGGAGCCGCTTCCCCCATTCGAAGCTCCCTGCCGCCAGGGACGAGGTCCTTCTCGCCCAGCACGACTGCAAACGCGCCGACCACCGGTCCGAGAGCCACACCAAGGTTCGTGGCCGCGGACAACCAGCCCAGGTTACGCGCTCGGTGCTCCGGCTCGGTGGTGTCGGCCACGTAGGCCTGGATGACGCCGACGGTGCCACCTCCGGCGCCCTGCACGATCCGCGACAGAAAGAGCAGCCACAACGACTCGGCGAATCCGAACACGAGGTACGCCACGCCGGCTGCGCTCAGCGCGATCAGCAGTGCTGGACGCCGTCCGAACTTGTCCGAGAACCGTCCCCACATCGGGGAGCTCAGGAGCTGCGCGACCGTGAACGCGGACGCGATCAGACCGGACAGGATCCCGATCCCGAGATGCATCCCGAGGAAATCGACGCCCTCGCCGCCGAGCTTCTTCACGTAGAACGGCAGGAGCGGTATGACCATCAACAGCCCGACCATGTCCATGAAGGCCGTGGCCATCAGGACCATGAGCTTGGGCGGAATCTTCCTGAGTTCCCGGCCGAGCACGTACAGCAGGGCCGCGCCGATCAGCACGAGAACGACGCGCGTTATCGGCGATGACAGAGCCTGTGCCACGTCCAACTGCGTCGCCATCTTAGCCGATCGGCTTGCCGAGGGCGGCGGGCGGCACGGCCCGTCCTACCACGCCGGCCAGGGCGACGATCGTGAGCACGTAGGGGATCATTTCAACAAACTGGGACGGGATCAGTTGCAGTCCCTGGAGTTGGATCTGGAAGGTTTCTGCCGCTGCGAACAATACGCAGGCGACCGCCACACGGGTTGGGCGCCAGTTACCGAAGATCGCCGCGGCGAGCGCGATGAAGCCGCGCCCCGCCGTCATGTTGTCAGTGAACTGGTGCTGGTCGAGCGCCAGGTACACGCCACCGAGCGACGTGAGCGCACCGGCGGCCAGCACCGCGGCCCACCTCACCCGCGCTGGGCTCACGCCCAGGCTCTCGGCTGCTTCGGGTTTTTCGCCGACCGCGCGAACGCGAAGACCGAAGCGCAAATTCGCGAGGACCCAGGCGACGGCGGGCAGCGCGACTATTCCCGCGATGACCAGTGGATTGACCAATGAGGCCAGGAGCGCGACCGGACCTGAGGCGGCATCGCCTGACGCGACGTACCAGTCGAAGCCGGGAACGCGCGGTGAGTTGGACGAGCTGTCGAACGCGAGGCGGAGGAAGAATCGCGTCACCCCAATTGCCAGCAGGTTGATCGCGATGCCGACGACGACCTGGTTGGCGCGGTACCTGATGGAGGCCAACGCGTGCAGCGCCGCCGCGGCGGTCCCGCCTGCCACCCCGCACAGCAGCCCCACCCACGGCGACTGCGCGTAGAAGCTGCCAACGGCCGCGCAAAACGCGCTGGTGAGCATCCAGCCTTCGAGCGTCAGCGCGATGATCCCGGCGCGCTCTGACAGCACACCGCCTGACGCGGCCAGGAGGTAGGGCGTCGCGATCCGCAGCGTCTGCACCAGGAAGGCGAGGATGATCATGATGTCACCCTTCGCGCTGTCGAGGCGAGTAATCGCTGCACTTCGGGAACGGTCACGGCCACGGCGATGATCACGACGGCCGTCAACACTTCCACCATCTGCTTGGGCACGATCGCGTTGACGGCCAGTCCACCTTGCGAGATGGTCGCGAAGAGCAGCGCGGCCAACGGCACGCCGGCGGGATGATTCCTTCCCACGAGGGCGACGGCGATTCCAAGGAACCCGGCGCCGGCGGCAAAGCCCTCTTCGTAGTATTGCTTGTAGCCGAGCACAAAGTTCACACCGCCCAGACCGGCGAGCGCGCCGGCCATGGTCATCGCGCGGAAATGTTCGCGACCGACGTTGATGCCGCCGTATTCCGCGGCGTCGGGCTGCAGCCCGGTGGCGCGCAGGTCGTATCCAGCGCGCGTGCGGAAGAGGAACCAGCCAACGGCTGCCGCGGTGGCGATCGCGAGTATGATCGTGGCGTTTGCCGCCGAACCGTGGAACCCGGGCGCAACCTCCGAGAGTCGCGGAAGGGCGCCCGCGTTGATAGTCGGCGTGTGCAGCGACTCCCCGACGTGCAGGTTGGCGGCGACGATCCAGTTCAGGAGCGCGAGCACCACGAAGTTGAGCATGATCGTCACGATGACCTCGCTGGCGCCGAAGCGGGCCTTGAGTGCCCCGGGCACCGCACCGACCACGCCACCGCCCGCGGCGGCGGCCACCATGCAGAACGGCACGGCGAGGATCGCGGGCACGCCCGCGGGGAGCAGCAGGCCGGCCATCGCGGCCGCAAAACCGCCGGCCGCGAGCTGACCCTCGGCTCCGATGTTGAACAGGCCGGCGCGCAGGCCTAACGCGACGGCCAGTCCGGTGAAGGTGAGCGTCGTCGCCTTGTAGAGCACCTGACCCAGGCCGTAAGCGTTCCCCCAGGTTCCCTCGATCAGCAGCCGGTACACCTCGCCGGGAGCCTGGCCGAACGAGAGGATGAGGATGTCGCCAACGATTGCCGCGATGAGCAGCGCCACCAGCGGGGCGAGCCAGGTCGTGGCGAGGGAGCCCTCGGCAGCGCGAGCGCTCACGCGCCGCCGCCCGCAGCCACGCGGCCCTCGAGACCGGTCATGTACGGGCCAAGAATCTCGGCGCTCGCCTGTGCCCGCGGCAGCACGCACACGAATCGCCCTTCGTACATGACGGCAACGCGGTCGGACAGCGCTAGCACTTCCACCAGGTCGGCCGATACGAGCAGCACGCCGCGTCCAATGGCCGCAGCGGCGCGGATGCGAGCGTGGATGAACTCGATGGCTCCCACGTCGACGCCGCGCGTGGGTTGCGAAGCAAGAAGCGCCGAGAACTCACGCCCCATCTCCCGCGCGATCACGACCTTCTGCTGATTGCCGCCGGAGAGTGTGCCAGCCAGCAGCGAGGGATCCGCCGGACGCACGTCGAACGCCTTGACCTGTTCGGCTCCGTGCGACGCTATGCCTCGCCGATCAAGAACGCCGCGGCGTGTGAACCGGTGCTGGCGGCCGAGGATCAGGTTGTCCGCGATCGAATAGTCGAGGACGAGGCCCCTCCGATGGCGATCCTCGGGGATGTGCGACAGCCCGGCGTCACCGCGTTCGCGCACACCAAGGCGGGTGATGTCGCGTGGTCCGAGTTTGATTGTGCCTGACGAGACGGACCGGAGGCCGGCGATGGCCTCCACCAGTTCGGACTGGCCGTTGCCTTCGACGCCGGCAATACCGAAGATCTCGCCGGGAGCGACCTCGAAGCTGACATCGCTGACCGCGTTGCCTCCCCTGCCTGCCGGCACGGTGAGATGGTCAACCGCGAGAACGGCATGACTGGTGACTCGTGACTCGCGACCCGGCGGTACCGCCTCGGATCTCGGACCTCGGACCTCGGACCCAACCGGCGCGCCCTGCGCGCCGGCGAGAACGACATCCCGCCCAACCATCATCCTCGCGATCGCGGATGGAGACGCGTCGCGAGTCGCAGTTCGCCCAACCGTCTCACCAGCCCGCATCACGGTCACGGTATCCGAGATCTCCATCACCTCGTCGAGCTTGTGGGTGATCAGCACCACCGTGCTGCCCTCGGCGGTCAGGCGGCGAAGCACGGCCCAGAGATCCTTCACCTCGGGTGGAGACAGCACGGCCGTCGGCTCGTCGAGAATGAGCAGGCGGGCGCCGCGCCAGAGCACCTTCAGGACCTCGACGCGTTGCGCTTCGCCGACAGAGAGCTCGGATACCAGGCGATCCGGTTCGACCACCAGTCCAGTGCG
>DATCIJ010000139.1:0-2478 GCA_036507855.1 Gemmatimonadaceae bacterium | reverse complement strand
CGCAGTGCGACGTCGGCGTAGTTGCCGTTGTTTCCCATGTCGCGCACGATGGTGAAGCCGGCCGCGAGCATCTGGATACCGTTCGAAACGGCCTGAATGGCGCGAAGCGCCGTGGGCTCGAGCACGTACGTCAGGTAGTAGATGTTGCGCTCCGGCACCTCCTTGTAGGTGAGCGCGAGGTGGTTATGCGCGTCCACCAGTCCGGGGAGGACCGTCAGGTTGGACAAATCGATCACCTCGGCTCCCGCGGGGATCGGAAGGTTCGGTCCGACCGCAGTGAACCTCCCGTTCTCGACGAGGATCACCTGGTTGGAGGCGCTCGCTCCCGCATCCGGGTCCACGAGACGGCCGGCTCTGATGGCGGTGACCTGGGCGTTCGCCGCCGAGGCGGCGCAAAGCGTCAGCATGAGAATGCGTGCGAGCATGGGCGATCTCGAGTGAGCGGGGAAGCCCCAGGATGTCGTGCGCGGTCTTCATTCGCAATGACTCCTGGGCTGGAGTCGAACCGCTGGACCCGTCCCGCGAGTGCCGTTCCAACTTGTTTCACCGAACGCTTGAAGGTGTGGGTTTGCGTTGAACCACTTGTCGTGAATAGTTGGAACGGCACGAGACGTCAGGGCACCCGCTGCGCGCGGAGCGCGCTGTCGGCTCGCGTCCGCACCCACTCGAAGTACGACTTCAGCTGGCCATTCGCGAGCCCCGTATCCGCGTGCGCCAAAGCGCCAGGCGCGTCGCCCGACTCCAGCAGCGAGAGCGCGAGTCCGAAGCGCGCGTCGGGACGCCTCGGGCGGATCTCGAGCGCCGTTCGATACAGGGGAATGGCCTGCACATAGAGCTTCGCTTCGCGGTACTTGGCCGCCAGAAAGTTGTATGGGTCGGAGTCGTTGCGAGCCAGGGCGATGGCGCGTCGCAGCTCGCGCTCACCCTCGGCGGCGCGCCCCACGTTGAAGAGTTCGCTCCCATACACGTAGTGGGCGCGATACGACAGCGGGGCATCCTGCACTGTCTGAGTGAACAGCGTCAGGTTGTCTCGCCAGACCGGATTGCGTTCTGCGCTCCGCCAGACACCAAGAATCGCCATCATCGCGACAACCGCAACGATCGCGCGACGGGCCGGCGCCGTTGACGCCGCGCGCCAGAGCCACCGAAACGCCGCGCCGAACACCATCATCGCGCCGACGCTTGGCAGCATCAGCGTCCGCTCCTGGAGCACAACGCCGGACACGAGATTGCTCACCGGTGCAAAGGTGATAGCGAGCCACACGAGCCCCAGCGCAAGCGCCCTTTCCCGGGAGAGCGACATCACCAGGGCCGCAAGGGCGACCGCGGCGAAGGCGACGCCAAGAATGCTCCACGGGCCAGGCCCATCGACGACTTCGATCTGTTGCGGCCCGTACTCCGCCGAGAGATGGGCCGGCCATGTCAGCAAGCGAACCCATTCGGGGATCACGCGGAACATCGTCCAGATCCGCGTGGACAGGTCCATCTCGACTGGATTCTGTTCGCCGAACAGGGAGCCGAGGACGGCGGCGCGGGCGGCGAGGACTGACGCCCCAACCAGCACCAGGACCAGCAGCAGCCAGCCGAGCCGTCCGCGCTCGGGGGCGGCGCCGCTCCTGTCTCGGCACACCAGCAGCTCCGCCGCGACAATGAGGAGCGGAAGGAGCAGGGCGTGCTCCTTGGCAAGCGATGCGCCCGCGTACAGCGCCGCGATGCCTAACGCCTGCCCGACATTCGGTCCGCCCCGGCGACGCGCACGGAGGTACAGGGTCGTGGCGCCAACTACGCCGATCGCCGCCAGCAGTTCGGCCTGACCAACGACGTTCGCCACCGCTTCCGTGTGCACGGGATGCGCCGCGAACAGCATCCCGCCCACGAGGGCGCCGCGCTCGTCGAGCACTTCGCGCAGCAGCGCCAGCACCGCGACCGCGAGCAGCACGAACAGCGCGATGCTGACGGCATGGAAGAACATCGGGTTTCCATTCCCGAGCGTCCATTGCAGTGCGTATGACAGCATCGACAGTGGACGATAGAGCGACTCGCCAAATGCAGCTGGCCAGTAGGATGATCCGAAGAGCGTCCACCACGACGACAGAGAATGCACGCGAGCGTTGTCGGCGATGATCGCGATGTCGTCGTACGCAAAGCCGTTACGGAAGCTCGTCGCGGCCGCCGCCATCGCTATGAGCGCGACGGCTGCCCAGGGCAGAGCGCGGATTCGTCCAGAAGGCGGGCTCACACCTGTCTCCCGGGTTCTGACGTGAAGAGCAGCGGGTGAGTCATCTTGCGGCACCCCAGGCGGTATGCAACCACGCGCGGACCCTCGGCATCATTCCTTGATCCGGCCTGTCGTCGAGCGTGGCATCGCCAGTCAGACCGAAACCGGCGTCATGCCGGAGTAGCGCCGAAGAGTGCCCCGACGCCGGCGGTAGCTGCCATCGCCAGCGCTCCCCAGAACGCCACTCGCGCGGCGCCGAT
>DATCIJ010000138.1:0-8397 GCA_036507855.1 Gemmatimonadaceae bacterium | reverse complement strand
CTCGGTTCCGATGCACGAAGAAACAGAAACCAAAACAGCCAAATCACTCGGCATCCCGATGCCGTATCCGACGATCAAGCCGCTCATCGCCGCCGTTGTGATGACACTGATGCTCTCCGGATTCCTTGTCGTCCGCACCGGTGCGACCACGATTGGCTTCTCGATGGTGATCGGCTTCGCACTCGCGTTTGCGGTCACGATGTACGCCTGGCTGTACGCTCCGCTCGAGCCGGAGCACCACTAGAATGACCCACTATACGACAACGGGACTTGACCACCGCAAGGTGGCCATCTGGGCGTTCATTGGCTCGGAGTGCATGCTGTTCGGATCGCTGATTTCGACCTATCTCATTTACAAGGGCCACTCGAAGGTCGGCCCGCTCCCGCACGAAGCCTGGACCGATCCCGCCACCGGTCAGGTTTACAAGGCGATCCTGAACATCCCCGTCACGACGGCATCGGCATTCACGTTGCTGATGTCATCGGTGGCAATGGTGCTCGCGTACGAAGCGGTGAAGCACCGCAACGACGCCAACTGGAAGGGTCGCGGCACTATCTGGGCATCGTCGAAACTCTGGTTGGGCGCGACAATCGTCCTCGGCACGACGTTCCTCGGTTTCCAGTCCTACGAATTCACGTCGTTCGTGCACGAAGGGCTCACGATCAAGCGCAACCTGTTCGGCTCCACGTTCTTCACGCTCACGGGATTCCACGGCGCACACGTGACGGTGGGTGTCCTGTGGTTGCTGTCGTTCCTCGTGGTCGATTACAGACGCGGCCTGCAACCCAGGGACGCGGGGACGCTCGACCTCGCCGCTTTGTACTGGCACTTCGTCGACGTCGTCTGGATCGCGATCTTCACGCTCGTTTACCTGATCAGATAGCGGAGAGCTTCATGGCGCACGAACACGCCGGGCACGACAACCCCGATCACACGCACGAACACCCGACCTGGAAGCAGTACCGGTGGGTCGCCCTCATCCTCACCGTCATCACGGCGCTGGAAGTATGGGCGTACTACATGCCTACCCTGGTCGCGTCGCCGTTCTTCGTTCCGCTGCTGCTCATCATGTCGGCGGCGAAGTTCATCATCGTCGTGGCGTTCTACATGCACCTGAAGTACGACCACCGGCTTTTCCGGGCGCTGTTCACCGGCCCGCTCGCGATCGCCATGGTCACGCTCATCAGCCTGCTCTTCCTGCTGGCCAAGACTGGCGCGGAGATGCGTGCGTGAGTGCGGGACCGGTTACATGACATGCGCATCGGGGCGGCGGTACGAATCGTACAACCGCCCCTTTCCATTGCCCGTCCACCGCCCGAATCAGCGACCGCTGAGTGATTCGTTCAGGCGCTGCGTGAGTTCAGGATGCTGTACCCAGAGGTAGCGGCCCATCAGACCAGCCGCGACAAGATTGGCGGCGCCCACCTGATACCAGGCGATACCTTCGAGCGCGGTCGCCTGCTGGAGCAACAACACGAAGCCGTAGTACTCGACCTCGAACGCCACGAACAGGATGGTCATGCCGGCAAGAAGCGCGGGCTGCTTCGCCGACGCATGCACCAGCGCGACGGCAACAATGCCGGCGATGAAGAACATCGCGAAATGGAAGACCGTGTAGAGCGCGACGACAATGAGGGCGGAAGTCACACTGTCGGGCGCCACTATGCTCTTCACGGCTTCGCCGAGGATGCGCGGCGTAAAGAACGGCTGGCCGGCAATGGTGTCGACGATCAGAAACCACGCTGCGACACCCGTGGCCCCGAGCGCCCCCGCGATCAAGCCCTCGCGAATGGTACCGTGGCGGTCCATGGGTCCTCCCGAGTGGGGTCACCCGAAGGGTGGCGTTGGCCCGGCGTGGATTCAAGCAGCGCAACTGGGATCTTTGTCACCGTGAGGCGACGCAATCGGCCACTGCGTTTCGCGGCACGGGGTATGCTGGACAACCGGTTGCCCCTGTCAAGTGACTATCGTCATGCCAGATATGGCCAGCTACGTGCACTTGACCCCGCCTTCCAGAGGCCCGGCAACCGGGTACCGGACGGCAGGAAACCGACACCAGTGACCTGATGCGGCGTCTGCAATATCCAGCCCGACCGGGGACTCTGATTGTCAGCACGTTTCTTGGCCTCGCGGTGGCCTCGTCAGGTGGCGCGCAGGGGGGGAACGACCTGCGCCCCGACCCGACGGCTTCCATGGAGTCCGATGCCTCCAGCGCCGCCGACGCCCCACTGGCCGGGCGCCTTGCGGGACTCATCGCGTCGAAGGTCAGGAACGGCACGTGGGGAGCGATGGTCGTCTCCCTTACGACGGGCGACACGCTGTTCGCCCGGAACGCCGGCGCCAGCCTCAACCCGGCGTCGACGTTCAAGCTCTACACAACGGCGCTCGCGTTCGATCAGCTCGGCCCGGAACATCGCTTCACAACCGACGTTTTCCGGCAGGGGGCGGTCTCGAGCGGCACTTTGACCGGCAACCTGATTCTCCGGGGCGGCGGCGACCCCGCCCTGTCGCGGCGGTATTTCGATGGAGACGGCAATGGCCCGATGCGCGCGCTCGCCAGGCAGGTGGCTGACGCCGGCATCCGCCGCATTGTCGGGGACATCATCGGCGACGATCATGCCTTCGAACCAAAGGCGGTGCCCGATGGCTGGCTCCAGCGATACCTGCACGCGTCGTACGCGGCTCGCGTATCGGCGCTGTCACTCAATGAGAACCTGATTCAGGTCGTGGTGACCCCCGGTCGCGCCGGCCAGACGGCAACCGTGCGGCTCGAGCCGGCCACAACTTCGTTCACGGTCACCAATAGCTCGAGTACGCGCGCGAAGAGCCGCGGCGCGCGGGTCATCGTGTCGGGTGGAGAGGACGGCGTGATCCGCGTGAAGGGATGGGTCGGAGCGTCCTCGGAGCCCCGCGTCTACGGGCTGGTCGTGCCGGAACCGGCTCGCTTCGCCACGGGAGCGTTCGCGCGCGCGCTGCGAGACATCGGCATCGTTGTCGAAGGTCGCACCCGCGTGGGGGCAACGCCGCCTGGCGCCGTGAAGGTCGCATCGCTTCCGTCTCCACCACTGGCCGAACTGGCCGGCGTCATGAATCGCGAGAGCATCAATCTCTACGCCGAGCTGATCTTCCGGAACGCGTCGCGTCTGGCGAGTCCGCTGGGAATCGGATCGGCGTCGATGGGGAATGCGATGCTGCGCGATTTCATGGAACTCAGGGTCGGCGCATCTCCAGCGGATGTCTACGCGGCCGACGGCAGTGGCCTTTCCACTCTGGATCGCGTCACCGCCCGCTCCCTCGTTCAGCTGCTCTCCTACGCGCACCGCGCGCCCTGGTCGCGGCAGTTCCACGAGTCGCTACCGGTCGCCGGTCGCGAGGAAACGCTGCGCCTGCGCATGCGGCAGACGCCGGCGCAGGGGAACCTGCATGCCAAGACCGGCACGACCAATGACGTCGTGGCGCTGAGCGGATACGTCGCGGCTCGCACTGGGGAGATCCTGGCCTTCGCGTTCCTCTACAACGGCAAGGATCGTTGGAACGCCCGCGCCACCATCGACGCCATGGGCGTCACACTGGCCGACTTCGCGCGATAATGCGCTGAAGGCGTGGTGAGAACTCGAGCCTCGAGCCTCGAGCCTACCGTTTTCAGACTCTAACCCGATTCCTTCCGTCCGCCTTGGCGCGATACAAGGCCTGGTCGGCGTTCGCCAGGAGATCCTCCACCGAATCGACCGCGAATCCCGGGAAGCACGCGACGCCAATGCTCGTCGTAAGGCGGATGGGCGCACCACGGAACACCGCGAACGATTCCTCTTCGATCAGCTCACGCAACCGTTCGGCGAAGGCCTCGGCGCCGGGAGCGCCGGTCTCCGGCAGCACGACGACGAATTCCTCGCCGCCATACCTGGCCACGATGTCCACCGCGCGAACAACGCGCTGCAGCAGAGCCGCCACCTCGATCAGCACATCATCGCCTGCAAGGTGCCCGTGCGTGTCGTTGATCTGCTTGAAGTGATCGAGGTCGATCAGCAGTAGCGACAGGGTCGTGCTGTACCGGCGCACACGCTCCATTTCCGCGGCCAGTCGCTCGCCGAGTGCGCGGCGGTTGAGCGCCTTGGTCAACGGATCCGTCTGGGCGAGCTCCTCGAGCCGCTGGTTGTCGGCGATGGTCGACTCGATGAGCGTTGCGCGCTGGACCGCCGACACCGCGGCCCGAATGACGGTCTCGGCGAACTCCGCATCTGCCGCCGTGAGCGGCGGCTCGGTGACGTTCCGCCGCAGGAAGAAGACGCCTGCTTCCTCCGGTTCCATGGCGAACGGAATCGCGATGACCGATCGCGTGGCGATCCGCGTGCCGTCGCGCGCCCAGGTATCGCGCACGTGCCGGTACAAGGGGCTCACCATCACGTTTTCCACCAGCACGGGACGGCCGGTATCGAGCGCGGTCTGGAGTTCCGGATACTTGTCGAGCGACAGGACGAAATCGCTCCTGATGCCGGTCTCGTAAGCGTAGGCGGCCACGCGGGGCGGGCCGCCCTGCCTGGTGAGCACGACACTGCACTGGTTGAGCCCGAGCGCGCGGGCCACCCGTCGCGCCAGGAGATGGTAGATCTCGCCGGTGGACAGCTCGTCGGTGACGTCGTGGAGAATGTCCATCAGGTGGCGCCGCTGGTCGGCTTGCTCCTGCACGCGCGTCAGCGCCTCGCGGGTCTCGCGCAGCGTGTCATTGGCGGAGCGGAGGATCGCCCGCATGCGCAGTTGCGCCTGAATGCGTGCCAGCAATTCGCGAACCCGGAACGGCTTGCGCACGTAGTCGGCGGCGCCGAGACCGAGCGTGCGAACCGCCGCTTCCTCGAGCGAGAGCCCCGACATCATCACGACCGGAACGTCGCGCCAGCGGTCGTCCTGCTTGATGGAGTCCAGCACCTCGGTGCCGCTCGAGTCCTCGAACGTGATGTCGAGCAGCACCAGGTCCGGTGTGCGCTCCGCCATGAGCGACACCACGCGACTTCCCTCGGTCGTCGACGTCACGTCGTATCCCTGCTCCTTCAGCACCCAGGCCAGCGTGCCGAGAAGCGCCGGATCGTCGTCGGCGATGAGGATGTGCGCGTTAGGCATTCAGGAGCGCCACCAGCCCGGGCCACTCGATGTTCCCGCCGCTCAGGATCGCGACAGTCTCTCCCCTGGGCGTGACGCGGCCCTCGAGCAGCGCCGCCACGGTGATGGCGCCGCTCGGCTCCGCCACCAGCTTGGCGCGATCGATCAGGTGGCGCATGGCGCGAACGATCGCGGCGTCGTCCACCGTGACCACGTCATCGAGAAACGCTTCGTGGTGCGCGAACGGAATCGTGCCGATGCGTATCGACATCAACCCATCGGCGATGCTGCCGCTGGAGGGCAGCGTCACGGGCTCGCCGGCGGCGCGCGCCGCCGTGAGCTTGGCTGCGCCGGCGGGTTCGACGCCAACGACGCGCGCGGCCGGTCGCAGCTGCTTGACCGCCGCCGCCACGCCCGCGCTCAGGCCCCCGCCACCGACCGGCACCAGCACGGTGCCTACCGCCGACAGGTCTTCGACGATCTCGAGCCCTACGGTTCCCTGCCCGGCGATGATTCTCGCGTCATCGAAGGGCGGGACCAGCGTCGCGCCCTCTGCTTCGGCCAGCTCCAACGCCCGGTCCATCCGGTCCTTCGTCGTTGTACCAGCAAGGATCACGCGTGCACCAAGCCGCTCGGCGCCCGCGCGCTTGGCGTCGGTGACCGTGGTCGGCATGACCACCGTCGCTTTCGCGCCAAACAGCCTGGCCGCGAGAGCCACGGCCTGCGCGTGATTCCCCGAACTCGGCGCGATGACGCCACGCGCGCGCTCCTTCGGTGAAAGCCCGGCGAGAAACGCGTAGGCGCCGCGGAACTTGAATGCACCACCGCGTTGCAGCATCTCGGGTTTGAGCGAAATCGAAGCCCCAAGTTCCTCGGACAGCGCGCTGGCGCGCAGCAATGGTGTTCGTACGGCCACGGACCGCAGCGTTTCCGAGGCAGCGTGAATTGCCCCGATCGACACCAATTCGGAGGACACTGCGCTCTGAGGTGGCATGGGTCCGGGCCAGGTGGAAGGTGCTCCGACGTCTGACGCCGCGCGCGCGGTCAGATCAGACCTCAGGTCCAACGATCTGAGCAATTTAGCGGCCGCAGGGACGCCCGCGATCGCACCAAAACGTCACAGTACGGGACACCCCGGTCAGGCGCGACGAACGCATCGTAACACCATGTGCTGCATCATCTAACAGCCTCCTGACAGCACGACTTTGCGGGCCTGCCTCTGGTGAGTGAAGCGAATGGTCACGACACACCGCCGCAGCCTCTGTGGTCCGGTGTCCTCACGAAGCCCGGGTCACAACAAATCGCGCCAACTGCACGACTCTCAGTCGACGCCGACGCGTGAGAAACCCCGAGAGCGCTCCGCCACCGACCGCCAATCCTTGTTGGGCACCCTGACCGCCACGATATTGCGCCGCGTCGCGTCGCGCACGCGTTCGCCCTTCCGATGACTGCACTCTACTGGTTCGCGATGGTGGTGGGCGTGGGGATGTACCTCTTCTCCGTGCTCGCCGATACAACGGGGGCGCACGCGGATGCCGATGGACACATCGACGTCGGCGGCGATCACCACCACGGGCTGGACGGGTACAAGCTGCTCTCGCTGCGCAACGCGACGTACTTCCTGTTCGCGTTCGGCGTCACGGGCGTTTCGCTGACCTGGCTGAGGGGTGGCACCGGTGGGTTCCTCACCGCGGTGCTCGCGCTCGCGATCGGCGCCCTCGGTGCCGGCATCAGCACCGTGGCCTTCGGGTGGCTCCGAAGGTCGGAGTCCGGCGAGATGCCGGGGGACCGCGCCTGGCTCGGCGCAACCGCCCAGGTGCTGCTTCCGCTGAGCACTGGCGGCACCGGCAAGATCATCGTCTCCAGGAGCGGCCGCGCGCAGGAACTGCTCGCCCGCCCCTTCGACGACGACGCCACCAACCCCGAGAGCTGGTCGAGCGTGATAGTGCTGGAAATCCGCGACGGCATCGCGCTGGTCGCGCCGAACGAGGAACTGACACCCGACGATCCCGCGCCCCGACTCGGCGCCTAACGACTCTTATTGGGAGAGACCGCGAAATGCTGGACAACCTGCTGTCGCAAGTCGGGCTGGTGCTGGGTGGCGTGGTCCTCGCGCTCATCCTGCTCGTCATCCTGACCGTCAAGAGCCTCATCGTCATCGTGCCGCCGAACATCGCCGCCATCATCACCGGCCGGAAACGCGTCGCCGAAGAGGGTGGAACCGTCGGGTATCGCACCGTCATGGGCGGCCGCACGATGCGGATCCCGATCATCGAGCAGGTCAACTGGCTCTCGCTGTCGACAATCCCGCTTGAGCTCTCCGTCGACGATGCCTTCTCGAAGGGAAACATCCCGCTCAACGTGAAGGCGATCGCGAACGTCAAGATCGCATCCGACCCCGAGATCGTGTTCAACAACGCGGTCGAGCGTCTCCTGGGCAAGAACATCAACCAGATCGAGGCGTTGGCGCGCGAGACACTGACCGGTAACCTGCGCGGCGTGCTGGCCAAGCTCACGCCGGAGGAAGTCAATGAGGATCGGCTCGGCTTTGCCAAGCACCTGTCGGACGAGGCGGATCACGACCTGAAGAAGCTCGGGCTGCAGCTGGACGTGCTGAAGATCCAGCATGTGGCCGACAAGGTCGGGTACCTCGCCTCGATTGGTGAGAAGCGCACCGCCGAGGCGCTGCGCGACGCCGAAATTGCCAAGGCGTCCGCGATTGCCGAGACGCGGCAGAAGCAGGCCGAGGCGCACAAGGTGGCCGAAGTGGCGATGGCCGACAACGAGGCCGAGATCAAGCAGCGTCAGGCGGCCGCCCGGCAGCTGGCGCAGATCGCGGAGGCGAACGCGGACGCCGAGATCAAGCAGCAGCAGGCTGCGTCGCGGAGAATGGCCGACGTGGCCGCGGCGGAAGCGGACGTGAAGATCGCCGAGGCACGGAACCTGTTGCGGGTGCGCCAGGCGGAACTCGGTCGTGAAGCGGAGACGACCGAGCGCGTCGCCAAGATCGTCGCGCTGAAGGCGGAGACGGAAGCGAAGACCGAGATGGAGACGCAGCGTGTGGTGATGGAGAAGACGCGCCTCCAGGCCGACGTCGTGCAACCCGCTGAGGCGCGGCGCATCGCCGCCGAGGCCGACGCCAAGGCCCTCGCGTCGCCGATTTTCGAGGCGGGCAAGGCGCAGGCAGAAGTGCTCCGCATGCTGTACGCCGAGATCCAGAAGGCTGGTGATACAGGGCTGCAGGTGTTCCTGGCGGAGAAGCTGCCGGCGATGCTCGGTGTGACGGTGGACGCGATGAAGAA
>DATCIJ010000137.1:0-9802 GCA_036507855.1 Gemmatimonadaceae bacterium | reverse complement strand
CCTCGCCGACAACAGGCTGGGGGAGGCTGAACGCGACCGAGAGGTCGCACGGCTGGTCTCCTATTACCGGAGCCGTCCTGACCTCGCGTTCAGCACGAAGCCCAAGGGCATGTCGCTCATGGAAGGCCAGCCCTACTCACTGGCGTTCCGCAAGAAGTATCCAAAGTTCAACGGCCTGATCTGGGCGTATCACTGGCTGCAGGTCGGGCTCTACGACGCGCTGCTGACCGGGAAGACGCCTGACGAGCGGTCGACCCTGATAACGGCGGCGGTCGCGCGATTCCGGGAGATGCTGCATGACGCGCCGCGCACCATGCCGTACGTCATGCCGATGACGCCGGGCGTCGCGCCGGTGTTTACGCAGCGCTATCCGGACGCGGCCGCGATCTTCGACAACCTGCACAGCATGCACGACGTCATCTCGGACATCCTGCTGAGTGACGCCGTTCCGCGTGACAAGAAGCGCGCGGAAATCCTGCTCGCCGCCAGTCGCTACCGCGACGACACCACGGAAGTCATCACGAGCAGCGAATGGCTCGGCATGGCGGCCGCAATGGGCGTCGAGAACCAGGGCGGTCCTGTGGTCGGCGTGCTGACGACACCTCCGAAGCCGACCGTGGAGCTGGGTGCGGTCATGCAGCACGACAGCACGCGGAAGATGGACGAACATGCGGCGCATCGCATGCCTGCCGATACCGTCGCTCGCCTCGCCGACACACTGGCCCGCGCGCCGGACGATGCGGCCGCCCGCGAGCGACTGGTAAACGCGTTGTTCCGGTTGCTCGATGATCCGGAAGTGCAACGCCGCGTCGCGGCTGACAGCGCTCTGCGTCGCTCGCTGCACGACCTGCTGCCGCTGATTCCCGAGGAGCATCGCGACCACTACCGCATGCTGGTGCGCATGCCGCCGCCGTCGGCGCCGCGCCCGGGAGGGATCTGATGCGCTCCTTCTTTTCGCTCCGCGCCACCTGGCGAACGGGTGCGATCGTGGCAGCGCTCGTCGCGGTTGTCGTGGGTGTGGCCTGGGCCCACGCCTCGCTGGTTCGCTCCGACCCGCCAAAGGATGCACGCCTCGACCGACCGCCGACTTTGTTGCGGTTGGAGTTCAGTGAAGCCGTGGTGCCGCGCACGTCGCGCGTCGAACTCGTGGCACCGGACTCGCAGCGCATCGGAGTCGCGCTGCGCGGCGACACGGCCGACAGCAAGGTCCTGCTGGCGGAAGTCCCACCGTTGCCGGTGGCCGGTCAGTATCGTGTCGAGTGGCGGCTCGTGGGGTCCGATGGTCACGCCGTGACGGGCCAATATCAGTTCACGGTAGACTCCATCCCCCTTGCGACGCCCATGGACTCCACGCCCGCCGCCGAGTCGCCGGCGATGCAGGAGGAGATGCACGAACCGTCAGCCGATTCACTCCTGCAGCAGATGGTCCGGTTCTTCTCGTTCCTGTCGATGGTGGTCGTGATCGGGTCGGTCGCGTTCGCACTATTCGTGTTGCCGGCCGCCACACGATCCGGAGGAGACGCTCCTCCCACCTTTGGTCCACTCGTTGAGCGCCGGTTGCGTTCCATGGCCGTCGCCGGAGCGTGGACGCTGCTGATCGTCGCGTTGGTGCGCCTGACGAGTCACGGCGTCATCCTGAGCGGTTCGCTGCAGGCACTTCGTTTCGGCGACCTGACCGATCTGGTGATCGGGTCAACGTGGGGACGGGGCTGGTTGCTTCAGGTTGCGGCGACGATCGCCCTTCTGTTCGGACTCCGGGTCGTCAGGCCGATCCGCTGGAGTGCACTGGCTGGCGTCACCGGTGCCCTGGCGATCTCCGCGTCGTTCCTTGGCCATCCGGCGGCGGTGTCGGACGTCCGCGGACTCGCGATGAGTCTCGACGCCATCCACGTGCTGGCGGCGGGAGCGTGGGCTGGGGCGATCATCATGTTGGCGGTCGCCGCCCTGCCGCCTCTGATCGCGATGCCAGCCTCGAACCGGGTCGACATGGCGCGTGGACTCCTGCGTGCGTTCAGCCCACTGGCGCTGTCGAGCGCGGCAATACTCGCGGTGACTGGCGCGATCGGCGGGTGGCTGCAGCTGCGCGACCTCGGGCTCGTCCTGGGCAGTCCCTATGGCCTCGCGCTCTTCAGGAAAGTCGTCATCGTCCTGATCATCGTCGCGCTGGGCGCGTATCACTGGCGCGTGGTTCAACCATCCGTCGGCAGTGAGCGCTCGCTCGCCCGGCTGCGTGGTTCCATCGTGCTCGATGTCGCGTTCGTGCTGCTCGTCCTGGTACTTACGGCAATTCTTACCGGAACCGCCCCGCCAGTGCGTTAGGCAGTTCCTCGACGATTACCCTCTCCGACTGGAGGACACCATGAGGTTGACGACAGGGTTCACGCTGGTACTGGTCGCGGCACTCGCGACCAGCTCATCGAGCGCATTGGCACAACACGAAGAACACCATGCTCCGGGTGATTCGGCCGCGGTTGCCGCAGTGGTCGTAAAGTTCCATGCCGCGCTCGCGGCGGGGGACAGCGCGTCCGCACTCGCGCTGCTCGTGGATGATGTGGTCATCCTCGAGAGCGGAGGAGCCGAGACGCGAGCGGAATACCGGTCGCATCACCTCCAGAGCGACATCCGCTACGAGCAGGCGGTGAAGATCGATCGCGGGCCCATTCGCGTCCGGATTCATGGGGATGTCGCGTGGGCGACTTCGACCAGCAACGCAAAGGGTGAGATGAGCGGTCGCGCCGTCAACTCGAGTAGTGCCGAACTGATGGTCCTCGTTCGCACGCCGGCCGCATGGAAGATCGCCGCGATTCACTGGTCGTCACGCCGTCAGTAACCGGCATGGAGTCAGCCATGATCGAGACCCTGACGCGCCTCTCGCCTCAGGGGGTCGAGCGGCGAAAGACTCAACCAGGTTGCCGTCCGCCGGCGCACTACGGCGACGGCGGCAAACACTCAGATCACCACCAGTCCGGGATCCGAAATGAGACTGCGCGCGCGCCCGGCGCCAGTGCTACTTCGAATCACTCGGCGGCGGCATCATCCGTGGCGACATCGTGCCCATCCCCGGTCCCATCATTCTGCCGGTACTGTCCATCATCGGCATCATCATGCCCGGGCTCATCATGTGCGCCGTGGCGAACTCGCCCCGGGCCCGATACGTGAACCAGTACCAGGTGGTGCAGACGCCGACTGCGAGGCCTCCCACGACGAGCACCGCGCCCGCGGCCCGGAGCAGCCCTGAAGCTGCTTCGGAGCGCGCCCGATGCAGCAGGACGAGTCCCGCTGCGATGGCGAAGATCTCCAGCATACCGGCGATATCAGCAAGGAACTGTGGCATGATCCATCTCCTTTCAGTTAGCCGGCGAAGTACGCGCCGCGGATGCGGCGCGGTCGCCGGTTACACCGGCCGTCATGCAGTGGCCGGTCCGAATGCGATACATCGATTCAACCGGGAGTACGACGACGATGCCGTCACCCGGTTCTCCAGTCGCCGCAGCAGCGACGACTGCGCGTGCAACGCCGTCCGCGCGTTCCCGGGGCAGGAAGATCTCGATCCGCGCGTGCTCCACGATCCAGTCGGACGTGAAGAAATTGGCGTACTCGCCGTACCCCTTCACCTTCGTCACGCTGATGCCGGGAACGTCGAGCTCCTTGAGCCTCCGCTCGACGTCCTCGAGCATCGACGTTCGCACGATTGCCGTGATCTTCCTGAACGGCGCCGTGGCCGTCGTTTCCGATGCCGGCGCGGTTGCCCCTTCGGGTTGACGATTCATTCTTCCCTCCCTGTCCTGGGCGCGGGGTCGTCGTTCAGACCATCGCCGACCGAAGCCTGAGTGCGTTGCCCACCACCGATACCGAGCTGAAACTCATGGCCGCTGCCGCGATGATCGGCGATAGCAGCAGGCCAAGAAACGGATACAGAACACCCGCGGCAATCGGCACACCTGCCGCGTTGTAGATGAACGCGAAGAACAGATTCTGCCTGATATTCGTCATCGTGCGGCGACTGAGACGGCGCGCCCGCACGATGCCACGCAGATCCCCCTTCACGAGGGTGACCGGCGCACTCTCCATGGCCACGTCGGTTCCCGTACCCATCGCAATCCCCACCTGAGCCTGCGCCAGCGCCGGTGCATCGTTGATCCCGTCGCCGGCCATCGCCACGAAGCGGCCCTCACCCTGCAATCGCTTCACGACTTCGACCTTGCGATCGGGGAGCACCTCCGCTTCCACCTCCTCGATGCCCAGCTTCTTCGCCACCGCCATCGCGGTTGTGCGACTGTCACCGGTGAGCATGACGAGCCGGATGCCCTCGTCGTGCAGCACCCGGATCGCGTCGGGCGTGCTGTCCTTGATGGGGTCCGCGACACCGATCAACCCTGCAAGCGTCCCGTCAACCGCGACGAACATGACGGTCTGTCCGTCGGCTCGCAGCGTATCGGCGTCGGCCGCGGCGCTACCAGGCTCAATGCCCATCTCGTCCATCATCGCGCGATTGCCCAGCACCACGATGCGCCCATCTACAGCGCCACGCACACCCTTGCCGGTGACGCTGGCGAAGTTCGATGCGTAGGCGAGTCGTTCGCCGCGCGCTTCCGCGCCAGTGACGATCGCCGCGGCCAGCGGATGCTCACTCGCCCGCTCGAGCGTCGCGGCAAGCCGGAGCACGTCCTCTTCCTTGAATCCCTTCGCTGCCTGCACCGTGACCAGCTTCGGCTTGCCCTCCGTCAGGGTCCCGGTCTTGTCGACGAGCAGCGTGTCAACCTTGCGGAGCACCTCGATCGCCTCCGCGTTCCGGAACAGCACGCCCATCGACGCCCCCTTCCCCGTGGCGACCATGATCGAGAGGGGCGTGGCCAGTCCCAGCGCGCACGGACAGGCGATGATGATGACAGCAACCGCGCTGATGAGAGCGTGAGCCATTCGGGGCTCAGGCCCGACCTGACTCCAGACGATGAACGTGATGATGGCGATCACGATCACCGCCGGAACGAACCAGCCTGAAACGACGTCGGCCAGCTTCTGGATGGGTGCCCGGCTGCGCTGTGCCTCCGAGACCATGGCGACGATGCGCGCCAACAACGTGTCGGCACCGACCTTGTCCGCGCGCATAACGAGTGCCCCGGTCCCATTAACCGTGGCACCAACGACGCGGGCCCCGGGATGCTTCTCGACCGGGATCGACTCGCCGCTGACCATCGATTCATCCACGGCACTCGTTCCGTCCAGCACCACCCCATCCACCGGGATCTTCTCTCCGGGTCGCACCCGCAGCCGGTCTCCGATCTGCACGGTCTCCAGCGACACATCCTCCTCGGTCCCGTCGTCACGGAGTCGCCGCGCGGTCTTCGCCTGAAGGCCCAGCAGCTTCCTGATGGCGCTGCTCGTCTGGCTCCGCGCGCGCAACTCGAGCACCTGGCCGAGCAGGATGAGGGTGACGATGACCGCGGCTGCCTCGAAGTACACCGCCACCTCACCGGCTTCGTCCCGGAAGGCGGCGGGAAAGATCCCGGGAGCCAATGCCGCGACGATGCTGTAGCCGAATGCCACGAACACACCAAGCCCGATGAGCGTGAACATGTTCAGGCTGCGGTTGCGGATCGACTGCACGGCGCGCTCGTAGAAGATCAACGCCGCCCAGGTGCAGATCGGCGTCGCCAGGAGCAGTTCCAGGATGGTACGTGAGCGTCCCGACAGGATGCGCGAGGTTGGGGCTCCCGGGAGGAATTCGCCCATCGCGATGAGAACAAGCGGCAGCGTCAGCGCGGCGGAGAACCAGAACCGCCGAGTCATGTCCCGCAGCTCCGGGCTCGCTTCTTCCCCCTCAGTGGTCGCAACCATTGGTTCCAGCGCCATGCCGCAGATCGGACATGACCCCGGTGTGTCCCGCACGATTTCCGGATGCATCGGACAGGTCCACTGCCTGGTCGGCGCGGCCGCGCGCGGAGTGACCGGTTCAAGCGCCATCCCGCACCTGGGACAGCTCCCCGGTGCGTCACGGCGCACGTCGGGGTGCATGGGACACGTGTACCGGGCCGAATCTGTCACGACGACCGGACCTCGTAGACGGAGATCACGCCCGTCATCGTGAACGCGAACACTTCGTAGCGTTCGTGCCCGATGTCCATGCCGGGTGCGCTCTGTGGCATGCCGGGAACGGCGAGCCCCCTGATTTCAGGGCGCTCTCGAAGCACTCGAGCCACGAGATCCGCCGGAACGTGGCCTTCGAACACGTAGCCACCCGACTCCGTTGTGTGACACGAGTACAGCGAGCTGGGCACGTCCAGGCTCTGCTTCGCGGCGACTATGTCAGGCATGTCGCGCACCTCTACCTTGAATCCACTTCTCCGCATGTGCGCGATCCACTTCCCGCAGCATTCGCAGGTCGGGGACTTGTAGACCGTGACCGTTCCCAGATCCACCGCCGCCGCTCGCCGCCGCCATATGACTCCACCGAGAACGAACAGCGCCGTCCCTCCGGCCGCCGTCCCTATGAACGTGCGTCGTGTCATTTGTGAGCCCGGGTGGGCTGCACGTTCTTCGCGCGCCACGACTCCACGCTTCCTTCGCTGTCCGCTCATGGATGACCTCCTAGTCCGTTACCTGTTGTTGCGGAGCCCATGGCAAAGCGGCCCGCCGCCGGAACTGTCTCCGGCATCAGTTGGTCTGTCTTTGGCGCGGAGGGCAACGCGGCACGCACCTGGCGCTCCCGCCACAGTGCGTAGATCGCGGGAATAACGACCAGCGTCAGGATCGTGCTGCTGATCATCCCGCCAACCATGGGCGCGGCGATCCGCTTCATGACGCTCGCTCCGGCACCGTTTCCCCAGAGAATCGGGAGCAGTCCTGCCATGATCGCGGCCGTGGTCATCATCCGCGGCCGGACGCGCTCCACCGAGCCTTCGATGACCGCGTCGTACAGGTCGCGCAGCGTCGGTCGCCGTCCGCGGGCGAGCCTGGCTTGCCATGCCAGGTCGAGGAAGATAAGCATGACCACGCCGGTCTCGGCGGCCACCCCAGCCAGCGCAATGAACCCGATGGCGACCGCCACCGACCAGTTGTACCCCAACGCCCAGAGGAACCAGATCCCACCAATGAGGGCGAAGGGAAGCGAGAGCATGACGATCAGCGTCTCCGCCACGCTCTTGAAGTTGAAGTACAGGAGCAGGAACACGATGGCGAGGGTCGCAGGAATCACGAGCTTCATGCGCTCCTGTGCACGCTGCATGTACTCGTACTGGCCGCTCCATGCCATCGTATATCCCTGAGGCAGCGTCACCATGCCGGCGACCATCTGCTGCGCCTCGCGCACGTAGCTGCCGATGTCTCGCCCAACGACGTCCACGTACACCCAGGCGGTGGGCACCGCGCCTTCGGTGCGAACCACCATCGGACCAGGCACCTCGCGAATGGTGGCGACCTGGCCTAACGGGACCTGCGGAACCTGCCCCCTGCTCATGGCCGCGCCGCCACCAAGGGCAGTGGCGCCACCGCTCATTCCGCCCGCCCCTCCGCCCATGCGCGCCGCGTCAGTCTGCATGACCGGCACCAAGACGCTGGCCAGTTGCTCAGGACTCTCGCGCAGCTCCTGCGGATACCGGACTCGCACGCCGTACCGCTCCCGACCTTCGACGGTCTGCGTGATCGTCATGCCGCCGATGGCCGTCGCGATGACCGCCTGGATGTCGCCTACGTTGAGTCCGTAGCGCGAGGCGGCTGCCCGATCGATGTCGATGTCCAGGTAGAATCCCGACTCGGCCCGTTCGGCGAACACGCTGCGCGTGCCCGGCACTCCGTTGACCGCCGCTTCGACTTCCTTCCCCAGCCGCTCGAGCTCGCCCAGGTCGGGGCCGAAGAGCTTGATGCCCACCGGCGTACGAATGCCAGTCGCCAGCATGTCGATCCGGCCCTTGATGGGCATCGTCCAGGAGTTCGTCACCCCCGGTAGGCGTACCGCAGAGTCCATCGCGGTGACCAGCCTGTCGTACGTCATCCCTGGCCGCCATTCGGACCGCGGCTTGAGGGTGATGGTCGTCTCGATCATGTCCAGGCCCGCGGGGTCGGTGGCCGTCGTGGCACGACCCGCCTTCCCCCAGACCCGCTCGACTTCGGGGAACGACGCCAGGATCTGATCCTGTGTGCGGATGATCTCCCGCACCCGGGCCACCGTTACGCCCGGTAACGTGGTCGGCATGTACAGGATCGTCCCTTCCTCCAACGGCGGCATGAATTCGCTGCCGATCCGGCTCCACGGGATCCAGGTGAGAATCAGCGCGATGACGCTACCGGTGATGACGGCGGCGCGATGCCGCAGCACGAAGACGATCACCGGACGGTAGACTTTGATCAGGAAGCGATTGAGCGGGTTCGCGTGCTCCCGGTAGATCCGTCCGCGGACGAAAAGACCCATCGTCACGGGCACGAGCGTCACCGACAGGAGACTTGCCGCGGCCATGGCGAAGGTCTTCGTGTAGGCGAGCGGTTTGAACAAGCGCCCTTCCTGCCCCTCCAACGCAAACACCGGCAGGAAGGATACGGTGATGATCAGGAGCGAGAAGAAGAGGGCGGGTCCCACCTCCTTCGACGAGTCGATGACGATGGCCCAGCGTTCGCGCGCCGACAGCACGCGAGTATGGAATCCTCGCGCCGGCGTGCTGCCGGATCCGTCACCGCCTTCCTTCGCGGCAATGGCGCGCTCCAGGTGCTTGTGCATGTTCTCGATCATCACGATCGCGGCATCGATCATGGCTCCGATGGCGATGGCGATGCCCCCCAGCGACATGATGTCCGCCCCGACGCCGACCCACCGCATGGCGACGAACGCCATCAGGATGCCAATCGGCAGCGTGAGGATGGCGACGAGTGCCGACCGCGCGTGGAGCAGGAAGAGGAGGCAGACGAGGGCAACGACCAGGCTCTCCTCGAAGAGCTTGCCGCGCAACGTCTCAATGGCGCGCTCGATGAGGTCCGACCGGTCGTAGACCGACCGCACCACGACCCCCGGAGGCAAGCCGCTCTGGATGTCCTGCAACCGGGCCTTCACGCGATCGATCGTCGTCAGCGCGTTCTCCCCGAAGCGCATGACCACGATACCGCCGACGGCGTCCCCGCGTCCGTCCAGGTCGGTGACGCCGCGCCGCACAGCCGGTCCCACCGTCACCCGCCCGAGCTCGGCGACGCGCACGGGGGTACCCGCCCCCGTGGCGCTCACTACCACCGCTTCAATGTCCGCCAACGATTTGAGATACCCCAGACCGCGTACCATGTACTCGCGGTCCGACAGCTCCATCACCATCGCGCCGACATCGGCGTTGGCGTTGCGGATGGCATCCATGACCCGCATCACGGGTACGCCGTACGCCAGGAGCTTTGCAGGGTCGAGGTCGACCTGGTACTGCTTCTCGAATCCGCCGACCGTCGCGACTTCGGATACACCTGGGACAGCGGTGAGCGCGTAGCGCAGGTACCAATCCTGCACGCTGCGCAGTTCGGCGAGGTTGAGCTTTCCGGTGGTGTCCTCCAGGACGTACTGATAGATCCAACCCAGGCCGGTCGCATCAGGGCCGAGCCGCGGTGTGACTGCGCCAGGCAGCTTGCCCTGGATCCCGTTCAGGTACTCGAGCACGCGCGAGCGCGCCCAATAGAGATCGGTGCCGTCGTCGAAGATGACGTACACGAACGACACGCCGAAAAACGAATAGCCGCGGACGGTTCGCGCGCCGGGCACCTTGAGCATCTCGGCCGCGATCGGGTACGTGACCTGATCCTCGACGATACGCGGCGCCTGTTCGTTGTACTCCGCTTC
>DATCIJ010000136.1:0-7398 GCA_036507855.1 Gemmatimonadaceae bacterium | reverse complement strand
TTGAGCTTCACCACGAAGGCCCGGTTCTTGAGCCCGCGAACGGCCGTCGGTGATAAGCCGTCATCGCCGGTCTCGCGCTCGTCGGTGTAGACGAGGAACAGCTCGCTACCCGGCGCGTACTCCCAGCGGAAGCGCACGTTGGTGCTGAAGGCACGGTCGGCGGAGCTATACTGCAGCAATCCGCTGGCGAACATGAGCGGGGTGAACGCGTAGTCTACCCTCGCGCGAGCGAGCCTCGTCGTGAAGCTCGCGTCAGGCAGCTCGATGCGGCTGATCGAGAACGTCGGCTCCACCGACAACTGCCGGTGCACTGACACACGACCCGGGGAATTCCCGCCGGGACCTACGGTCAGGCTCCGAATGGTGCCGTTGTAATACTCCCCCACTCGTAAGGCAATCGTGCCCGAGACACGCCGTTGCGCGCCGAACTGATACGACGCCGAGACGTCGCTGAACGAGTAGTCGCGCGGCGCAATGGGAACCGGAGACCCGGCTGGCGTGAAGGGCGTACGCAGCACCTCATGGGTGCGCGCGACATCGAGTGAGAGCTGGTCGCTGCTCTCGAACTCCGTCCCGAAGTGTCCCTGCCACACCCGCGAATCGACCGAGCCCGGGCCGGTCTCGATGTACTCCCCGGAGCCGCTCCACGTGAACTTGCGCACACTCCGGATTCCCGCCGGCCGCGGCGAGAACCGCAATTCTGCGAATGAGCGGTTGAAGTCGGTGCGGCGCGTGAAGCCCACTTCGGGGTTGAAGTTCGCCCCCACCGACAGGTGCTCCACCCGCGCTCCGTAGCGATCGGCATTGTAGTCGAATCGCCCCTCATAGCTCTGGTCGTCGCCGCGCATCCCGGTCGTGGCCGTCCGCGCCCAATACGCGCCGAGGCTCAGGTCCCGTGATAGCCCGAATGACCCATCGACGCCGTATGCCTGGTTCGACCCCGTTCCCAGCGCCGACACCGAGCGGTTCGTGGCGATCACCCCGATCGCGCTCCGGCGCAGCACATCGCGCTTGACGCGCAGTACGGTGAAGTTGGTCGCCTCCGTCTGCGAGACGGCCTCGTCGCCCGTCTGGATATTCATGATGCCGATGGCATACGGCCCCATCTTTCCCGTCACGCGACCGCCGGCGTCGATCGGAACGACGCGGCTGGCGTTGAGACCGATGCGCCGCGAGTAAAAGAGAAACGGCGTGTCGGTCGTGTTGGCGCTGCCTCCGGCGCCGACACCACCACGGGCGAAGTCGAAGACGCCGCGCCCCTCGAGGAAGAAGTCGCGCTTTTCAGGGAAGAACAGGCTGAAACGAGTGAGGTTGACCTGCTGCTCGTCGATCTCCACCTGTGCGAAGTCGGTGTTGACGGTGAAGTCGGCGGTGAGGTTGGATGTGATGGAGTACCTGGCGTCGCCGCCGATCTCGCTGCCGAAATCATTGGAGACAGGAGGCGCCAGGAGGCGATCGGTCGTCATCCGCGCGACGGCATACGGCTTGAGCTCGAGGTTGAGGCCCGCCGGTGGCAAGTCGAGGCCGACCAGCGTGCCGCCGGCGGAGACGCGGTTCAACGCCTGCGGCCCGGCCAAGCTTTGCGGCACGGGCGTCAGGTACGCCCACTCATTCTTCCGTCGCACCGAGCGCCGCAACTGGATCCCCCACACCTGGTCGTTGCCGGCTCGATACCGGATCGACTTGAGCGGGATCGCCATCTCGACCGTCCAGCCGCCTTCGAACCTGCCGGTCTTCGAGGTCCAGACGGGATTCCAGTCGGTGTTGGAGCCGCCTTCGTCCACGACGGAGTAGTCGGCCCGAGCGCCTAACGGATTGGTGTAGAACCCGAAGCCGCTGCGGCGGTCGTAGAACGTGTCGAACATCGCGCCGATGTGGTCGTTGTTGCGCAGTCCGTTCGTGTCGCGGCGGAGCTCGTTCGCGGTCCACGCCTCGGACGTCGCGGAATCCCAGCAGCGGCACACCAGGTAGATGTTCCGGTCGTCGTAGAGGATCCAGACATCGCTCCGCTCGGTCTGCGGCTCGCCATAACGCGGCGCGACCTGGATCAGGCCCCCGAAGGGCCTCTCGCGCGAGTAGACCTCCTCGTCGAGTACGCCGTCCACACGGAGCGGGGCCGCGAGCTTGATGGCGCGGACAGTGGCCTGGCCGTCGGCTCGACGCGTGATGACCTCCGGCGGCACCGGTGGCGGGGGGCCGTCGATCGCTCGCGACTGTGCTCCAGCGGCGCTGGTTCGCGCCAGGAGGAGAAGCCAAGGGCTGAATAGGGCGCTGCGGAATCGGTAGCCGAGCCGCGTCACTGATGTGGTGGGCAGATTGGGAATGCGGTTGACGACAGGCTCAGGAAGATGGCGGCGTGCTTGGCCCGCGGGGAGACGAGGTTTCATCTGTCCAACGCGGCTCGCGGCCACAAGCGTTGGCTCAGTGCCGGGGGGCTCAGGTCACCATTGCCGCCAGCGAGCGGGCTCGGGAACGACGGCTTGTTGCACGAGCACTAGCCCCAGCGGGCAGTACCAGTACCAGTAAGCAGAAAGCAGTAAGCAGCACGCAGCGTGACTCTCGCACCCCCCCGCTCGGTTTACTCGCCGCGCAAGGCCTCGATGGGATCCACTCCACTCGCCCGACGCGCCGGAACGTAGCTCGCCAGCATCCCGACACCGATCATCGCCAGCGACATCGCCGCGAACACGACCGAGTCGACCGCCTTCACATCGTAGAGCAGCGCGCCCAGCAGCCGCGTCGCTGCGAACGCCACGGCGATGCCGATGCCCACGCCGACCAGCACGACCTTCGTCCCCTGCGACACGACTTGGCGGCGCACCACGCCCGCCGTCGCGCCTAACGCCATCCGCACGCCGATCTCCCGCGTGCGCTCGGCGACCACGTACGAGAGCACACCGTACAGGCCGACCGCGCCCAGGATCAAGGCGAGGGCCGATACCACGCCTAACGTGAGCATCGTGAACGACAGCTGCACCATCGACCGTTGCGCCAGGAACTCCATGGTGAACCCGCGGTACACCGGCGCCTCGGGCGCCACCTGCCGCACCAGCTCGCGCACCTCGCCAGCCAGCGAGGCCGCCCGCGGCGACTTCACCACGTAGGCCGGCGACCCCATCGCCCACGTACGCGGCTCCGGCCCCGTGAGCGGGAAGTACACTACCGCCTCGCCCGCGTCGCGCCAATCGTCCTGCTTCACGTCGTTGACCACGCCAACCACCGTGAACGCAGAGGTACCGCGCGGTCGGCGGATGCGCTGTCCGATGGCGTTCTGATCGGGCCAGAGCTTCTGCGACGCGGACCGGCTGATGATGATGCTGTTGTTCGGTGTCACCGCCTCGCCCTCGGTGAACGTACGGCCCGAGAGCAGCCTGATGCCCATCGCGCGGAAGTAATCGCCGCCGGTGAAGTTCTGGTCGAGCAGCACGCCGCCGCCGTCGTCCGACATGGCGTCGTTGAGAAAGCGCCCGCCGCCTGTACCCTCGTCGAGCGGGAGGTTGTTGACGACACCCACTGCAGTCACGCCGGGCAGCGCTCGCAGCCGGTCCATGAAATCCAGGTGCAGCCGGCCCCACGTGGGACCGTCAACGAGATGCGGCTGGTCCGGTGCGAATTGGAACGTGTAGATGTCGTTCGTCTGGTAGCCAGGATCCACCTGCCGCAGCCGCTGGAAGCTCTGCACCAGCAGCGCGGACCCGATGAGCAGCACCAGCGCGAGCGCGGCCTGGCCGACGACCAGTGCGTCGCGCCCCCAATGACGTCGCCCAGTCGCGCCACGACCGCCCTCACGCAACCGGGTGAGATCCGGCGATGACGCCGACAGCGCGGGTCCGATCCCGCACGCGAGGGCGGTGAACATAACGAGTGCGAAGGTCGCGACGAGCACCCACACGTCCAGTCCCACCTGCCCGAGGCGGGGAATACCTTCCGGCGCAGCGCGCAGGAAGAGTGGCAACGCCACCGTGCTGATGACGACGGCCAGCGCTCCGGCGGGAACTGCGACGAGCAACGCCTCCGCCATCTGGAGCCGCGCCAGTTGCGCGCGCGACGCGCCGATCGCATGCCGTACCGCCAGGTCGCGCTTACGCCCCTCGGCCCGTACCACGAAAAGATTGGCGACGTTGGCGCACGCGATGATCAGCACGACCGAGACCGCGCCGAGCAGCACCCACAGCGACGTGCGTGTGGTGGGGCCTACCAGACGGTCGAGGATGGGGTCCACCACGGCACTGTGCTGGCCGATGAGACGCGCATAGGTCGCGGGACCTCCGAAGCGGTTCGGCAGATTCTTCGAGAGTCGCGTCAGTTCGCGGGCAAGCTGCTCGTGGGTCACCCCTTCCTTCATCCTCGCAACAATCGGAAGGCCGAGGTTGCCGGGCTGTACCTGGCTGAGCTGCGCTTCACCAGCCACCCATAGCAGTGTCTCGTCACTCGGGAACCGGAACTCGGGCGGCATCACACCGATCACCTGGCGCATCTCCCCGGAGACGAAGTACGACCGGCCGATCACCGCGGAGTCACGGCCGAACCATTGGTCCCACAGGCGGTCACTGATCACGACGACACGGTCGCCGTCCTCCGGCACAGGGAGCCGGCCGACTATTGGACGCACTCCCAGGGTGGCGTACATGTCGTTGGTCGGAAAGGCCATGGGGATGCGCTCGACGCGCGTATCGGTGCGCAGCGTCGACGTTCCGCCGCCGAACGCGAAGAGCCCCGCGATCAGCTCGGAGTTCTCCTTGTACTCGAAGTAGAAGTCAAACCCGAGGCCGAAGCGCTCCGGGAGATCCGATCCCGGGGCCGTCCCCGACAGGACGACCAGCCGGTCAGCGTTCGGGAACGGCAGCGGCTTGAGGAGGACCGTGTTCACTACGCTGAACAGCCCGGCCACTGCACCGATGGCGAGAGCCAGCGTGCCGACCGAGGTGACGAGAAAGCCGGGCGTACGGAGCAGCCCGCGCCACGCATGACGGAGATCTGTCGTCCATTGAGCGATCACGGTTCGCGTCCCCGGTGAGGTTCTGGAATTGGACAGGCGCCCGCGCCAGGCGGTTGGCCCAATACGACTCTGCACGAGCAGGGTTTCACAGGACGCGCGGGAGGATACTTTCGAGCGCGCCTAGAACCCAGGCACGCCTCCACGCGATCCCGTCATGCCTCCTTCCGTCTCGACAGTCATTGAACTCGGCCCGGGCAGGTCACGCCGCTTCGCCCCGATCACCACGCTGGCGAGCGGCTTCGAGCTTGGCCTGACGATCCATGTCATCCAGGGGACCAGGCCCGGGCCCGCCGTCGGAGTCTCCGCCATGATCCACGGCGATGAACTCGACGGCCTGCTGATCGCGCGTGAGTTGGTGCGCACGTTGGATCCATCCACGATCAACGGATCGGTCCGGATTCTCGGCGTCGCAAATCCACTCGCGATGGAAGGGACCACCCGGAACACGCCGATCGACATGCTCGACATGAATCGGCTCTTCCCCGGCGCGCCCGACGGCTGGCTGAGCGAGCAGCAGGCATACGCGATCGCACACGAATTCATCGACCACATCGAAGTGCTCGTCGACCTGCACTGCGGCGGCACGTTCCCGTGGGTAGACTACTGCTACGTGGTGAATGACGAGGAGCTGTCGCGCGCCTTCCTTTCCGCTCTTCTCTACAAGCCCGCTACGATCTACGCGGGCACGACGGCGACGTACGCGGAGCAGCGCGGTGTACGGTGCACCGTGGTGGAGATCGGCGGCGGTTACCACGACCAGCCGCTGCACGTGGCGAACGGCGTGCGCGGTGTGATGAACCAGCTCCGCCAGGTGGGAGCACTCGATGGACCAGTCGAGCGGCGCCCGGGTCAGGTCCTGATGCGTGACATGAAGGTCATGCGGCCGCGCCAGGGCGGAATCTGCGTACCGCGGGCGACCCTGTCGCCCGGACAGGTGCTGCCCGCCGGGACGGCGCTGGCAGACATCGTCAGCCCGTACACCTTCGAAGTGCTCGAAACGATGACGGTACCGTTCGAAGACAACATCGTCGTCCTCTGTCGGAACTTCGTCACCCGGATCCACCCCGGTGACTATGGTTTCATGATCGCGAACCGGGCGTCGGCGACGACGTACATCGACTGACCGTGCACCGTTGGGGGTTGTTAGTCGCGATCATGAGCACCGGTGTCGCCCATGACGCGCTTGCGCAGGCACGGCCGGGGACAGTCGACATCTCGATCACGGTCCAATCAGACTCGGCGCACGTTAGGCAGAGCTATGCTCTGGCGTCTTCGTCGTCGCCGATCGAGCTGCGCGTCCTGACGCGCCCGTGCGCAGCGATCGAGAACATGCGCATCGAGCGCGGCGGCGCCGCGCTGGTCGTGGTGCAATCGCGCAACGGACCCTGGATCACCTTTCGCGACTCAACCGCGTCCAGCGGTGACTCGCTCCTGCTGTTCGTGCGATACGACGTGCGACTGGCCGGAACGGGCATCATCCCGCTCGTACACCTCGCGGCTCCGTTGGCGAGGACCGACTCGGCGCCACTGGGAGCGGTGTCTGTCGAGGTGCGGTTCACCGACGACGCGCGGCGAGTCGACTTTCCCCACATGACTCGTGCCGTTCCGACTCTCTCCGCTAAACGAGCCGAGCCGACGGAACCGGTGGGTGCGGTTGGCGCGAGCAGTCGGAACGGCACTCGTCAGGCGCCGACCCAGTGGTTCGCGCGCTACGTGGGAGTGCCGTCGTTCGTGGAGATTGCGGGCGACAGCGTGAAGGGGTGTGGCGAACGCGCCGGCGAACCCGGCGACAACGGTGGCCTGGTCTGGCGGTTCTGTCTGCTGGTCGGAATCATGGTCGCCTGGGTACCGCTTTACCTGGCATGGGCTCGCCGGTCAGGGGAAAGCGCATGACCGGTGCGCATCTCACCGCTTTTTATGCAATTGTAGGCGCCTACCTGGTGCTGGTCTGCGGGATCGGGCTCTACAACTACCGTCGCGCTTCGACGGAAGAAGGTTTTCTCGCCGCTGGTCGCAGCCTCGGCCCGATCATAGGCGGGGCGACACTGATGGCCAACCAGGTCAGTGCCGGCGCCACGATCGGGATGGTGGGCTTCCACTACTTCTCCGGCATCAGCTACGCGTGGACGTGGCCGCTGGTGTGGATCGGCTGGGTGGTGGCGGCGCTGTTTGTGGCACCGAAGATCCGGCGCGTTCCCGGCCTGACGCTCCCCGATTTCTTCGCCGCCCGCTTCGAGAGCAAGGGGGCGCGTGGTATTGCCGCTGTGTTCATCCTCGTCGTCTACGCCGTGCTGCTCTCGGCGCAGTACCAGGCCGGCGGGCTCCTGTTCGGACTGGTCGGCGGGATGGAGTACTCGCGCGCCGTCCTGCTGGTCGCCGGCATAACGACGACCTACACC
>DATCIJ010000135.1:0-4424 GCA_036507855.1 Gemmatimonadaceae bacterium | reverse complement strand
CTCCTGGGCGGTATAGAAGTGCCGGGGACGCATGGTGAACTCCGCGTCCCGAGGGACGTAGCCGAGGACCTTCGAAACGTGAAACCCAACGAGTGTCCAGAGGAACTCCCGGACGCGAAGCCACGCGTAACCCAGGCGACTCGAATGAAGCGACTGCATCAGGATGATGGGGCCCCGGGTGACGCGAGCCGCTTCCGCCAGGATACCGGCCGGGTCGTTCTGGTAGGCAAGCATGAAGAACAGAAGCGCGGCAGAGAACGTTCCCTCCTCGAACGGGAGGACCCCGCCGGCGATCAGGACCGGCGGCGGTCCCACGACATGGATGTCGCTCACGTCGGCGGTGACCACGTCGAGTCCCCGCTCTCGCTTCAACCGGGCCGAGAAGTGTCCGGTCCCCGAGCCGAGGTCCAGTACAGGCCCCTCGGTCGGCAGCCATGCATCCACCTGCTCCATCAGCCGACGGGCCCGCCGCTCCATGACGAGGTCAAGGAGCGACTTCACCATCGCTCGCCTCGAGCAACCCCGCGAGTGTGCTCGGTTCGTACCCGGTCTTGAGGAGCTTTTCGGTGAGCTGGAGGATCGTCGGCCAGAAACCGTGCTCCAGATCTCTGGGATGAATCGCCACGACAGGGACTCGGCGATCCAGCGACTGACGCAGCCACCCGATTCCGTGCCCGATATGTCCAAGCCAGGCCCAGCGACCACAATCCCAAGACCAGGTCGCCAGCGGAACCCTTCGACCGGCGCGTGACTCGAGGGCGAAGAATCCAAGAACGTACTCCAGCCGGAGGGCGTTCCCGTTCCTGCTCCCATTTACGAGGCGCACGTGCCCAGGCTGCCAGCCGGGTGCGAGGAAACCCCGCGCCGTCGCGCCGAAGGCCTCGGTGAAGACACGCTGTCCTCGCTCGATCGTGCGTCGGGTCTCTTCGGGATCCAGGCCGTTCATCTCGTCGGAGCTGTCGGTCAACACCGAGATCGGTCCCCGGCCGCGTTGGCGTTGGTGGAAGTAGCCGTGAAGGAGAAGCTCCTCGGCGCCCTCCCGGATCAGCCGGCAGTAGCCGGGATGCGCGGTGAGTGGCCACCTGCCGTGCCAGTCGGGAACCACGCCGACGGAGAGACGACGTCCGAGTAGAGGTGCGAGGTCCCGGATCACGCTGCGCGTCTCACGCGCGTAGGCCGGAGTGGCGTCGTGAATACAGACGAGGAAGGGCCGCATCGCCCTAGCCGTCCGCCCTCAATGCCTCCGTCGGATTGATCTTGAATGCGCGTCTCAGTGGCAACGCGCACGCCGCAAGCCCGACGACCAGCATGACGCCGTCCGCGGCAAGGAGCAGCAGCACCTGGCGCGTCGATCCGAGCCCCATCAGTGCGGCCAATCCACTGCCGGCGAGAAGGCCCGCGCCGATCTGCAGGAACGCGCGCCAGAAGATGCCGGCCACGATGGCTCCGGGGCCCGCACCGAGCGCGACGCGAATGCCGATCTCGCGCGTCCGGCGCGCGACGATGAACGACATCAGCGCATGGATGCCGGTCGCCGACAGCAGCAACACGATGAACGAGATCAGCCAGGCAACCCAGGTCAGCGTCCAGTTGATCCGTGCCTCCCCGCCGCCCACCTGGGCGAGCGGCTGAACGTCGGTCAACCGGATCGTCGGGTCGACGTCGGCGGCGATCGCACGCACGCGCGTGCCGAACGTTTCCGGATCGCGCACGCGCACGGCGAGGGTCAGGCCCGCGCTCGCCGTGGGCAGGCGCGGCTGATACATCGCCGATTGCTCCTCCGGCCGGGGCAACTGCCAGCCGAAGTCCTTGACCATGCCGACGACCTCGTACCACTCCTCGCCGGCATACCGGTCGATCTCACCGCTCACGATGCGGATGCGCTGACCGATCGGGTTGCGGTCGCCGAGTACGTGACGCGCAAACGATTGGTTCACAATCATCACGCGGCCGGTCTCGAAGTCGAGGGGTTCGAAGTCACGACCGGCCACCACCGACGTGCCGAAGGTGCCGAAGAAGCCGCGGGACACCTGTACGAGCGTGCTCGTGCGCAGGCCGGTCGCGGGACTGCCGTTCATCGTATCGACCTCGATCCGATACTTGAACTGGTCCATGACCGGCAGCCGGTCGGCGAATGTGACCCGCTCGACACCGGGCTCCGCGCCGAGCCGTCGCTCGAGCTCATCGAGGCTGAGCCGCCCACGCGCAGCAAAGGTGGCCGCATCGGTCCCGTGATCTTCGCGGTCCATGGCGACGCTTGCGGTCAGGTATCGCTCTGCACCGATACCTTCCGCTCTCTGCCGGAACCGGTTCGACTCGAATACACCACCGGCGGCGAGCGGGAGGAATACAACGGTAATCGCGACCTGCACGACGATCACCGTGGTCCAGAACCCACCAAACCGGAGACCGGAGCGGGCCCCGTTCTCGCTGCGAAGCCCGTCCTGCACATTGATCTTCGTGACCCGCAGCGCCGGCAGAATACCGACGATCGCGGCGCCAAACAGCGTGAGCAGCGCCGCGTAGAGCACGGTCTTCCACGACAGACTGGCGTCGATCCAGAACGGCAACCCTTCACCGCCAGCCAGTAGGCTCAGCGCCCAGCCCAGCGAGACTCTCGCGAGCACCAGTCCCAGAATCGCCGCCAACCCGGCCAGCACGAGAGCCTCGATGAACAGCTGCGCGATGATGCGGCCGCGGCTGGCACCGAGTGCGTTTCGAACCGTGATATCCCAGCTGCGTGTGGCGGTCCGGGCGAACACGAGCGTGGCGACGTTCACGCAGACGACACCCAGCAGCATCAGGAAAATGCCGTTCACGGCGTGCAAAATGCTCTTGAGCAGTCGCGCTTCGCCGCCTTCGGCGAGTGGCGTGGCGTAGGTCGTGACTCGCGGTCTCAGAAATCGGTGCGTCTCCGGATTGTCGGCCGCGATGCGCGCTCCGATGGCGTCGAGCTCGGCCCGCGCCTGATCCATGGATGCGCCGGGGGCGAGCCGGCCGAACACCGAAACGGCCGGACCCGTGCGCGGCGCGAGCATGGATCCGTCTACGCGCAGCGGCACCCAGATGCGCTCGGCCTCGGGGAAGGCGAAGCCTTCCGGCATCACTCCAACGACGATTGCGCTGGCAGTGCCCAGCTTCACCGTTCGGCCCACCACCCCCGGATCACTCGCGAAGCGTGTCTTCCACAGCGTGTGACTGATGACGACCACCGGCGGCTCCGCCGCTTGTTCATCCTGCGCCGTCAGCGTACGACCCAGCAGCGGTGCCGCCTGCAGCAGCCCGAACGCGTTCGCTGTGACCTCCGCTCCCCGCACTGGCTCCACTCGTCCGTCCTCGGCGGCGAGGTTACGTACGAAGACTATGGCCGCGCCCAGGTGGTCGACCGTCTTGACCTGCTCGCGCCAGATGGCGAAGTCGTGCAGCAATTGTGTTTCCGGCGCGAACGCGCTGGCGTCCCAGTAGAGCATCGACACCACGCGGTCGCCATCGCGGATCGGTAGCCGCGGGTTCAGAAACTTGTTGACCCCTTCGAAATAGACCGCGCCCAACGCGATCGCAACCGCGATCGCCGCCGCGCCGACCAGGGTCAGCCCCGGATAGCGCGCCAGCATCCGGAACCCGACCTTGAAGTCCAGCCAGGAAAAAGATGGATGGGTCACGGTGCCGTCCTCTGGACTCCTCCGTATCGCCGATCGCGCGCGGCAAACGCCTGAACGGCGGACGCGAGATCGGCCCCGGTGAAGTCCGGCCACAGGACGGCGGTGAAGTAGAGCTCAGCGTAGGCCGACTCCCACAGCAGGAAATCACTCAATCGCTGTTCTCCCCCGGTGCGGATGAGCAAGTCGACGTCACGCGTACCGCTCGGCGCATGGATAGCCTCATACAGGGATCGCTCGAACGCCTCTCGGGTCGGGGGCATCCCCCTGGCGAGACGGCCGGCCGCCGCCAGCAGCCCATCGCGCGCCGAGTAGTCGATCGCAATCCTGATATGGAGAGCGGTTCCTTCGCTCGTGCGCTCCTCGACGTGCGCGATGCTGCGTCTGAGGGGACCGGAGATACGGTCCCGACGCCCGATGACGCTCATGCGCACACCACGGTCCGTCAGCTGGTCGCACTCGGAGTCCAGGTACTTCTGGAACAGACACATCAGGTTATCGACTTCGCGCTGCGGACGCCGCCAGTTGTCCGATGAGAACGCATAGAGCGTCAAGGTGGTGATCCCCAACGCCGGCGCGGACTCCACCGTTCGGCGCACCGCCGACGCTCCGGCGACATGGCCTGCTTCCCTGGGTTGACCGCGCAGGAGAGCCCAGCGGCCGTTCCCGTCCATGTTGATCGCGACATGGAACCGGTCCCGGCCTCCGCGTTCCAGTCGTTCGGGATCCCGCCATCGCGAATCCAAGTTACTTCGTGTCACAGAG
>DATCIJ010000134.1:0-14187 GCA_036507855.1 Gemmatimonadaceae bacterium | reverse complement strand
GTGGACGCGGCGCGGGAAGCAGGGCGTGCCGCCGGTGACATGTTCGTGGCGGGGTTCCTCGAGGCGAACGCCGGCGCGATCTGCCTGGCGACGAGTCGCGGACTCTTCGCCTACCACCCGTCGACCGACGTCAGCCTGGGCGTCACTGCGCGCACCCCGGATGGTACTGGCTCAGGATGGTCGCAGGGCGCGGCCCGCGACTGGTCGCTGCTTGACTCCGCCGCGTTAGGCCGCCGGGCTGCCGAGAAGGCCGTGGCGAGCCGGAATCCCGTAGCCATGGAACCGGGAATGCACACGGCGGTGCTGGAAGCAGCGGGCGTGGCGCAACTGGTGCCAAACGTGGCCGGTGCCCTGAACGCCCGCAACGCGGATGAAGGACGCAACGCGTTCTCAAAGCCGGGCGGTGGCACCAAACTCGGCGAGAAGATCGTGGACGCGCGAGTGACGCTCTTCTCCGATCCCGCCGATCCGGACCTCCTCGCTCAGCCATTCGATGCCGATGGCTTCCCCCTCGCACGCCGGGTCTGGGTTGAGAATGGAGTGCTGAAGCAACTGGCCTACACCCGATTCTGGGCGCAGAAGCAGGGGAAGGAGGCCACTGGTGGTGGCGGTGGTGGCGGCGGTGGCGGCTTTGGCACGCCGGGCGGCCTCAAGTTTCCTGGCGGAACGCAAACGCTCGATCAGCTCGTCGCCGGCTGCCAGCGCGGCGTCCTGGTGACGCACTTCTTCTATACGAACGTGCTCGACGCACGAAGCGGTCTGATGACCGGACTCACGCGTGACGGAACGTTCCTGATAGAGGGTGGCAAGATCGTGCGCGCCGTGAAGAATTTCCGCTGGAACGAAGCGCCGCTGATCATGCTCAACAAGATCGAGGAGATGGGACGCTCGGAGCGGACACGCGTCGGCCAGGTGATGCCGTCAATGCGCGTGCGAGACTTCAACTTTGCGAGTTTGTCGGATGCGGTGTGACCGGCAACAGGCATCAGGCAACAGGCAACAGGCAACAGGCAACAGGCATCAGGAGCAACCAGTCCCGCGACGTTTGGGGGTCGCGGATTCCCGCGAATATGAGCGGATCGACGCCGGAGATTCGGGCGTCCGGTGCGGCGCCGTGCTGCCGGGATTCCGGGGTCCAAATCCGCGATGATTCGCGCGCGATTCGTGTTGATCCGCGTCCCAAATGTTCCGGGATTACCGGTGTCGCGATTTCGCGAGCTGGTCAGACGGCGTGTTCAAGCGGTACCGCGCCGCCTGACCGAAAGGCCTCGGTCCTCGACAGGAGCAGGAGCACGGCCGCGAGTCCACTGTACGCCGCCGCCCAGTGCCACGGCAACGAAGACGGCATTGTCCACGGCAGGTAGATCCCGCCACTCGGCAGCACAGAGTGGATGAAGCCGAACAACGAGAGCGCCGCGCAGATCAGCAAGGTGATACTGGCGGCGACCACTTGGCGATCTGTAAGAAAGGCCACCGCGGCACCCCAGAGCATGGCGGTCACGATGAAGCCCGACGCCAGCATGATCATGACACCAACTGTCTGGATGAACGCGGGGTTCGTGAGGCCGGTCGCCTGCATTGTGGCCGCGGGATCGAGCGCCGCCGACATCAGCGCGCCGTTGTAGACCTGCGAGAGGAGGATCTGCACAACCACAGCGACGCTGGGCAGCACCGCCACGGTCACGGCCGCCATGTGTCGCCGAGGGGTTGCGCTGTACGCCTGGCTGGTGATCTCGAGGCCGATGAAAAAGAGCACGGGAGCCAGCGCCGGGCGCGGCAACAACGCCGCCATGAACCCGATGTAGCCGAAGATGCCGCCCAGGCCGACAAAGAGGCCGGTGAGCAGCGTGTATCCGGCACGCCCACCCATCGCCTTGTACGCCGGGTGCCCGATGTACGGCGTGGTCTGGCTCATGCCGCCGCAGATGCCGGCCACCAACGTAGAGAGCGCCTCGGTCAGAAGGATGTCGCGCGTCTTGTAGTCGTCGCCGGCCAATCGCGCGCTCTCGGTGACATTGATGCCGCCGACAATCGTCAGGATGGCGAAGGGGAGGGCCAGCGGCAGGTAATCGCGTAGCGCGATCGGCATGCCAGTCAGGAAGCCGAGCGTTGGAGTCGGCAGCGCGAGGAGCATGTTCGCGTCAGGCACGGCCACTGGATGAACGGTCAGCCCCCAGGCGCCCAGCCCGTAGTACAACACGGCACCGACGGTCACGGCGACGAGCACGGCCGGTGCCTGGAACGGGAGGCGGATGCGGGCGACGAGCGCGTACAGGATCAAGCCGAGGGCGATCATCCCGACCACCGGCTCGGCGAGGATCTCACCGAGTTGAAGCGCGCCAAGGAGTGCGACGCCCACTCCGCCGATGGATCCGAGCAATCCCGCGGCTGGAATCACCTTGCCGATCCATCCACCGACGAAGCTCATGCCGACCTTGAACACACCCATCAGCACCATGGTGGCCATGCCCACCTGCCAGGCGAGGACCGCGGCTTCCCGCTCGGGCATCCTCGCTTTCGCGGCGATGAAGGCCGGCCCCAGCACCGCGAGCGCGATGCCGATGGTCGAGGGCGTGTCGGTGCCGAGCGGCATGGCGGTGACATCGTCGCGACCGGTACGGCGCGCGAGCCGGATCGCCATGACGGTGTAGACGGCGTTTCCCAGCAGAACTCCCAGGGCGGTGCCGGGGAACATCCGGGTGAAGACAATGTCAGTGGGAAAGCCGAATCCACCAACCAGAATCCCTGACAGCACGGCGAGGTTGACGACATTATCGAGCATCAGCCCGAAAAAGGCGTTGACGTCGCCGATGCTGAACCAGCGAGGAGCGCGTTGCGCGTTGGTCATGACGGTGGGGCGTTTGTTGGTGGACCCAAGCTGTGCCCTCGGTCACCCCATTGCCAGATGAGTTCGCAGCGCGAGCGTCGGATGGAAAGTCAGCGCGATTCCGGGGTTACATTCAGGAAACAACTCACTGAGCAGGCAACCCAACCGGAGGTCCTGATGAATACGCGAGTGCGCAAGGCGGCGAAGAAGGCGGGTCGAGTAGCGTCAGCCGCAACCAAGAGAGCGTCGGCACTGAAGAACTCCGCGACGAAGGCCGTCACCGCTCTGGTGAAGAAGCAGCAGCGCAAGCGCAAGATGGCCAAGATGGCCAAGACCGCGAAGCGCGTCGGAGCCGTTGTCGCCACGGCCGCAGCCGTTTCTGGCGCCGCGTTCGCGGTGCAGAAAGCGCGCAAGAGCAAGCGCTTCAGATAGCGAGCAAGCGGTGAGGGAGTTGGCGCTACGCTATCCGCCTGCTCCCCCAGGCTTGAATGGACGCATTGCCTAACGCTCCACGAGCGGCATCGATGCTTGAATGCGCAATGGGCTAGTGCGGGAGCCTTCTCGCCTGAGTCCGCACAAGGGAATCGCGGCCGTCGAACAAACCGATCACGGTCGCGGCGAGCCCGACGCGCACTCCAATGTCGGCTCCGTAGTGACGGCGTACATCCGCCAGGCGTCCGGTGCGGTGTGTGCTACCTCTTGATGTCGGCCACGCCTTGTGCCGCTTCTGCTGCTCGACGGTGCTTCGCCCGCGCTGCCTTCCTCGTTGCCGTGCTCGTGACCGCCGTTCCGGCAGCGTCCGCGCAGGCGCGCAGCCCCGTCGTCGAACAGGCGCTCAAGCACCGTGACGCCGGCGAGTTTGACGCCGCTGCCCGACTGCTCGAGCCCTATGTGGAGCAAACTCCGGGGGACCGCGAGGCGGCCCGGATTCTGGCGCAGACACTTTACTGGTTGCGACGGCCCGATGACGCTCGCCGTGTCTACGAACTGGCGCTCCTTCGGCACCCCGACGACGGAACGTTGAGGCTGGAGTACGGACGCATGCTCGCCGAGACGGGCCATCGGCGGCGGGCTCGCGAGGTGGTGTGGCCGCTCCAGCAGGATCCCGTGATGCGCCCCTACTCCGACGCACTGCTCGGGACAGTGGCATACTGGGAAGGTGATTTCACAGCCGCCCGGCGTCTCTTGCGGAGTGCCCTTGCAGGAGACTCCACTCAACAGGAGGCGCGCCGTCAGCTCGGTGAAATCGCGGCCGTCGGGGCCCCTTGGTTCTTCGTCTCGGGTGATGGGCGCGCGGATGACCAGCCACTGAAGCGCGTGGACGTACAGATGGCGGGTGGCGTAAGCCTGACGCCGTTGCTGTCGGTCTCAGCGCGGGCTGGCCTGGGGCGGCTCGACTCAGCCGACTCTGTATCGCTGGACATCAGGAGCGCCGAGGTAGGGTTCGCCCATTTCGCGCCGGTCGCGCGGTTGGAGACCGAGGCGAGCGTGGGCGTGCTGCATCGCGGCACCTCGGGCGGCGGAGAGTGGACGGGCCACGCGCGGGTGGGGTTCCGCTTCCCCGGGCATGTGACGTTCCGCGTTGGAGTGCAGCGGGAACCCTACTTCTATACCTTGGCAAGCGTCCGCACGCCTGTGGTGACCAACACGGCGACCGCGCTCCTGGCGCTTTCTTCGCCGCGGGGATGGCTGGGCGAGGCGGCGGTGCAGCAGACCAGGTATCCGGACGACAACACGCTGCGAACGTTGTACGCCTGGCTCCTCGCACCGATCGTGCGGTCCGGCAGGAACCAGTTGCAGGTGGGCTACGGCGTGACGATGCAGGATGCAGCCCGGAACCGGTTCGTGCTGGCGCATCCCGGCCAGCCGTACCCTCCCGGCAACCCGCTCTTCGTCGCGGACGGGAGGTATGATCCGTACTACACGCCAGCCAGTCTGGCCGTCCACTCCCTGATTGCCGCCACCGAGTTCCGCGCCAGTCGCGCAACGCTGAGCGCCAGCGGATCGTACGGGGTCCGCGCGACCGACAACGCGCCAGTTTTCGGGGCTCCGGCCGTCGCGGATCCGGGAAACCCCAACGCAGTCGAACGAAAGTTCGTCTCCCGCTCGTTCTCGCCGTGGATCGTGCGCGGCGGCGTCGATTTCGCATTTTCCATGGACCTGACCTTCGGATTCTCCGGCGAATCGACGCAGACTGTCTTCTACACGGCGAACACCGCGCGCGCGTGGGTCATGTACCGGTTCGCCAGCCCGGCGACACGTCGCGCGACGAAGCCGTGAGCGCCCCCGCGCGCGATCTGTGGCGGTGGCGCAGCGCGCGTCCGGTGCGCGCACGCGACCGCCTGCTGCTCGGTGCGCTCGCGGGGTTCGGGCTCATCGCCGTCGGGCGGCTGGTGGATTTCTGGTTTCGCAACGAGCATGTCGCGCAGCCCGCGCTGTATGTGGTCCTCTCGATCGCGCTCTGGTACGGGGTGAGCCGCATTGTGCTGAGCTGGGTGGCGTACACGCGGGTGCGGCGCCCAGAGCATCGCGTGGCACCGCCCGGGTTGCGCGTGGCGATCTTCACTACGAGCTCTCCGGGCGAACCGCTGGCGATGTTCGAGCAGACGCTCGCCGCCTGCGACCGCATCCGCTATCCGCATACGACGTACCTGCTCGACGACACGCGCGATCCGCGCTTTCGCGAATGTGCCCAGCGCCACCAGGCGGTATGGCTCGAGTTGGTGGGACTGCCTGGCGCGAAGGCCGGCAAGATCAACGGCGCTCTCGCTCGCGTGACGGAGGATTTCATCCTCGTGCTCGACCCTGACCACCTTCCCTTTCCCGAGTTCCTCGAGCGCGTGCTGGGGCACTTTGACGACGAGTGGGTCGGGTTCGTCCAGGTGCCGCAGGCTTACTACAATCAGGCGCGCTCGTTCGTCGCGCGCGGCGCGGCCGAGCAGACGTATTCCTTCTACGGCCCCCTGCAGATGGGATTGCACGGCCTCGGCGCGACTGTGGCGATTGGCGCGAACTGCACGTTCCGGCGCAAGGCGCTCGAATCGATCGGCGGGCATGGAGTCGGACTCGCGGAAGATCTCGTGACGTCAATCCGGTTGCATGCGGCGGGGTGGCGCTCGGTGTACGTGCCGGAGGTGGTGAGCCGCGGGCTCGTTCCCGAGGACCTCGGCTCCTTCTACAAGCAGCAGCTCAAGTGGGCACGCGGCGTATACGAAGTGGCATTCAGCGAGCTGCCGCGACTGTTCCGCCGGCTCACCGGCTGGCAGCGGATCTCGTACTTCACCATCGGCACCTACTATCTCTTCGGCGTGACGGCGCTCGTCTTTCTGGTGATTCCCTACCTCTACCTGTGGGCGGGAGTGCAGCCGGCGTCGATGTATTTTCAAGGGTTCCTCGTCGACGCGGTCCCGGTGGCGGCAAGCGGTGTGGTGATGTACTTCGTCGCGCTGCGGTGGCTCGCGCACCCCGCAACCGAGCGCGGTACGCACTGGCGCGGCTTCGTGCTCAAGTTCGCGTGCTGGCCCATATTCCTCGCCGGCACGCTCCTCGCGATCGGGCGCGCGGAGATCCCGTACATCCCGACGGCCAAGGAAGCGCAGCGCGGCCGGTTCCTGCGCCTTGCCTGGCCACAGCTCCTGCTGTTCGCGCTGTACGGTGCGACGGTATGGCGCGTCATTGCGAAGCGACTCCACGAGACCGGTGAGGGCTCGCTGCAACTGAGCAGCCAGGCGGTCTGGGGAATGGTGGCGTTCGCCACGCTGCCGGTCGTGCTGTCCGCCGGCGCGGTCTACGCCGCGTGGCGGTCGCGCCACCCCGCTCCAGGCAATCCGTGGGACGCGGTGGACGTGACCCGGTTGGGTGGCACTGCATGAAGCGCCGCTACAGGCTTTTGGTGTCGCTCTCCGTCGTCGCCGGTGCGGTTACAGCGATCCTCCTGCTCAACAGCTTGAGCGCCAACGCCCGCGGGCCGCTGAGTGGAATGCTCGAGCGTGTCGGAGCCGGGGTCGGTGCACTGGAGCAGAGCGTTCGCCGCCGCTTCTCCGGGCCGGGCCGGGCAGGCGAGCTGGCTTGGTTCGACCGCTACCGACAGGACCGCGAGCTGCTGCAGCGTCCGGACAGCATTCTGCTCGGCGCCTACGAGAGCGGACTTCCGACCACACTCGATGGCGTGGGCGCGCTCGAGCGGAAGGTCGGCTTGCCACTTCCGCTGATCCAGATCTACACCGCTTGGGGGGACAAGCCCGAGCAGCGGTTCCCGCTCCGTGTCGTCACCGCGATCTGGGACTACGGGTCCCTGCCGGTGATCACCTGGGAGCCGTGGCTCACGGATTTCGAGAACACGCTGCACCCGGAGCTGCCGTTGCGCGATGCGCGTGACCAGCAGGGAATGGCCGCGATCGCAAGCGGGCAGTACGACTTCTATATCGATACGTGGGCCGCGGACGCGGCGACGTTCGGCAAGCCGCTGATGGTGCGCCTCGGGCACGAGATGAACGACCCGTATCGCTATCCTTGGGGGCCGCAGAACAACACGAAGGAAGACTTTATCGCGATGTGGCGGCACGTGGTGGCGCGCTTCCGCGACGCCCGCGCCACCAACGTCCTCTGGGTGTGGTCGCCCCACGTGGCATACGGGTACTGGGAGTTGTATTACCCTGGCGACGAGTGGGTGGACTGGACGGCTACCGGGGTGCTGAACTATGGGCCGATCGCGCAGTGGTCGGAGTGGTGGAGCTTCGACCAGATCGTGGGCACGAAATACGCGGCGCTCGCCGCGTTCGGAAAGCCGCTACTGCTGGCGGAGTTCGGCTCCCTGGCCGTCGGTGGTGATCGCGCCGCATGGTTTCGAGACGCCCTCGAGTCACTGCCGAGCAGGTATCCGATGGTGAAAGGGCTTCTCTTCTTCGAAGTGGCGCGCGACCAGACCGTGACCTACCAACCCATTGACTGGACGGTCGGGCGGGACTCATCGGTCGTACAGGCGATCAGGGAGGCGGCGCAGCGGTGGGCGCCCGGAGTGCCGATGCGACCGCCGCCGTAGCCACTCTAGTGAGGAGATCTGGCGCCGTCGGGGCGACTCTGCCGATGAACCCGCGACGACGCGCGTCATTGACGGGACTTCCCAAGCGGCTCGAGGGTTGGTTAGGCAGCCTCATCTCGATGACGAGGGTCGCGAGCGAAAAAGCGTACTCTGCTGTCGTGCCCCCACCTTGCCGATGCTCCTGACAGGCTGAAGCGGAGATTATCCGCGAGACTGGGCGGGCGTCAAGAACGCTGCAGAAAGGGCAGGCAGCGGTGGCGACCTAACGTATCGATAATCCCGCCACAGCCTCTTGTGGTGGGCGTGGCATTCAGCGAAGATCGGGCGCGCGGGCAGCTCGCTCCCCTTACGGAGACTACAATGCACGTTCGGCAGATTCTGGTCGCGACCGCATCACTCCTCGTTGCCGCGTGCGCCGATCAACCCGCGCTCGGACCCATCGTGACGAATCGTCCGTCCCTGATCACGTCAGGGGAGTTTGACCAGGGAGCGCACCCGTACGTTGGCCTTCTGGTGTTCGACAATGCACAGGGACCCGCCTGGTTATGCACGGGCGCGCTCCTCTCGCCGACCGTTGTGCTGACGGCTGGGCACTGCACCGATGGCGCCGTCGCGGCACGAATCTGGATGAATGAAGTCGTCCAGGGAAATTCCGAATTCCCGCTCGGCGGCTCGACGTCGTACGAGGGAATACCTCATACCTACACCGGCTTCTGCGTCGGGTGTGCGACCGGGTTCGGCATGTTGACGTGGCTGGAGGGCGACATCGGGATCGTCGTCCTGCAGGAACCGGTCCCGACGGGTGTTGTCTCGACCTACGTGCAGCTTCCTTCCGCTGGCCTCGCGTCCACGATTGCGAACGGTTCGTCCATTACCCTGGTCGGGTATGGCGATCAGTTCCGGCTGGTCGGCGGCGGACCACCAAGGACGGCTGGATTCCTCAGGCGCTTGATGACTCCCTCGACGTTCCTCTCAGGGCAGTTCAACAACAGCGAGCACCTGATCAGGCTCTCGCAAACCGCGGCCCGTGGCAAGGGTGGCCTCTGTTTCGGCGACTCCGGCGGGCCGAATCTCATCGGCGCGAGCAACGTCACGGTCGCCGTCAACTCCTACGTCACGAATGGTAACTGCGCTGGCGTGGCGTACACGACGCGCATCGACCTGCCGGACGTGCTGACCTGGATCCAGAGTTTTCTCGACTGACCGAAGTCAGGTCAGCGGTGGGCGGCGGTCGGCGCTCCCACCGCGAGAGCGGCACATCCGTAGCCAGCAACACCGCGATGCGGGACGTGTTCACGTCTATCCGCTGGTGCCGTTCCAACTTGATGTGCCCAACTGTTGTGAGGCACGAGAAGGGTCGCGTGCCGGTGCAGAAGTCACGCTTCTAGCCGGACAAGTTGGAACGGCACTAGAAGACCTTGATCCGCCCCCCGAGCGAGAACCACGTGACGCTGTACTCCGCCGCGCCCTGGGCAAAGGGCGACGCAACGGACGACGCGCCACCAGCGGCTTCCAGCTGGTAGCCGGCGAGTGGAGAGTAGCGGATCACGATCGAACCGCGGGACGTCAGGTTTCCGCTCGTCCGGTCGCCGGAGGCGAAGCGAATACCTTGTCGCCCCACCGCCCCCTCCAGCGTGCCACCCCATCCCCGATCACGTCCAAAGATCTTGCGGACGCTGCTCTCGACGATCGTGAAACGGTGCGGAGCGAAGTAGCCGTCGGTACGCCCGGTCGTGTCATAGGCCATGCCGCGCGCCGTCACCGCGACCGACAGCCCGGCCCGCATTCCCCAGCGCGCGGTGGCGCCGACCGCTCGGCGCACGTTAGGTAGCAGCCCGCCCTTGATTGTCGTCCGGCCGCCCCCGACTCCCAGTGAAAGGTGCCCCGGGAGCGTGAGAGACATGTCGGCCTCGAGCCCCGTTGTATGAATGCCGCCGCCGATGAGCGTGGCCGTCTCGTCGAAGGGAACGGCGGTGAACGTCACACCGCCGGCGACGCGTGGCGAGAACCTGCTCCCCAGCCGCAATACGGCCCAGGGGCGCGTGCCGGTCGTCGCATTACGCTGGGCAATCCGGCTCGACAAGCGCGTGGCCCCGAACTCGGTGGCTGTGGAAATGCGGTTTCCCGGCGACGACCAGAGAAGGCCGGCCCGGATTCCGGCTGACGATCCCGTCGTGCCCTGATAGCTGGCCTCCCGCATCGCCGCCGTGAGGCGCAACCGTGCCGTTCCCACCGGCTGAGAGAGAACAGCCACCGTCAGGGTATTCACGCGGTTGCCATCGCTGTCCGTGGAATGCGTGCCTAACGGCTCGGCCGCTCCGGCAAGGTCCACGCGGACAGACTGCAGCGCCTCCTGTACCTCGGCAGACGCCGGGGCGAGGACCAGCGCACGACGGAGCGATGTGTCGGCGGCTCGGGTCTGTCCGGCCCAGCGCTGCACCTGCGCGAGTCCAAGCCACGACTCTGCGTCCGCCGGGTGTCGTTCAGTGAGCGCACGCCAGAGCCGCTCGCTACGCGCATAGTCGCCGCTCCATCCGGCGATCCGCGCCACACCTCGCTCGGCGTCGAACGACCCCCCTCGTTCCGCAACACCTGCATAACGAGACTCGGCGGCGGCGAGCTGGCCGGCCCAGGAGAGCGTGCGTGCGAGACCCAGTTCCGCCGCCGTGTCAGCGGGCGCGTGTGCCAGCCAGCGTTCGTAGGCCGCCACCGCCGCCGGAAACCGGGCGGCCCAGGCCAGCGCCTGGGCGCGGCCAAGCACCGCGTCCCGGTACGTGGAATCACGCGTCAGGACTTCGTCATACATCGCGATGGATTGGTCATATCGCCCCCGCCACGCCAGCACCCGCGCCAGGGCGAGGCGCCCCTCGTCGTCCCTGGGCTCGCGCCTAACGTACTCTCGTAATAGAGCGATGGAAGGATCCAGTCGGTTGCGTTCTGATTCGAGCGTGGCGAGGCGGAAGAGCACGTGTGTGGAGACCTCGGGGCTCTGCGCAACCGCGAGGCGATAACAGGCGTAAGCGGAGTCGCGCGCTCCCCTGGTCCAGGCGGCATCGCCGGCGGCGATCGTGCGGCTCGCCGAGTCCGATGTGACCCGTGCCTGCGCCGGAAGCGGGCGGACGGTCGCGACAAGGAGCGCGGCCAGGCACCACCACCGCCAAACGGCAAGTCGTATGCGTCCGCCTGGCCCGGCGGCGGCGATGGTCCAACCAGCGGCTTGTAGGCTGGAGCGCCGCAAGGTCGCTACTCCGGTGTGAGAGCCCGAGCGTGCCGACCGACCTGCTCGAGTCAGGCCATTGTTGACGACTGACCGGTCGTTTCGTCTCTATGGTAGCAGACCGTCGGCCCAGACGGCCAAACGCCACCCGCAACCGGCACTCGACCTTGGCACGTCAACGCCACCCGGCCACCGCTGGTCGGGCGAAGCAGGGCACCCCTGTCCGGGATGCAACGGATGGCGGAGTGACGGCGATGACGCCTGCACCCGGTCAGCCCGCCCCGCCCCTCCCCGCGATCGTCGTGGCGACCGCCGATGAGTCGCTGTCGCGCATGCTGACCTTCGCGTTGAGTCAGGTACGCTTGCCGTATGAGATTTTTCGCTCCGGGACGGCCGTGCTTGACAAGCTGTTGAGCATGCCGATAGGCGCGCGGTCACCCATCGTGGTGCTCGACGTCGACCTTCCCGGCGTTGACGGCCATGCGATTCTCGAGCGCCTTGGCGTACAACGACCTGACACGTTCCTCATCATCGTGCTGTCTTCACACGCCGATGAGTCGGTGCAGGTGCGCTCGTTGCTGGCCGGTGCGGTGGACCACCTGGCCAAGCCGTTCAACATCCTTGTGCTGATGGCCAAGCTTCAGCGTTGGGCGGCAATGTCGGCGCGCCAGGCGGGAGTCGCGTAGGTGTTCACCCTGCGGGGGCTGGTCGTCGCGCTGTTGATCGAGGCGGCGGTCATCGTGTCATGCCTCACCGCGCTTCTGCTCCTGCGATGGCGCATCGGGTTTCGCAAGCAGGAGATGGAGGACGCGGTGCGGGCGGTCGAACCCGTGCTCCACAACTGGCTGGTGCTGAACGCCGACGTCTCGAACGTCGTGCTCGCCCTGCGACGCCTTCCACCACACGCCGCGTTCCTCAGTCTGGCCCGCCTCGCGACGAAGCTGGCGACCTTTGAGCGTCAACAGGCGCTCGCGGGAGCCCTCCGCCATGAGCCCTGGGTCGAGGCGGTGTTGCGGCGCGCCCGATCGCCCTTGTGGTGGCGGCGCTTTGACGTGGCCCGGTTGCTTTCCATCGTTGGCGGAGAGGGCGACGCGGGGCTGATCGCGTCGCTGTTAGGCGACCGCAGTCCCGCGGTCCGCCTGGTCGCCTTCGACGCCGCGGCCCGCCTCACCCAGCCAGCCCTGATCAACCGTGCCCTGGATGACGTGCCGGCGCGGCAGGACGCCGTACAGGCCTATCAGTTCGCCGCGCTCGGGCGACACGCGAAGGCAGTGGCCGACGCACTCATTCCAAGGCTCACGCCTGACGCGCCGATGGGCGCGCTCAATGCCTGGATCGACGCTGCCGGCGCCCTGGCCAGTCCGGAGGCGCTGCGGTGCGTGCGCCAGCTCGCCTCGCATCCCCGCGCCGAGGTGCGGGTCCACATCGCGCGTGCGCTCAGACGACTTGCCGAAGCGGAGACCCTGCCGGTGCTTCTCACGCTGCTCGCCGATCAGGACTGGCGGGTGCGCGCCCAGGCGGCGCGCGCGCTGGGCGCCCTTCGCACCGGGTCAGCCGCCGGCGCCTTGGCGATCGCCGTCCGTGATCCGGCCTGGTGGGTGCGTTACCGGTCCGCGCTCGCCCTCGCGCGAATCGGGGGCGACGCCCGGGTGGCCCTCCTTGGCGTCGTGACCGGCGACGACCGGATGGCGCGGGACATGGCGCAACTCGTGTCGGGGTTGTCGTCGGCGGCCGTCATCGAGATGTCCGAGGTCTAGGCGCATGCCTTCACTTGTGGACGTCCCCGACTGGTATGTCACCACGCTCCAGGTGGCCGACGTTGGCATTCTGTGGTACGCCTTCCTCGTCAACAGTTTCTTTGCGCTGCTGCTCGTCCTCGCCGCGCCGCAGCTCTTCGCTCACTGGCGGTTCGGGAGCGAGGACGTGCTCACCCGGAGCCTCACTTCCTCCGCCGTACCCCGCGTGAGCATCCTCGTGCCGGCCCATAACGAGTCGGTGTCAATTGTCGATAGCGTCCGGTCGCTGCTTACGCTGCAGTACCCGTACTACGAAGTCGTGCTCGTCAACGACGGCTCGACCGACGACACGCTGGAGCAACTCAAGGCCGCGTACGACCTCTACGAAGTGCCGCCGGCGGTCATGCGGCGGTTGCGCACCGAACGCGTGCGCGGGTACTACCGCTCGCGCACGTGGACCAAGCTGCTGGTGGTGGACAAGATCAACGGTGGCAAAGCCGACTCGTTGAACGTCGGGCTCGACGCCGCGCGGTTCCCCTTTGTGCTCTGCTGCGATGCCGACACACTGATCGAGCCGGACGCGCTCCTCCGTCTCGCCCGACCATTCCTCTTCGACGAGAAGATCGCCGCGGTGGGCGGCACCATTCGCGTCGTGAACTCGTGCCGGGTCGAGGATGGGCGGGTGATCGATGCACGGGTGGACACGCGTTGGCTTTCCGGAATCCAGACGGTCGAGTATTTGCGGGCCTTCCTGTTTGGACGGCTCGGCTGGAATCTGCTCGGCGGGAACCTCATCATCTCCGGGGCTTTTGGCCTGTTCCGTCGCGAATACCTCACGGAAATCCTTGGCTACGCCACCAGCACCGTGACCGAGGACTTCGAGCTGATCGTCCGGCTCCAGCGGCACCTCAGAGAAAAGGCGATCCACGCCAAGGTCGTCTTCATTCCTGACCCGGTCGCGTGGACCGAGGTTCCGGTGTCGATTGCCGTGCTGGGCAGGCAGCGGGAGCGATGGCATCGTGGTTTGATCGCGACGATGGTGACCCACCGGCGGCTGATCTTCAACCCGCGCTACGGCGCCACCGGCCTCATCGCGATGCCGTACTTCCTCTTCGCGGAACTCCTCGCGCCTCTGGTGGAAGCCGTGGGACTGATCCTTACAGTGGTCGGAACGATGTTCGGGTCACTGGCGCCGGCGTATGCGATTGCATTTTTCGTTGTCGCCTACCTGTACGGCACGGTGCTTTCGCTCGCCGCGATCCTCATGGAGGAAATCAGCTTCAACCGATATCGCCATCGGGGGGACACGTGGCGCCTGCTGGGGTTCGCGTTCATTGAGCCATTCGGGTATCGCCAGATCACGGTC
>DATCIJ010000133.1:0-2368 GCA_036507855.1 Gemmatimonadaceae bacterium | reverse complement strand
ACCGAGTTCAAGGGGCCGGCGACCGACTCGCTGTTGGGTCCGACGGTGACCGAAGCGTTCCGCACCGACCTGGCGCAGTCGCAGAGCCTGGGCGTCATGCCGGTCACTGCTGTGCGCGAGGCGCTGCAGCGCATGCAGCGTCCCGTCGGGACGCGCGTGGATTATCCGCTGGCTCGCGAGATCGCTTCGCGCGAGGGGATCAAGGCGGTGATCGACGGCGAGATCGTCACCCTCGGCGGCGCCTACGTGCTCTCGGCACGTCTGATCGCCGCGCAGACGGGCGACGAGCTGGCGTCGTTCCGTGAGACCGCCGACAACGCGGCGGACATCATCCCGGCCATCAGCCGCCTGTCGAAGAAACTGCGCGAGAAGACCGGTGAGTCGCTGAAGAACATCCAAAGCGCGCGGTCGCTCGAGCGGGTCACGACCCCGTCCCTGCAAGCCCTGCAGAAGTACGTGGCCGGCGTGCGCGCGATCGAGGAGGAGGGAGACTGGAACCGTGGTCGGAGCCTCATCGAAGAGGCCATCTCGCTCGACACCGGTTTCGCCATGGCGTACCGGAAGCTCGCCGTGGAACTGAGCAACCGATTCTATCCGAGGCCCCTGATCACGGCCACGATCCAGAAAGCCTACGATCATCGAGACCGGTTGGGCGAGTCGGAGCGGTATCTCACGATCGCCGCATACTACCAGTGGGGTCCGAAGCCGGACAGGAGCCGGATCATCTCGGCATACGAATCGCTCATTGAGATCGATCCAAACAATGTCGCCGCCCTGAACAACCTTGCTGTACAGATGCGCGACCGGCGGGAGTTCGCGCGCGCCGAGGAGCTGGCCAAGCGGGCGATAGCGCAGCAGTCGGCAGCAGTGTTCTTCAACAACGCGGCGTGGGCCCAGATGGCCCAGGGCAAGCTGGCCGACGCCGAGCAGACACTGCGGGCGTACCGGGCCGCGCTACCACGGAATCCAGGTGTTGTGGCGTCGACGGTCTTTCTCCACACCATTCGCGGCGACTACGCCGCCGCTGAAAACGTAACCGACAGCCTGCGCCGCGCTCGCATCAATGAGCCGTCGGTCGTGCAGAATACGGATTTCTGGCTCGGCGTCCTGTCCAGCACTCAGGGCCGCCTCGTCGATTCCAAGCGGTGGTTCGACAGCTCGAATGACGCGCAGCTCGCCATGGGCGTTCGAGTTGGAGCGCTCCAGAAGCTGTTGGACGAGGCCTGGTTGGACGCCTGGTTCCGCGGTAACACGGCGCGCGCCAAGGCCAGGCTCGATCAGGCCATTGCCAGCTTTCCGCTCGACTCACTGGAGCCCATCGAGCGCCCTTACGACCGATTAGTGGAATTGAATGCGATGGTCGGCAACGTGGCGAAAGCTCGCGACCTGCTTGCCGCGTTCGACCGCCGTCGCGCGGACGCGGAGTTGCTCCAGGACGATTTCACGCGCCACGCCATGCTTGGCCACATCGCACTGGCTGAACAGCGATACGACGAGGCCGTCCGGGAATACACTGCGGCAAACGCGGACCGTTGCGGCACGTGCCTGAACCCGGAAATCGCCAGGGCGCACGACCTTGCCGGGAGGACAGACTCCGCGATAGCTGTGCTGGAGCGTTACATCGAAACCCCGACGGATCCAATCGACCGGGCGATCGAGGACGCCTGGTCACTCGCCGGCAGTCACAAGCGCTTGGCGGAGCTGTATGACGCAAAGGGGGATCGGGCCAAGGCGATGACGCACTACACTCGGTTTGTCGGCCTCTGGAAGAACGCCGATCTCGACTTGCAGCCGCACGTGCAAAAGGCGCGGGAACGGTTGGCCCAGTTACAGCGCGCGGAACGGTAGGCGTGTTCTGTGCTTGACAGCCTGCCCTGGCGCCGCTAAGCTGATCCTCCCCGCGCGCGCCTAACAACCGACGCGGGAACCCTCTCAGGACCTGCCTGTGATCAGCCTCACCATCACTTCACCTCGCATCGACGTCCCGGTCACCCGGGCGTGGGTTGTCGCCGTTTCGGCGGCGAGCCCGCGCATGACCGTCGATTCGAATCACACCGGAGCAGGCACGAGAGCATAGTTCTCCCGCCCACACGCGGACGACTTCGCCCCACCTGCGACCGTTGAGCAGATGGGGCGAATTCTTTTTCACGCGGAGAAACCCATGCAACCCGTCACCGACATGGACACTCAACGCGAGAATCCCTCGGGGACTGTGACGCCGGTGGCGGAGACGCCACCGCGGTCCGTCGATTCACCGGTTCCAGCGAATGGGCCCGGCGGCGAGACCGTGTACGTGCCGGCCGGCTCCAGGCTCGCCCAGTTGTGGGCGGACCTGAAGCTGGCCGCACGCGGCACGCGACACGACTAC
>DATCIJ010000132.1:0-3009 GCA_036507855.1 Gemmatimonadaceae bacterium | reverse complement strand
GACGCGGATCTCGCCGAAGACCGCGACGGGTGCGTCGGGCACTTCGAGGATCTGGGCAGTGGCGCCGCGTTGGCGGAGCATTCCCAGCAGATGGTCCGCGTTTCGCCGGATGTCGTCGCGATCAGATGCAACGTTGGGCATGGCGAGCAGGGTGGAGAACTCGCGCAGGATCTTCGCCTCGTTTGCTTCCCGATGGCGCCTCGCGGCCGCGCGAGCGTCCGCACCCGTCTGTGCCGTCGCGCTCACGCCAGCAAGGCTCGCGAGGAGCGGACCGATGAGGAGAACGCGGTAATTGAACTTCATGAGCAGGTCCAGTGGGAGGATGGATGAATCATTGGCGGCCCGTACACGACTGGATTCAGGCGTGAAGTTAACGCTCGCAAGGACCTGTTAGTGGTTTTCAGGGAAGCGGCGCCTTCCGCACGTTCGCGGGCGGGTTTACTTAAGCGAACCGTGCAGAACGAGGGAGACTTCTGATGCGCACGATTCATTTGGCGCTGATGCTGGCTGTCAGCCTGGCCAGCGTCGCACAGGCACAGCAGCCGGCGGACGTGATCATCATCGGCGCGAGTGTGTGGACCGGCGACAGCGCCCGGCCGTCCGTGCAATCAATCGCTATCGCCGGGGATCGCATCATTGCCGTGGGAAGCGAGACCGAGATCATGCGCCATCGCGTGGCGTCAACGCGCGGCTTCAACATGGCGAATCACTTCATTTCGCCCGGGTTCATCGACAATCACACGCACTTCCAGAGCGCGGGCGCCCTGCTCGTCGGCGTGAACCTCCTCGACGTGTCCACGGAGTCGGCGCTGGTGCGCCGAGTGCGCGAGGCGCGCGACCGGCTCCCCGCGGGCGCGTGGCTCACGGGCGGCGACTGGGGCGCTTATGAGGCGTGGGCCCAGGGTTCCACGGGAGCCGGCGCCGCTGCACGCGCGCCGGCGTTTGATCCTCATCGCGGCATGATCGACTCGGTCACGCCCAACACGCCGGTCCTCATCTCCAAGTGGGATCGCTCGGCCCACGCGGCGAACAGCCGCGGCTTGCAGCTCGCCGGCGCGACCTGCTCCTGGGAGGGCGTGCAGTGCGTCAACGGCGAACCGACCGGCCGCCTGACCACCGCGGCGGCGAATCGCGTCAGGCGCGCGATCCCGCCCAAGCCGCTCGACCAGCGTCTCTCCGAGTCGCGCGCCGCCCTGGCCCACCTGCGCGCGCTTGGCGTGACGACGATCCACGACAACACCGGCCCTGAACAGATGGAGGTCTACCAGGAACTGAAGCGGCGCGGCGAGCTCACCACGCGCATCTACATGCGGCCGACGATGGACAAGTGCCCGCAACTCCGGGCGGTCGGGATCCGCCACGGCTTCGGGGACGACTGGCTCAGGATCGGCGGTCTGAAAGGCTTCATGGACGGTATCATGGGGAACTCCAGCGCCCACTTCTACGAGCCGTACCTCACGTCCGGCGAGCGGGGCCAGTGGCGCACGATGGTCACCGAACCGCCGGGCATGGAGCCGCTGCTCTTCTGCGCCGACTCCGCCGGGCACTGGCCGCAGATCCACGCCATCGGAGACCAGGCCATCGACACGTTGCTCACGATGATGGAGAAGGTGATCCGCACCAACGGCCCGAAGGAACGACGCTGGCGCATCATCCACACGCAGGTGATCCGCGGACCTGAGGTCGCCCAGCGCATGGCGCGCCTGGGCATCATGGCCGAAGTGCAACCGTACCATGCCATCGACGATATGCGATGGATGGAGCAGCGCATCGGCGCGCGCAGTCGCTGGGCGTACGCGTTCAACACGCTGGAGAAGGCGGGTGTGCGTATGAGCTTCGGCAGCGACTGGCCCGGTACCAACGCGGCCTGGTACACGGCCGATCCGTTGCTCGGCATGTACGCCGCCGTCACCCGCCAGACGTTAGGCGGACAGCCGGCCAGCGGCTGGTTCCCCGAGGAACGGATCAGCCTCGAAAGCGCCCTGCGCGCCTACACCGTCGGCAACGCGTGGGCAGCCGGTGAGGAGAACTACAAGGGAAAGATCGCGCCTGGTTTCCTGGCTGACCTCGTCGTCCTCGATCGCGACCCGTTCCGTGTCCAACCGGAGATGCTCAAGGACCTCAAGGTCGTGCTCACCATCACCGGCGGGCGCGTGGTCTACGACGCCGGCAAGGATCCGCCGGCGGTGGATCCGGCGAGGAAGTAGCGGGAACTGCTGAGCGCCGAGTGCCGACCGCTGAGCGGAATGTTCGGGTCGCTGGACTCCGCGCTGCTCCGGCCCGAGGGAGCCTCGCGCTCTAGCCTCGGCGGAGTTCGATCTCGCCGTTCCCCGTCACAAGGCGCAATCGGCGACCGCCCTGGCCGATCGTGCCACGAAGGCGCGTCTTGGAAATGCGACCCGACACCTGAATCGGGAAATCGGTACGGATTCCGCCGTTCCCGGTCGACGCATCGATGTCAGCGTTGAACTCGGCAGGGACCGTGACCTCGATCCGGCCATTCCCCGTCGTGAACTCCATGTCGGCGTCGGCGCGGACCTGAGTCATCCTGACCAGCAGGTCGCCATTCCCCGATCGGGCCGACACCGGACCCTGTACCGTGCTGACGCGGACGTCCCCGTTTCCTGAATTGGCGGTGACGGGACCGCGCACGTTCTCAACCGTTACCTCGCCATTGCCCGACGTTGCCTCGACTTCCCCGGCCGTTCCCGACACCCGGACGCGGCCGTTTCCGCTGCGCGCTATGAGCTCAGCGTGCGCTCCGGTCACGCCGACGTCGCCGTTACCCGAGTGAACGCGAAGCCGCACGCCCGCCGGCACGCGGATGGTCACGTTGAGCGAGGGCGGCCGGGAATTCCGCGACCAGTTCCAGCGCCGGTCCGAGCGAAGCCCCTCATCGGTGCACTCGTCATCGTCCTCGAAGATCGCGCAGATCGTGACGCCCTCGCCCGTTCGACGCAGTTGAAAGGCGATGTCGGTCACGCGCCCATTGCGCAGGACCTTCTCGGC
>DATCIJ010000131.1:0-6742 GCA_036507855.1 Gemmatimonadaceae bacterium | reverse complement strand
CACTATACCGCCGATCAGCGCCGCGGCATGCCCGGAAGATGCTGCCGGTGTGCCACGCGCAGCGCGACGAGATCCGGATGGTCGATGCGAAGCTCGTTGGCGATGCGATGTATCTCCCCCTCCTCCGCCATCGAGATCGCGTCGTCTGTGACTGAGACCACTGCACGAGGAGCGCCTCGATGCGCTGACGCGTCATGCGCGCATGAGTCGCGTGCCCGTCGAGACAAGTCGGCGGGTGTGACACCGCGCTGACCATTGACATTTGCCGCCTCCGGACGGAGTATTCAGCCAGTCCGCGGCTCTGCAGCGGTGGGCAGCCGGGCGTCGATTTTTGCAGGAGGACGGGATGAAAGCCAAACTGCTTGTTGTGCTGACCATCGCGATCGCGAGTAGTCTGACCGCTCGCGCACATCACTCATTTGCGGCCACGTACGACGAAGCCAGGACCATCAGGATCGAAGGCAAGCTGGTGCAGTTCCTCTTCCGCAATCCCCATTCGTTCGTGCACGTGATGGCGCCGGACGAGACGGGCCAGATGCAGCGATGGGCGGTCGAGTGGGGTGGCACTGGCGCACTCGGCGGCCAGGGCGTCACCCGCGAGACATTGAAGCCAGGCGATGTCGTGGTCATCACAGGACCACCCGGACGAAATCCCGCGGATTTCCGCATGCGGATGATCACCCTCCGCCGGCCGTCGGATGGATATGGCTGGGGCACCAAGCCGGGCGAGACGTTCGACTAGCGACAGCCAGGACGGGAGACAACCTATGAGCCGCGCGACGTGACACGGGTGGTGCTGACAGTGTGTGCCGTGCTGGCGCTCAGCGTGCCGGCGTTTGCGCAAATCGACCTGACTGGCTCCTGGGACACGCGGCTGCACGAAGACTGGATGGAGCGGTGCTGCGGCCGCGACCTTGGCGACTACACCGGCATCGCGATCAACGACGAAGCCCGCGCCAAGGCGCTCTCGTGGGATGCGTCGCTCAACTCGCTGCGCGAGCGCCAGTGCCTCCTGTTCGCGCCATGGACCGGGCAGTTTCAGCCGCGGGGCATCCGCATCTGGAGCGAGGTCGACGACGCCGGCGACGTCATCGCGTGGAAGATCTCCGGCCACACGCAGAGGGACATCGTGACAATCTGGATGGACGGGCGCGCGCGCCCGTCCGCCAATGCGTTTCATGACTTTTCGGGCTTCACCACGGGACGCTGGGAAGGCGATACGCTGATCGCGATCACCACCCACATGAAGACCGCCGCTCTGCGGCGATCCAATGGGATGCCCAAGAGCGACCTCGCGACCGTGACCGTGCACCTCATGAGGCACGATGACCTGCTGACGATCGTCACGATCGACGAGGACCCGATCTACCTGGCCGAGCCGCTCTTCATCAGCCGCACCTATCAGCTGGACCCACACGGGAACGTCCCTTACTGGGAGCAGTGCAACGCGGTGACCGAGATCCCGCGGCTCGAAGGCTCGGGCATCGTGCCGCACTATCTGCCCGGCGAAAACCCTGGCCGGACCTTCATCGCGGACACCTACAGGATTCCGCAGGACGCGGCGATGGGCCACGCGGAAACGTTGTATCCGGAGTACCGAAAGAAGCTCAAGGACACGTACAAAGCGCCTGAGGCGTGTGGGCGGTACTGTTGCGGGTGGCTCTCCGTTGGCGGCGGGTCGGCAAACCCCGCCCCAACCCTGAGCTGCAACGACGCGGGCGAGGGAAACACCGTCGCCGAATCAGGAAACTAGAACCTGGCCGAGCACGGCGTCGGGTCCCACTTGGCGCCGTCAGGTTCCTTCTTGAAGTGGACCGACGTGACCCACGGGATCTGCAGGTTCGCCGGGTCGTCCACCGTGTTCGTGACCACCAGCCACTGACTGCCGTTCGGCCCGGACAGTACATCCCAGTACTCGGTAAAAACGGTGTTGGCGCTGTAGGGCACGCCGTTCTTGCGCAGGTAGCCCGGCCGCAGGCGCGTGGTGATCGACTTCATCGATCCGTGCGGCGGCGCGCCGCGTCCCCGTCCGCGCCCGGCCATCACCCACTGCGCCGCGGTCATGCCCTGCAGCGACGGCGCAGCGGTCGCGGCGGTCCTGGCCGCGCGGAACTGTAACAGGCGGGTCTGCATGCCGTAGTCTGTTTCCAGCTTCAGCGTCGTGTCGTCCAGCCAGGTGACATGCAGGCGCGTCGGGCCGCGCATCACCCCTGGTGCGCCGTAGGACTTGCACTGCTCGCCCGCCCGTTCATCCCTGGCCGGATCCCACGTATCGGCGAGGTCTTTTCCCGCGACGTTGAGCGGAATGCTCGCGTAGTCGCCCTTGGCCGGCGTGACCATCCGCCAGCGCCAGTCCTCGGTGATTATGGCGACCCAGTAGCCGGTCAGATCGATCTGCGCCATCGCCCGCGGCGTCGGCGGAGCCGGAGCTGCGCCCCGGCCCTGCGCGCTCAGACCTGCGGATGTGAAGGCGCCGGCGGCGAAAACCACGGCCAGTGCGATCGTAACGGTGTGGATGAGTAATCGCGCGGTCACGACTTTTCCTTCGTCGTCAGTCCCTTGTAGACGGCGTCAACGAACATGTCGGTCGTCCAGTCACCGGTGTCGGAGCCGTAGCGCGCCCGGTACCCCTGCGCCGGATTGGCGGCCTTGACCTGGTCGAGCGTGAGTCCTTTCTTCATCATGCTTTGAATCCGATCGCGGATGACCGTGACCATGTCCCGGTACTCCACGACCTCAGCATGATCGGCGATCCGGCCGTGGCCGGGCACCAGGAAGGTGCGGCCTTCCTTGTAGATCAGCGGCATCGCCGGAATCGCGAGATCGAGCAGCGCGTTGAGCGCGTCGAGCTCGCCCTGGATACTGCCGCCGCTCTCGACATCGATGACGGGAAACCGGCGCAAGTCGATGATGTCGCCCGTGACGATGACGTCGGCGCGGCGGAAGAACACGATGCTGTCGCCATCGGAGTGGGCTGACGGGTGGTGGATCACCTGGACGCCATCGTCATTCATGTACATCGACTTGATCTTCGAGATGTAGGTCTCCGTCGGCCAGATGCCGACCGGAAAGGGCGCCTGCTGACCGGTGGGCGCGCTGATGCGATTGAGCACGTTTTCATGCGCGAGCACGGCGGCGGCGCTGCCGCCGGCGTTGAACGCGTTGGGATTGAGGTTCACGCCCGCTCGCGCAATCCGTTCGTTGCCACCGATGTGATCCCGATCGGCGCTCGTGTTGATGATGAGGCGAATTGGATCGGACGTGATCTTCCGGACCTCGGCCAGCACACGATCCGCCATCTCGCCGGTTCCGCTGTCTACCAGAATGACCCCGTCCGCGCCCACGTGCATCACGACGTTGCTGCCTGCGCCGAAGATCACGTAGACGTTGGGCCGGATCTGGAGGCTCTCAACCGCGTCATCCCCTGACGGACGCACCTGGGCGCCAAGGGGGTAAGGCGGGCTGATTACGGCGAGTGACGCGACGAGCACGACGCGCCATGGCGCCCTCCTGCGAATCAAAGGCAACCTCCCTGATGGATCGGATGACGGCCCTTTTTACCGGCTCGTCCGCCGCAAGTCAAGCCGGACACGAAGCCGGTTGACGGTATCGGATGCCCATGTCAGGATGTGCCGTCGAATTCCCGTTTCATTCATTGGCCCCGCTTATCGCGTCTGCAGATTGTCGTGCAGTCCAACTCGTGGTGCGTTTGAGAGTGGAGGCAGCCCATGCGCCGAAGTGTTAGACAGCTTCTGATCGCGCTGCTATGGCTCGCGGCCGCCCCGAGCACGGTGCTGGCGCAAGCGTCCATCGCCGGCGTCGCGCGGGACGCGTCAGGCGCCGTCCTGCCGGGTGTGACCGTAGAAGCGGCCAGTCCGGCCCTCATTGAGAAGGTGCGGTCGGTGGTGACCGACGAGCGAGGGCAGTACCGGATCGTGGAATTACGGCCCGGGACGTATAGCGTGACGTTCACGCTGCCGGGTTTCAGCACGATGAGGCGCGAAGGGATCGAGCTGACGGGGTCCTTCACGGCGACAGTCAACGCGGAGCTGCGCGTGGCGGCGCTGGAAGAGACGATCACCGTGACGGGCGATGCGCCGCTGGTCGACGTGCAGAGCCCGAGCGTCCAGAAGGTGATCGACCACGAGGTGCTCGATGCGATTCCCTCGGGCCGCAATGCCTTTACGTTCGGCGTGCTCATTCCGGGCGTCATCGCGACGACGTCGGCCGGCGCCCAGGTGCAGGACGTGGGGGGGAACCAGGGATCGGTGACCCTCGGGCTGAATATTCACGGCGGCCGTCAGGTGGACCAGGTCTACACGCAGAACGGCATTCTGACGACAGCCATGGCGACGACAGGCTTCGTGTCGCGCATCCAGGTGAACTACTCGGCGACGCAGGAGATTACCTACGACACCAGCGGTTTCTCTGCGGAACTGGCGACGGGCGGGGTGCGCATCAACATCGTGCCGCGCGAGGGAGGGAACACCTTCAGTGGCACGCTGTTCGGCAGCTTCGGCAACAACAAGCTGCAGGGCAGCAATTTCTCGCAGGAGCTGAAGGACCGTGGGCTGCGCACGCCCGATTCGGTGCGGCGCAACTACGATGTCAATCCGGGATTCGGCGGTCCCCTCAAACGCGACCGGCTGTGGTTCTATGTGTCGGGGCGGTTCAACGCCTCGTCGAATTACGTGGCCGACATGTTCGAAAACGAGAATGCGAACAATCCCAACCTCTGGACCTACGTCGCTGACAGGAGCCAGAGAGCGTTCAACGAAACGAGGTACCGGGGTGGGGACATCCGGCTCACGTGGCAGGCGACGCCGCGCCACAAGATTGCGGGGTCATGGGTGCAGCAGAACAACTGCGAGTGCCCGAGCAGTGTCAGCGCCACCACCTCGCCCGAAGCCGCGACCAGGACGGAGCAGCCCCTGCAGCGCAAGCTTCAGGGAGACTGGACGTTTCCGATGACCAATCGGTTGCTGTTCGAGGCAGGCGCGGTCCACCAGAAAGGAGTGAGCGATCGAGGCACGTGGCCGGGCTTGAACCCGGCGATGATCTCGGTCGTGGAGCAGCAGGGCAACTTGAGGTACCGGGCTGCCGCGACCTATCGCGACAATTACAACCTCAGCAAGCACGTGCGGTTCGCGGCCTCCTACATCACCGGCGCGCATGCCATCAAGGCAGGCTTCAACCAGAACTGGGGAAAGATTCCGAACACGGATTGGGCGTTACAACCGGTTGAATATCGTTTCAACAATGGGGTTCCCAACCGGATTACGATGCGCGCACTGCCGGAGTTCACCGATGTGAGCGTTCATGCCAACGGTGGCGCCTTTGCCCAGGACACGTGGACGGTAAATCGCCTCACCCTCCGCTACGGCGTTCGGCTCGATTTCTTCAATAGCGGCTTTCCCGAGATCCACGTGGGACCTACCCCTTTCACACCGCTTCGAGACGTGACGCTTCCCAAGCAGGACGACGTTGTGTCCTTCAAGGACATTTCACCGCGGGTTGGCGGCGCCTACGACCTGTTTGGCACGCAGAGAACAGCCCTCAAGGCGAGCCTGAATCGGTACGTTGCCAGCATGGCGGGCGGAAGCCTGCTCGCGGAGGGCCCCAATCCCGCCCTCCGGCTCGTCTCCAGCACCACGAGGACCTGGACCGATACCGATCGGGATTTCGTTCCAGACTGTGACCTGATGGATCTCGCGGCGAACGGCGAGTGCCGCGGCGTGGCCAACACGAATTTCGGCTCGTTGGTTCCGGGCTCGACCTACGATCCGGACGTCTCGCATGGGTGGGGCCGCCGTTTCTACAACTGGGAGTTCACGCTCGGCGTGCAGCAGCAGTTGCTGAGAAGCGTGTCGATGGAGGTCGGCTATTTTCGCCGCGCATTCGGCAACTTCTACGTGGCTGACAATCGAGCCTTGACGGCATCGGATTTCGATACCTTCAGTATCACGGCGCCGTCCGATCCGCGGCTGCCCAACGGGGGGGGCTACGTGGTCTCCGGGCTGTACGACCTGAAGCCCGAGAAGTTCGGCACGCCGACCGATGACTTCGTGACCCGTGCGAGCAACTTCGGCGACCAGATCGAGCGCTGGCACGGCGTCGATATCAGTGGCAGTGTGCGGCCCGGCGGCGGCGTGCTCCTGCAGGGCGGGCTCAGCACGGGACGCACGTTGTACGACAACTGCGAGATCGTGGCGAAGATCCCGGAGTTGAACTCGTCGACCGTGATTACGCAATACATCCACGGAGGCGTGACCTCGTCCAGCGGCAGCGTCTGGCAATCGCAGTCTTTCTGCCGGGTGGAAGAGCCGTTCCGCACGCAGGTGAAGCTCATTGGCAGCTACGTGGTGCCCAAGGTGGACGTGCAGATTGCCGCGACCTTGCAGAGCCTGCCCGGACGGGCGATTCTGGCGGAATATGTCGCGCCCAATGCCGGCGTCACGCCGTCGCTCGGCCGGAACCTCGCGGGCGGCGCAGCCAACACGACGATCAATATCGTGCAGTCTGGCACGCTGTTTGGGGAACGGCTCAACCAGGTGGACCTCCGCCTCGGGAAGATCGTCCGGTTCGGCACGCGGCGCGTGTCGGTTCATCTGGACGTGTTCAACGCGCTGAACGTCAACACGGTCCTGACGATGAACAACGCGTTTGGGACATGGCAACGGCCGACGTCGATCATCCTCGCCCGCTTCGCGAAGATCAGCGCGCAGCTGGACTTCTGAGGTCC
>DATCIJ010000130.1:0-44708 GCA_036507855.1 Gemmatimonadaceae bacterium | reverse complement strand
CCGCCTCAGCTTCCTCCCGCGCTTCCCTGGTCCGCGGGGGCCAGGTGTCCCAGGACAGCGCGGCGCGTGGGCCACAGCCGGTTCCGGTTCGACGGCCCTTCCAGCACCAGCGCCACGAAGATCTGCCCTGCCGCGGCTGTCACGGAGCTGGCGCAACCCATCGCACGACTCGAGTGCGCGCGCCGGCGGACTGCGCCGCGTGTCACCACGACCCGGCGCGCGGATTGTCGTGCACGAAGTGTCACGGCGTGGACGCCATCCCGGCGGAACGGACGGTCCGGCTGACGCTGGACCTTCAGGTGACCGAGGGCGCGCGCACGCGCGACGTCACGTTCAGGCACGATGTCCACGTCGCCACGAGCGCGGGCCTCGCCTGTAAGGACTGCCATGGCACCGCGGTCACGCTGCAACGGAACCGCGAATGCGCTTCCTGTCACTCGTCGCACCATGCCGGCAAGGCGGAATGTGCCAACTGCCATGCGCCGCCGCGGCGGGGCGCGCATGACGCGTCCGTTCATCTCACCTGCGCAGGGAGCCAGTGCCACGCGACCGACAAGGCGCCGAGTCCGACGCTCTCACGCACAACCTGCCTGTTCTGTCACGCGGATCGCCGAGACCACGAGCCGGAGGGTTCGTGCGCGTTGTGCCACAAGATACCGGGCGCGAAGGGTCCGGCTGGTAGCGGCTCGGGAGGCCGTCCATGAGCCGCCGCAATTGGTGGTTCAGGGTTGCGCTCCTTACAGCGCTGCTGCCGGCATCGCAGGGTGTGTCGCAGACGGTGCTGGCGTCGGGATCGACGAGCGTGCGCTACATCGAGCTGCGCCCATTCGTGCGTGACAGCGTGCCGGCGGGTGCCACGGCGGGCGACGGGCTACTGCGCCAGCTGCCGGACGGGCGCGTGGTCCGCTGCCTTCCCGGTGAGGCCTGGTGTCGCGACGTGCGCCCCGGGGAGCCGGTCTCGACCCTGCCCGTCATCCACGACCTGAACCTGAGCGCGTTCGGGTTCGGTCGCGGCCTGCGCTTCTATTCACACCTGAGGGGCCGGTCGGCGTTAGGCGCCGACCGCGGCCTCTGGCCGCAGGAGGAGGATCACTTCGAGGTCATGGCGCTCTACGGGGAGATCGAGCGTGACAAGGTCCGGATCCGCGCCGGACGGCAATGGAAGGTTTCGGGCCTCGGCTACTACAATTTCGACGGACTGGCTATCGCGCTGCGCCCCAGCCCGACGACGTGGATCGAGGCGTACGGAGGGCGATCCCTCGTGCGCGGCCTGAACGAGGCTCGCACGGGTGGGGCGCTCGAATCCATCGAGGACCTTTCACTCGCGAACGCCGGCGTCCTGTTCGGTCTCCATGTCCGGTACCGCCCTGCCCCGCGGCTCGCACTGAGCGCCGCGTATCAGGTCGATGTGCGCGGCGATCGCACTGGGGCGTACTCCGAACTCGCTATCGCGGACGGCATGCTGCGGATCGGACGCGGGTCCGTGGAGAGCTCCGTCGAACTGGACCTCGCCGGCCAGGCGCTCAACCAGGCGCGGGTGACCGTGCGCTCGGCGCCCATCGGACGCACGACCGTCTTCGCGGAAGCGCGCCGATACCATCCGTACTTCGAGCTCTGGACCATCTGGGGCGCCTTCTCGCCGGTGGGATTCGACGAAGGAAAAAGCGGCGTCACGTGGACCAGTCCTGACGCGCGCGTGTCAGGCCGGATCGAGGCGTCCTGGCGTCGTTACGGTGACGCCGCGACCGACGCGCCTGACGACTACCGCACCACCGGGTGGGGCGCGGGCGCAGGTGCAACGTGGACGCCTCGCCCCCCTTGGACCGTGGACGCCTATTACCGGCTGGAATCCGGCTTCGGCGCCTCACGCTGGGAGGGGCAGGCCGGGATCCGGCGGGCATTCGCGGGTTCGGGATCGCTGGCGCTGCAGGGTGTCGCGTTTCAGCGCCTGTACGAGTTCCGCCTCGACAAAGGCACGGTGGCCGGCTTCGGCGGCGAGGGATCCCTCCCGATCGGAGAGCGTGCCCGAGTGTTCGCGTCGGCGATGATCTATCGACAGCATGGCGGCGGTCCATCCGCCATCGACTGGAATCAAAGGCGGGCAAGCCTGCGGTTCGAATGGGCGCTGGGGAACGAGCCAGTCTCCTCGCCCCCGGGAGCGGCACGATGAGACGGCGTCGCGTCATGCTGCTGGCGGGGATTCTCCTCCTCATGACGACGGCCGGACTCGTCGCCGCATCGCAGGGCCCGCAGATCTTCCCGCACGAAAAGCACGCCAACGTTTTTCCTGTCTGCGAGGGTTGCCATGCCGGCATCCTCACTGGATCCGCCGAAGAAGTCTTTCCGCGGAACGAGGACTGCGTGCGTTGCCATGACGGCGTTCGCGTCAGGCAGGTGGACTGGCGCCCTCCGACGAGACGACTCTCGATCCTCCGCTTCTCTCATCAGGAGCACCGCGTCGACATCACGCGCGCCGGCGACTCAGCAACTTGCCTGACGTGTCACGCGGCGAGCGATCCTCCCCGCCACATGGTGGTGGCCGGACCAAACCCGAATCTGTGTGTGCAGTGCCACGCACATCGAAACGAAGCACACATCACGCCAACCGCGGCGTGTCGCACCTGCCACGTACCCATAGCGGATGCGCCCGGGATTTCAGTAGAGCGCATTTCACGCTTCCCGAAGCCCGCCTGGCACGACAAGGAGGACTTCGCCTCGACGCATGGCAAGGTGGCGGATGTCCAGGCGGCGTCGTGTGCCATCTGTCACGCTCGTGAGAGCTGCGAGCGGTGTCATGCGAACGCTGATCGTGTGTCGCTGATCGCGGGACTGTCGCGTGACCGGCGTATCGCGTCGCTCGAAAGCGGCCACGCCGCTCGATACGACGCGCCGAACTCGCATCGGGGAGAGGATTGGCGCGAGGCACACGGCACGACGGCGCGACAGTCACCGGAGTCGTGCGCGAACTGCCACACACAGCCGAGCTGTGACAAGTGCCATGCCGGAGGAAGCGGCACGTCACGGATCGCCATACTCACGCTTCCCGGGCCAGGCGTGAGAGCGGGACTCGGCGTCAGCGCGTCGCGCGTTACGCGAGCTGTTCATCCAGCCAACTTCTCGACGCGGCACGGCACCCTGGCCGCCAGCGGCGGCATGAATTGCGCGCAGTGCCACGCCGAGAAGGTCTGCGCTGATTGCCACGCCGCGCCCGAGTCGCGGCGGTTCCACAGTGGCAATTTCGTGGAGCGGCATGCGGTGGACGTTTTCACGAACGCCGCGGATTGCCAGACCTGCCACAACACACAGCGCTTCTGCCTGGATTGCCACCGGCGCACCGGCATCGCGGCGGGCGCGCAGATGAACGCAGCGTTTCATGACGGCAAGGCGACCTGGATCCTTTCCCATGGACAGGCCGCGCGAACCGGCATGGAGTCGTGCGCCTCATGCCACCGTCAGAACGACTGCGTCCGGTGTCACTCAGCCACTGGAGGGTGGGGCGTGAATCCGCATCGGGCCGGGTTCCAGGCGAGCGCACTCGCTGAGAGAAACAGCGCGTCGTGCCGCTGGTGTCATATCGCAATTCCTGGCGGGAGGAACTGACATGGCCAGTCGGAATCCTCGCCGCCTCGTCGCATCCGTCGATCGACGCGACTTCCTGAAAGTCGCCGCGGTCGCCTCGGCGGCGGCGGCCATGTCGCATCCCCTTCGTGCAGACGACGGTCAGACGGGGGACGGCGAATGGAAGCGGACGCCATGCCGGATGTGCGGCGTCGGATGCGGGTTGCTGGTTCGCATTCAGGGCGGCCGGGCCGTGGCGGTCAAGGGCGATCCCGAGTCACCCGTGAGCGGCGGGCTGGCCTGCGTGAAGGGCTACTACTCGGTGCAGGCGCTGTATGGCCGCGACCGCCTGACGCGGGCGCTCGTGAGGAAGAACGGCGCGCTGGTGCCGGTACCTGTCTCCGAGGCGCTCGACGTGGTCGCGGAGCGCATTCGCGATACGATCGCTCGCTATGGACCGGACAGCGCGGCGCTGTACGGATCCGCCCAGTGGACCGCCGCCGATGCATTTGTCGGGGCTCGCCTGTTCCGAGGTGCGTTAGGCAGCCGAAGCGTGGACACCAGCGCCCGCCTCTATACGGCCAGCGCGGACGCGGGATACCTCGGCACCTTCGGCCGGCCCGGCGCACCGGGCAGCTACGAGGACATCGATCATGCCGACGTCTTCGTGCTCTGGAACGTGAACCTGGCCGAGTCGGATCCCGTGCTGTTCTCGCGCATGCTCGAGCGCCGGCGCACGAATCCGGCCGTGCGGATCATCGACCTGGCCACTCGCACCACGCGCACGAGTTACGCCGCGGACCGCGCCCTTCTCATGGCTCCGTATTCGGAACTGGCCATTGCCAACGCGATCTGCCAGGAGATCATCGCACGCGGCCTGGCGAAGCGGAGCTTCATCGACCGCCACGTCGCCTTCAAGCGCGGCCGCACCGGAATTGGCAACGGGATGACCGACGACGTCCTGCTGCCTGATGAAGGCAGCGATGCGAAGTGGGAGGACTATGTCCGCTTCCTTGGCGACCACACGCCGGAACGTGCGCAGCAGGTCTCCGGCCTCGTGGCTGAAGAGATCCGATGGCTTGCGACGCTGTACGCGGATAGCGCGCGCACCGTGGTGTCGGCCTGGGGCGCCGCGGTGAACCAGCAGGGCCGCGGGACCTGGGTGAACAACGTCCTGCACAACATCCACCTCCTGGTCGGCAAGGTGGCGACTCCGGGCAACGCGGCGATCTCGCTTACCGGCCAGCCAGGCGGCGCGGCGCTGGTCGCCGACGAGCTGGGGCACCGCGCGCAGGCGCAGGACGCGGAAGGGCGCGCGCGATCTGCTCGCGTGCTGGGCACGAGTCCGGAGAAGGTCGATGCTCGCGCCGCACGGCCGGCGCTGTCGATCTTCCGCGCGCTCGATCGGGGCGACGTGCGGTTCATCTGGATCCAGGCGACCAACCCGATGGTGAGCCTTCCGCATGCTTCGAGGTTCCGCGCAGCAGCTCGCCGCGAAGGGCGCTTCGTGGTGGTGTCGGAGGCGTACCCAACGCCGACGACGGACGTGGCGGACGTGGTGCTGCCCGCCGCGATGTGGATCGAGCGGGACGGCGACTTCGTCAACACGGAACGCCGCATCCAGCACTTCGGTCAACTGGTGCGGCCTCCGGGCGACTGCATGAGCGACGCGCGCCAGATGGTCGAGGTCGCGCGACGACTGGGGCACGCGTCGTTGTTCCCATGGGATCCGTCCCGCGCCGGCGATCAGATATGGGATGAGTTCGGACGGATCCACAATCAGCCGTCCGACGCGATACCGTCGCAGGAAGCGCTGCGGACGGATCCCGGCGTGCAATGGCCGGCGCCTGGCGGTGTGGAAACACGCTGGCGGTACAACGCCGCGTACGATCCGGCGGCAGCGAGCGCAAACGGCGGCATCGACTTCTATGGACACGAAGACCACCGCGCGTGGATCTGGCTGCGCCCCTATGAGCCTCCGGTGGAGTCACCGGACCGCGAGTTCCCTTTCTGGTTCAGCTCCGGCAGCGTCGTCGAGCACTGGGGGACCGGTTCGATGACGCGTCGCATACCGTCGCTTCACCGCGCGGTGCCCCATTCGTACGTCGAGATCAACCGCGCCGACGCGCGCGCGCTGGGGGTTCGCGATGGCGATACGGTCCGCCTGACGAGTCGGCGAGGATCGGTCGAACTGGAGGCACGGATTGACTATCGCGGGCAGCCGCCCCGGGGTCGCCTGTTTGCCCCGGCGTTCGACGAGGGCGTGGCGGTAAATCTGTTGACCCTGGACTCCTGTTGCCCGATCTCGGGTCAACCGGACTACGGCGCGTGCGCCCTTCGCGTGGAACGCGTGAGGGGGTCGTCATGAGTCGCCTGGATCCTCCCCGCCCCCCGGTTACGCAGCGACTCGTGCTCATCGTGACGGCGATGGCCGCGATGGGCGTGGTGTTGCTCGCGATTCAGCACACGTCGACGAAGCGAGCCGCCACCGCGGCGCGTGTGCCGGAGGCGATCGACGTCGAAGCTGGCGATCCGATCGCTTCGGAAGCGATGGTCTTTCGCACGCGCCCGGGCATGCTCGCTGTGGAACCTGACTCGCGCCGGCGCCCGGATGCTCACCCTCGCACGTTCGCCACCTTCCGGCTGCTGCGTTCCTATCCCGGCGCGCCACCACGGGTCCCGCATGGACTGACCGCGACCGAGTTTCGCACGAACCGCTGCAACACCTGCCACGAGCGTGGTGGGTTCTCCCAGCGGTTCGGGGCATACGCCCCCGTGAATCCGCATCCGGAGTGGTCGGAGTGCCTGCAGTGCCACGCGACGAACGACCTTCTGGTAGGACTTCCCTTCCCTCAGGCCAGCCCGGACGACGCGTGCCGGCAATGTCATTCGGGCGGGCCTGCCCGCTTCGAAGAAGTCGGGCTCGACTGGCGGCCGGCCGCCTGGCCCAAGGTTGGCATTCGAGTGCCTGGCGGAGTTCCAGCGATCCCGCACGACCTTCAGACGCGAGGGAACTGCCTGTCCTGCCACATGGGTCCAGGTTCCGTGGCGGAGATTCGCACGACGCATCCCGAGTGGTCCAACTGTCGCCAGTGTCACGTTGCCGCTGGAGACCGCGATGGCGAGTTCGTCCGTCCGAGCGGCCAGGTCGCCGGAGCAGTCCCATGATCCGCCGTCATGCGAACACAGCGGCGTTAGGCATGGGGGTGTTGCTGGCCGTGGCTGCCTGCACCGGGGAGCGGTCGGGCGAGGTGCGGGCGCTGCCCGAACTGCATGACTCGACCGCTTCCGCGATCGACTCGGTAACCGCAGGGCGCCGCGACACCACGTCCGTACCGGACACGACTGACCGCATCCAGCCAGGCCAGCTGCGAACCGTTGCGACCGCGCCCGTCATGAACTGGACCGGGCCGGGTGGAAAGCCGTTCGAGGTGCAGATTCGCACCGAGGATCCGGCGACGGCCAACGCACGCCGTTTCGGAACAATCACGCTGCGGAATTCGGCTCGGGTTCGCTCGCCCGACCTCGGCCAGTATCCGTGCACGTCCTGTCATCTCGGGCGCGGCACGGTTCTTCGCGACCAGCGCATCAAGGACGCCCACCAGAACATCAAGCCGAGTCATCCGGCGCAGACCGGCGCGACGTGCGCGACATGTCATGCGCCGGACAATGTCGAACTGCTGGCGCTGAAGAACGGTGAGCGCGCGACTCTCGATCATGCCTACCGCGTCTGCGCTCAATGCCACTTCAGCCAGGCCGAGGCGTGGGCAGGTGGCGCCCATGGCAAGCGCCTCGATGGCTGGCAGGGCCGGCGCGTCGTCATGGGATGCGCCGATTGCCATGACCCGCACCGCCCCACCCTCGAGAAGCGAATTCCCTTCCGTGCTCCTGTGCTCAAACGTCCGCCGTTTCGCCGCCCATGAACCCGGACCTCTCCAACGGACCCGTTGAGCGTGAGGACGGCACCGTCCTCCAGAAGCGCGTCGATCGACGGCGCGCACTGGGGATCCTGCTGGGCGGCGCAGCGGTTGGTGCGCAAGCGCTCAGCGCGTGCAGTCCGGTAGCACCAGTAACGGACGAGGAGCGGGAGGCCAAGCTCCTGCAGTGGCAGGAGTATATCAAGAAGAACTACCGCTTCATGACGGACGAGGAGCGGGCCGACACGATCACGCGGCTCGAGCGCCTGGCGAAGGTCAAGCACAACATCGACGTGCGTATCCAGGCCACGCCTGCGCAGCCGGGCGTGATGTTCGGCTACGCGTTCAACATCTCCAAGTGCAAGGGTTACCGCGCCTGTGTGGAGGCCTGCATCAACGAGAACAACCTCGATCGCCGGGCCGGCACCCAGTACATCCGCATCTTCGAGATGGAGGGTGAAGAGGTCAACTTCGACGAAGCCGACGCCACCTTCCAGCACGAAGTCCCGGCCGAAGGTCATTTCTACATGGGGACGCAGTGTTTCCAGTGCGCCGACCCGCCGTGCGTGAAGGTCTGTCCCGTCGGTGCGACCTGGCAGGAACCCGACGGCATCACGGTCATCGATTACGACTGGTGCATCGGCTGTCGCTACTGCATGGCCGCCTGCCCCTACTGGGCGCGTCGCTTCAACTGGACCACGCCCGAGGTGCCCGCGGCGGACGTGAACCCGAACCAGCACTACCTGGGCAATCGGGCACGCAAGAAAGGCGTGGTGGAGAAGTGCACGTTCTGCATCCATCGCACGCGGCAGGGCCGGCTCCCGGCCTGCGCTGAGGCCTGTCCCACGGGCGCGCGTGTCTTCGGCAACCTCCTCGATCCGAAATCGGAGATTCGCTGGGTGCTCGAGCACAAACGGATCTTCCGGCTCAAGGAAGACCTGAAGACCGAACCGCGTTTCTGGTACTTCACCGACTGAGGCGACTGTGCACCTGAAAGCCTTCGCGCTCAGCGCCCTCGATTCCGCCACCAACGGTGGCCGACGCTACCACGTGTGGATGGGAAGCCTGACGCTGGTGATCCTGGTGGGCGCGTTCGCCTACTACATCCAGCTGCGTGACGGCCTGGCCGTGACCGGAATGAACGACCACGTGAGCTGGGGCCTCTACATCTCGAACTTCACGTTCCTGGTCGGCATGGCGGCCGCGGCGATGATGCTCGTGCTGCCGGCCTATGTCCTGCACGACGTCGACTTCAGCCGGGCCGTGCTCATGGCGGAGGCCGTCGCCGTCGCGGCGCTGGTGATGGTCCTGACGTTCGTTGTCGTCGACATCGGCAACCCGCTGGCCGCGTGGCACCTGACGCCGGGCATCGGCTACCTGAACTGGCCGCGTTCGCTCCTGGCATGGGACGTGATCGTGCTGAACGGGTACCTGGTGCTGAACCTCGCCATCCCGTTCTACATCCTGTACAGCCGCTACACGGGTCGCGCGCCTGACAAGCGCAAGTACCTGCCGTGGATGTACATGGCCGTGATGTGGGCGGTGAGCATACACATGGTGACGGCGTTCCTGCTCGCCGGGCTGCCGGCACGGCCGTTCTGGAACACGGCGCTGCTCGGCCCGCGCTTCCTGGCGTCGGCGTTCACCGCCGGGCCGGCGTTCGTGATCCTGCTCCTCTGGTTCATCAAGCGCGAGACGCACTACGACATCAGCGAGGGAGCGTTCTCCAAGCTGGCGCTGATCACGACCGTTGCCGCGCAGATCAATCTCGTGATGCTGATCTCGGAGCTGTTCTACAAGTTCTATTCGCCGACGCACCACGGCATCAATGCCCGCTACCTCTTCTTCGGGCTCGGCGAGCACCGGGCGCTCGTTCCGTGGATCTGGGGCGCGATCGCGCTCAACGTCGTGGCCACCGTCGGACTCATGATCCACCCGGTGAGGCGCAACATGCGCCTGCTGATGCCCGCCTGCGCCATACTCTTCGTGGCGATCTGGGTCGAGAAGGGATTTGGCCTCGTCATTCCCGGGTTCATCCCCTCACCGTTAGGCGAGATCGTCGAGTACACCCCGACGCTGGTCGAGGTCGGGGTGACCGCCGGCGTGTGGGCGCTGGGGTTCTTCGTCCTGACCATCCTGGTGCGGGTTGCCCTGCCCATCGAGATGGGGTCCGTCCGCAGTCCGCACATCGGGGAGGAAGGCACACCCGTGATTCGCCCACGTTCAACCGAGGGTCGGTTCGCGGACCGACGCCCCGTTCGCACACGCTGACACAGGCCGGCGTGCTGCCGGCAGCATTCCCCTGGAGGAACACCTTATGGCCAGACACTCTCCGACCGACACGCGATACTCCTTCGCGGCGCTCGTTGCGGGACTAATCATCGGCACCGTGGTGGCGGCCGGCCTCGTCCTGGCCGGCGTGCCGATCCCGGCCGGCCTCGGGCTGGGCGCGGCCATCGGCATCTTCGTCGCCGCCTCGGTGAAGTACACGGACCAATGGGAGAAGGCCGTGCTGATGCGGCTGGGCCGCTACCGCGGCCTCCGTGGGCCCGGGTACTTCGCCGTGGTGCCGATCATCGACCGCGTGAGCTATCACATCGACCAGCGCATCCGGACGACGGCGTTCGGCGCCGAGTCGTGCCTGACGCGAGACACCGTTCCGGTGAACGTGGACGCCATCGCTTTCTGGATCGTGCGGGACGCCGAGCGTGCCGCGCTGGAGGTGCAGGACTACGATGAGGCGGTCATCCTGTCGGCGCAGACGGCGTTGCGAGACGCGATCGGCAAGCACGACCTGGCGGAACTGATCCAGTCGCGGGTGGAACTCGGGCACGGCCTGAAGGTCGCGCTGGAGCAGAAGATGATGAACTGGGGAATCCAGGTGCAGTCCGTCGAGATCCGCGACGTGATCATCCCGCCGGCGCTCGAGGACGCGATGTCGCGTCAGGCGCAGGCCGAGCGGGAGCGGCAGGCGCGCATCATCCTTGGCACGGCCGAGACCGAGATCGCCCACAAGTTCGTCGAGGCCGCGAACGCCTATAAAGATCACCCAGCCGCGATGAACCTGCGGGCGATGAACATGCTGTACGAGAGCATCGTCAAGCGCGGATCGCTCATGGTCGTGCCGTCGGGCCTGGCCGATTCGTTGAACGTTCCTTCGATGATGGGCTTGTTAGGCGGCGCCGGGCACGTGCCGCGTAGTGGCGGCGAAGCCCCGGCGATCGCCGGCGCGGAGCCGGCCAGGGAGTCCGCGCCTGCGGCGGGTGGACCGCCGCGACTCGAGAAGACGAGGATCTAGCGTCGATGGGTGCTGATGCAGCGGTCGAGCCACCCCGGAACGCCAACGACGGTACCGTGCTGCAGAAGCCGACCGACCGCCGCGAAGCGTTGCGTCTGCTGCTCGGAGGACTGACCGCCGGCGCGGCCGCGGCAAGCGCGTGTTCACCTCTCAACGCAGCCTCGCCCGAGGAGCGGGAGCTGAAGATCCTCGAATGGGAGCAGTTCTCGCAGAAGCATTACCGTCGCATGACGCCCTCGGAGCGAGCCGAGACCATCCAGAGGCTCGAGCGACTGGCCAAGCTCCATCACGACCAGGACGTCACCATCAGAACCACGGATGCGATACCGGGAGTCCTTTTCGGTTACGCCTTCAACATCTCGAAGTGCAAAGGGTACCGGCGCTGCGTCGAGGCCTGCATCAACGAGAACAACCTCGATCGCAAGGCGGGGACGCAGTACATCCGCATCTTCGAGAAGGATAACGGCGTCGTCGATCTCACCGGCGCCGACGCGACGTACCAGCACGAGGTGCCCGCGGACGGCCACTTCTACCTGGGGACGCAGTGTTTCCAGTGCGCCAACCCGCCCTGTGTCCCGGTGTGTCCGGTGGGCGCTACCTGGCAGGAGCCCGATGGCATCGTCGTGATCGACTACAACTGGTGCGTCGGTTGCCGGGCCTGCATGGCCGCCTGTCCGTACTGGGCGCGCCGCTTCAACTGGGACGTGCCCGAAGTACCTAACGATGAGGTGAACCCCAACCAGCATTACCTCGGGAATCGGGCCCGGAAGCAGGGCTGCGTCGAGAAATGCACGTTCTGCATCCATCGAACCCGGCAAGGCCTGCTGCCGGCGTGCGCCGAAGCCTGCCCGACCGGCGCGCGGATCTTCGGCAACCTGCTGGATCCCGATTCCGAGATCCGATGGGTCCTGGCGAACAAGCAGGTGTTCCGTCTCAAGGAAGAACTCGCGACGGAGCCCCGCTTCTGGTACTTCATCGACTGAGGCGACCGTGCACCTCAAGGCGTTCCTGCTGACCGCGCTCGACTCGGCGACCTCCGGAGGCCGGCGCTACCACCTGTGGATGGGGAGCCTCACGGTGATCATGCTGATCGGAGGCTTCGCCTACTACGTGCAGGCCACGCAGGGACTTACGGTGACCGGCATGAACGACCATGTGAGCTGGGGACTGTACATCTCCAACATGGCCTTCCTGGTGGGGGTCGCCGCGGCGGCGGTGATCCTCGTTATGCCCGCCTACGTGCTGCACGACGTCGACTTCAGCCGCGCGGTCCTGATCGCCGAGGGCGTCGCGGTGTCCGCCCTGGTCATGTGCCTCGGCTTCGTCACGGCCAACAGTCCGGGCTTTCCGTGGAAGTGGTGGCGCCTGACGCCAGTGATCGGACTGTTGAACTGGCCCAGCTCGATGCTGGCCTGGGACGTGATCGCGCTGAATGGCTACCTCGTCCTGAACCTGGTCATCCCGTTCTACATCCTCTACAGTCACTTCATCGGGCGGGAACCGGAGAAGAGGAAGTACGTGCCGTTCATCTACCTCTCAGTCGTTTGGGCAGTGAGCATCCACCTGATCACGGCGTTCCTCTTTGCCGCTCCCCCATCCCGTCCGCTGTGGAACTCGCCGCTGCTCGGACCACGCTTCCTGGCCTCCGCGTTCACCGCCGGGCCCGCGTTCATGATCCTGTTGCTCGGGTTCATCCGGTCGAACAGCAAATACCCGATTTCTGAATCGGCCGTGTCGAAGCTGGCTACTGCCACGACCGTCGCGGCGCAGATCAACCTGGTGATGCTCGTCTCCGACCTGGTCTTCGAGTTCTACTTCCCCACGCATCACAGCATCAGCGCCAAGTACCTCTTCTTCGGCATTGGCGAACACAACGCCCTCGTGCCGTGGATAAGGACCGCAATCGTCCTCAACGTTCTGGCGACCCTCGCGCTCATGATCCACCCGGTGCGCCGAAACGCGCGATTGCTGATGACGGCGTGCGCGACGCTCTTTCTCGCCATCTGGGTCGAGAAAGGAATCGGCCTGGTAATCCCGGGCTTCATTCCCTCACCCCTCGGCGAAATCGTGGAGTACACACCGACGTGGGTCGAAATCGCGGTGACCGCGGGTATCTGGGCTCTTGGCCTGTTCGTCCTGACCGTGCTGGTGCGCGTAGCCCTGCCGATCGAACTCGGGCAGGTGCGGAGTCCCTATCTGGAGTCCCCGTCGACCGAACGCGCCTTCCGGCCACGCCCCGAACGGCCACAGCAGCGGGAGTTCCGCCCCGTCCGCAAGCGGTAACCCCGCATCGTCGATCGGGTTTCTGGTCCTGAACGGGCGAGCAGGCCCCGGCTCCAGCGTCGGCCGGGTCACAGCAGAACGCGGGATGCGCCCGTAAGACGGTGGATTCCCGACCCCCCTGTCAGGTAGTTCGGCATAGCGATCAGGGGCATTGCCCGACACAAAACCCTTGATGGGCGCGGACTTGGCCACCACTATAGAGGGGGTTCGCCAGATCAACGGACCGCCAGACCGGGAGAATCAGTGATAAAGGGGTTCCTGTCCGCCGTCATCGCCGGTGGGGCGCTCGTCGTTATTCCGTCGGTTCGCACCCCGGATCCTGCTCCTTCGGCGGCCGACGCGGTGCTCAATCTGGCGCCCCCGGAATCGGTTCTTGTCGCGCGTCCTCACGCGCCCGGCAAGGCTCCTCGCAAAGGCAGCACGATCTCCACGAACACGCTCACGCAGGTTGTCCGTCAGACGTGCGCCGCCTCGTGTCACAGTGATCAGCGAAAACTCGGCAGCCTGACGCTCGAGCAGTTCGACGTTGCCGCAGTCACTGCCTCGCCGGCGAATTCCGAAGTCGCCGAGAAGATGATCACCAAGCTCCGCACGGGCATGATGCCTCCTCCCGGGCGTAAGCGTCCCGGCGGCGACACCCTGACCGTTCTTGCGACGACGCTCGAGTCCCTGATCGACAAGGCGGCGGTGCTGAAGCCGGAGCCCGGGGTACGGACGTTCCTGCGGCTCAACCAGGCCGAGTACGAGCGCTCGATCAAAGCCATCCTCGATCTGGACGTGAACGCGGGATCCTGGCTCCCGCTCGACACGAAGAGTGCGAACTTCGACAACATCGCCGACGTGCAGCTTCCTTCGGCCACGCTGCTCGACGCGTACCTCGATGCGGCAAGCGAGATCAGCCGGCTGGCGGTCGGTGATCCGAAGGCCAGTGTCGGTTCCCAGACCTACAAGCTCGCGCGTCTCGCGTCCCAGTGGGACCAGACCGAAGGCGCGCCGATCGGCACACGCGGCGGGGTCTCCGTCAGCCACACGTTCCCCGCCGATGGCGAGTACGTGTTCGCCGTTTCCCTGCACGCCATCCCGACCGGCCAGCTCTTCGGCTCCGATGCGCCGTTCGACGAGCGCATCGAGATCGCCGTCGACGGCGAACGCGTGGGCATGATCGACGTCGACCGGTGGATGTCGCAGGCCGATCCGAACAACATGGAGCTGAAGACCAAGCCGGTGCCGGTGCGCGCGGGAGCCCACCGCATTTCGGCGGCGTTCGTTCGCACGTTCGAGGGGCCGGTGAACGACAACATCGCCCAGATCGGCCACTCGATCGCCGACACACAGATCGGGTCGGAACTCGGCATCACGAACGTCGCGCACCTGCGCGACATGACCGTGACCGGCCCGTACAACCCGACCGGTGTCTCCGAGACGGCGAGCCGGCGGAGGATCTTCACCTGCCGCCCGACGACGTCTGACGAGGAACGGCCCTGCGCCGAGCGGATCGTCTCCCACGTTGGCGGCGCCGCGTACCGCCGGCCCCTGCAGGCGAAGGACCTGAAGGGCCTGATGGCGTTCTACGACCAGGGCCGCGCTGACGGTGGCTTCGAACTCGGCGTCCGCATGTCCATCGAGGCCATCCTGGCCAGCCCCCACTTCATCTTCCGGATGGAAGAGCTGCCGGCCGGGGCGAAGCCGGGGCAGCGTTATGCGGTCAGTCCCACCGACCTGGCCTCACGGCTCTCATTCTTCCTCTGGGGCGCACCGCCTGACGAGTCGCTGATCACGGCCGCGCGCAACGGCACGCTCGCGGAGCCGGCCGTGCTCACCGCCCAGACCCGGCGCATGCTGGCCGATCCGCGGTCCGAAGCGCTGGCCACGCGTTTCGCGGCGCAGTGGCTGCGGTTGCAGGACATCGAGAAGGTGCATCCCGATGCGCTGCAGTTCCCCGATTTCCATCAGCAGCTTGGCGACGCGATGCGTCGCGAGACCGAGCTGTTTTTCCACAGCCTCGTTCGCGAGAACAAGAGCGTCCTCGATCTGTACACCGCCAACTACACGTACCTGAACGAGGAACTGGCCAGGCACTACGGCATTCGGGGGGTCGCGGGTCCCGAGTTCCGGAAAGTGCAGTATCCGGACGACCGCCGTAGCGGACTCCTCGGCCACGCGAGCGTGCTCACGCTCACCTCGCACGCCAACCGAACCTCGCCGGTGTTGCGCGGGAAGTGGGTGATGGAAGTCCTTCTCGGATCGCCGCCGCCCCCGCCGCCGCCCAATGTCCCCGATCTCGAGAAGACGGGTGAAGCGAAGGAAGGCCGGCTGCTCACGACGCGCGAACGGATGGAGCTGCACCGCTCCAATCCGCAGTGTCGGTCGTGCCACCTGTTCATGGACCCCATCGGCCTCGCGCTCGACAACTTCGACGTCACCGGTCGCTGGCGCCTGCGCGAGAACGGCTCACCGCTCGACACGCGTGGCGACTTCTACGATGGAACGCCGGTCTCCACACCCGCCGAACTGAAGCAGGTGCTGCTGAAGCGGCCAACCCCGCTCATTCGCACGTTCACGCAGAACCTGATGGCCTACGCGTTAGGTCGGCGCATCGAGTATTACGATCAGCCCACCGTTCGCCGCATCGCCGCATCGGTGGAGGCGCGCGGATACCGCATCAATGACTTCATCGTTGGCGTCGTGTTGAGCGACGCATTCCGGATGAGACGCATGGCCGAAACACAGGCGTCCAGCAGCGGATCGCAGTAAAACCACCAAGGGAGCGTTCATGCATTTCCTGATTGGAAAGCCGATTCCCCGTCGCACCTTCGTTCGTGGCCTGGGAGCGACCGTGGCCCTGCCGTTCCTCGATGCCATGGTTCCTGCTGGACGGATCTGGCGTGGCGCGCCCGGCGATCGGACTCGCCTCGTCGCGATCGAGATGGTGCATGGCGCCGCCGGCTGCAACGAACTCGGTGCGAAGATGAATCTCTGGTCGCCGGCGGAAGCCGGGAGAGCATTCAGTCTCGCGCCGACGGCGCTGAATTCTCTCGAGCCGTATCGCGATTACCTGACCATCATCAGCAACACGGATGCGCGTGAGGCGGAACCCGTCACGCCGAAGGAAATCGGCGGCGATCACTTCCGCTCGAGCGCCGTGTTCCTCACGCACGAACATCCCAGGCAGACCGAGGGCTCGGACGTTCACGTCGGCACCTCGCTCGACCAGCTCTACGCGCAGCGGTTCGGCCAGGACACGCCGATCCCCTCGCTGCAGCTCTGCATCGAGAACGTGGACCAGGCCGGCGGTTGCGCCTACGGATACGCCTGCGTGTACACCGATTCCATCAGCTGGGCGTCGCCGAACGAGCCGCTGCCGGTGATTCGCGACCCGCGCGTGGCGTTCGAGAAGCTGTTCGGCGTCGGCGGATCCGCGGCCGAGCGCGCCGAGCGCCGGCGCACCCGCCGCAGCATTCTGGACTGGGTGGCGAGCGAGATGACATCGCTCAAGACGTCGTTAGGCCCCGCCGATCGCATACGCCTCGACAAGTACCTCGACGACATTCGCGAAGTCGAGCGGCGCATCCAGCGCATCGAGGCCCGGAACCTGAGCGGCGAACCGCGCGCGATTCCCGAAGCCCCCGCCGGTGTGCCCGATTCCTTCGCCGAGCACGTGCAGGTCATGTTCGACCTGCAGGCCCTGGCGTTCGCCGCCGACATCACGCGCGTCTTCTCCTTCAAGATGGGTCGCGACGGCTCGAGCCGCGTGTACCCGGAGAGCGGAAGCGACCGGCCCTTCCACCCGTCGTCGCATCACGGTGGAAACGAAACGGGCGTCAAGAATTTCCACCTCATCAACAAGTACCACGTGGCGCAGTTGCCGTACTTCCTGGACAAGCTGAAGAGCATCCAGGAGGGCGAGTCGAACATGCTCGACAAGACCCTGGTCATCTACGGGTCGCTGATGGGCGACTCGAACCTGCACAACCACAGGCGTTGCCCCCTGTTCGTGGCCGGACACGCCAACGGCCAGCTCGCCGGCAACCTGCATATCAAGGCCGCCGACGGCACGCCGATGGCGAATGCCATGCTGAGCATGCTGCACATGCTGGGGATGGACGACATGAAGTCGTTCGGCGACAGCACGGACGCCCTCGCCCTCAACACCAATGCCTGACGCGATCCACCGGCGTTTTCGGTCACTGGCAGCCGCGCTGAGCGCCGCCCTGCTGTTCGGGGCGTGGGCGCCCGCAACGGTTGACTCCCCGGTGGCCGATGCCGCCATGCGCGGCGACACGGCCCGTGTGCGAGTGCTCCTGCGCCAGGGCGCGGATGTGAACGCCTCGCAGGGCGACGGCATGACCGCCTTGCACTGGGCCGCCACCCGCGGCGACGCCGGTCAGGTCGCCATGCTCGTGTACGCGGGCGCCCGACTCGAAGCGTCAACCCGGAACGGGAACTACACCCCCCTTCACCTCGCGGCGCGCGGCGGTCGAGCGGTCGCGGTGAAGGCTCTGCTCAAGGCTGGGGCGGACGCCAAGGCAGTAACGAGCGCCGGAGGCGCCACTCCCCTGCACCTGGCCGCCGGGATCGGAAGCACCGAGTCCATATCGGCGCTGCTCGACGCGGGAGCCGGGGTCGATGCCCGCGAAGGCGCCTGGGGACAGACGCCACTCATGTGGGCCGCCAACTATGACCGCGTGGAGGCAGTGAAGCTGCTCCTCTCGCGGGGCGCCGACATCAAGGCGATCTCGAAGGTCGAGAGCGTTCCCGAACGTGAACGCACTGATGCCGCATCACGGTCGCTTCGCAATCGACGCGTCGCGGCGCTGGCACAAGCCGAGCAGCCGCTGGGCGCTGGTGGCCGCGGCGCACCGCCGGCTGGTGGTCGTGGTGGGGCGCCGGCGACACTCGCTGGACGCGCCGGCACACCCGGCAATGCGGCGACGCCCGCGACCACTGCTCCCGATTCGACAGCGCGCGGCCGGCAATCGACAGCCACGACCCCTGTCCCCGATTCGGCGTCGAGTCAGGACCAGGGTGGACAGCGCGGCTATCCGCCGCCAGCGGCAGCTCCCGACTCGCAGCAGGCTGCTGCCGCAGGGCGGGCTGGACGGGCAGGAGGTGGAGGTGGTGGTCGCGGGGGCCGGGGAGCTGGTGGTGGCGAACGCGGGTTGAGCTACGGCGAGCTGGTAGGCAGCAAGGGTGGTTTGACGCCGCTGTTGTTTGCGGCTCGCGAAGGGAACATGGAGACCGTGAAAATCCTCCTGGCGGCCGGCGCACCAATCGGCCAGGCCAGCGAGGGCGACCACACGAGTCCCATGTTGATGGCCGCGATCAACGGTCACTTCGACATCGCCAAGCTGCTGCTCGAGCGTGGCGCGAGCCCCAACCAGATGAGTGACGCGGGTGCGACGCCGCTCTACGCGACGATCAACGTGCAGTACGCCGCGAAGTCGCTCTACCCGCAGCCGACGGCGCAGAAACAGCAGAAGACGACGTACCTCGAGCTCATGGAGGCGTTGCTCAAGCTCGGCGCCAATCCGAATGCCCGTCTGTCGAAGCACCTCTGGTACATGTCGTACAACTTTGACCTCCTGGGCGTGAATACGACCGGCGCTTCCCCATTCTGGCGCGCCGCGTACGGCACCGACGTGCCCGCGATGCGGTTGCTGCTTCGTTATGGCGCGGATCCGTCCGTCGCGACTCGCAAACCGGCTGGCCGCCAGCGCGGCGATGATGCTCCGGTCGAGGATGATGGCGAGGTGAAAGATCCAAGCGGGCTTCCTCCGATCCCGAACGGCGGGCCCGGCGTCTACCCGATTCACGCCGCGTCAGGCGTCGGGTACGGCGAAGGGTATGCCGCGAACTCGCACATGCACGCGCCGGACGGCTGGATACCGTCGGTGAAGTTCCTCATCGAGGAGCTCGGCGTGGACGTGAACTCGCGCGACCACAATGGATTCACGCCGCTGCACCATGCGGCTGCACGTGGCGACATTGAGTTGATCATGTACCTGATGTCGAAGGGCGCGGATATCGCCGTGGTCAGCCGCCGTGGTCAGACGGTCGCCGACATGGCCAACGGGCCGGTGCAGCGCATTCCGCCGTTCGTCGAGACGGTGGCACTGCTGGAGAAGCTCGGGTCGAAGAACTCGCACAAGTGCAGGTCCTGCTAGATGGGAGATGAGAGAAAGGAGACTTGAGATAAACTGCGAAGGGCCGGTCACTGAATGATCCAGCGGCCGGCCTTCTCACATCATCGGCGAGGAATTCGTATGCGTATGATGTCCGGGCTGCTCCTGCTGCTTCCCGTAGCTCCTCTCACGGCCCAGTCCCGCACTGCGCCCCTCGTCGAGTTCGAGAACATGACCTGGGTCGAGGTCAAGGAAGCGCTCGCGGCCGGCAAGACGACCGCGCTCTACTACACTGGCGGTACGGAACAGCGCGGGCCGCAGAACACGAACGGCGGCCACAATTACATGGCCCGGGCGACCGTGAAGGCGATCGCCCTGGCGCTGGGCAATGCCATCGCGATGCCGGTCCTGCCCTACACGCCTAACAACGCCAGCGCCACGCTGCCCGGAACGATCGGCCTGACCAACGAGATCCTGGCCTCCATCCTGGAACGCCTGGCCGAGCAGGCCATCGTGACTGGATTCAAGAATGTCGTGCTCATGGGCGATCACGGCGGCGGACAGCCAACGGTGTACCGCGACATCGCCACGAAACTCGACGCCAAGTATGCCCCACAGGGCATGCGCGTGATCTACGCCGATTCGGTGTACCTGCCGGCGCAGAACGACTTTGAGCAGTCGCTGCGCCAAAGGGGTTATCCGCCCAGCAACCACGGTGGAATCTTCGACACGTCCGAGATGATCTATGTCTGCGGCAAGGACTGTGTGCGCATGGACATCCTGAAGGACGCCGTTGGCGACCCGGTCATGCCTGCCGGCCAGCGTCGCGATCCCAACGTGCCTCGGGTGAACAACGGGATCACCGGCGATGCGAGACGGTCGAGTGCCGAGTTGGGGAAAGGACTGCTCGAGCTCCGCGTCCAGTATGCGGTGAGGCAGATCAAGCGGGAGTTGGGATACAAGTAGTGGAGACAGGAGACAGGAAGCAGGGATGGACTGAGGGCCCGCGCACTCGCTGGCCCTCGAGATTGCAACCGTTTCGTTCCTCCCCTGCCTACTCTCTCCTGCCTCTTGTCTCCTCGGGGTTATTCAGCTCTCAACGCCACCACCGGAGCCACGCGCGACGCGCGTAGCGCGGGCAGGAATGCGGCGGTGATCGCACCGAGCGCCAGTACCGCCAAAGCCACCAGGAAAGCGATCGGGTCGGTCGGTCCGACGCCGTGCAACTGGTTGCGTATGACCTGGCTCGCACCGCAGGTCAGCGGTACGCCTGCCAGCATCCCGAAGCCAACCAGCAGCATCGCGTCCCGCAGGACCATCCGGATGACTGCCGCGCGTTGTGCGCCCAGGGCGACACGAAGGCCGATTTCGCCGGCCCGCCGGCTCACCGCATAGCTCATGACGCCGTAGAGACCGATCGCCGCCAGAAGCAACGCCGCGCCCCCGAAAACCATTGCCAGTGTGGCCAGGAGGCGCTCCTCTCTTATCGACTGCCGCATCAACCGCGAGAGCGGATCGATGTCGCGGATCGGGAGGTCAGCGCTCACTTCTCCAACGGACTTCCGGACCGCCGGGATGAGCCGCAGAGGATCTCCGCCGGCGCGGATGACGAGTCGTAGGGCCCCGGCATCACCCAACGGATGCTGGAGGTAGGAGATGTAGAACCGGCGTCTCGCCTCGCCGATCAGGGAGTGGTCCTTCACATCGGCCACCACACCGACGATCTCGGCGAACGCCGAGTCCCCTATGCGCATCGATCGGCCCACCGGAGATGCGTCGCCGAAGAAGTGCCTTGAAAAGCTCTCGTTCAACAGGACAACCGGTTGACTGCCGTCCCGATCGGTCTCGCTGAAATCGCGACCACGAAGGAGCCGTGCCCCCATCGCGGCCACGAAGCCAGGACCGATCTGGTCGTAATACGAAACGGAGTCTGCCTGTTGCTGCGCCTGGAATCCCGGCACTCCGAAATTCGTGGCGGACTCCGTTCCGGTGAAGATTCCGTTCTCGCCGAAGGAGACAGCAGTCACCCCGGGCAACGCAGCCAGCTTGCCTCGCAACTCGGTAGCAAGTGTCGCGAGCCGTGCGCCTGCATAGCCTCGCGCGTTGGCATCGACGTCCACGATGAGGAGCCGGTCGCGGTCCAGACCCGTGTCCGCGCGCTGCAGGTTCTGGAGGCTGCGGACAAGCAGAGTGGCCCCGACGATGAGAACGACCGAGAAGGCGACCTGCGCGGCAATCAGGACCCGGCCGAGCGGGTTGCGTTGGCCCATGCCTCCGGATCCCTGCAGGGACTTGCCGCTTCCGCGCATGGCCGTGGCAACATCGACCCGCGAGGCACGAAGCGCCGGCATGAGCCCGAAGACCACAACAGCCGTCAACGACAGCGCCGTCGTGAAGCCCAGCGCCGCCAGTCCAATACCAGTGTCGAGTGGGAGCACCGAGCCGCCGTCAGCGGCCATCACCAGGAGCAGGCGGCTCATCCAGGTGGATACGACCAGCCCAGCCGCCGCGCCGAGGGCGGCGAGCAGCAGGCTCTCCGTCAGCAACTGCCTGACGAGTCTTCCGCGCCCGGCCCCGATAGCCAGACGCACGCTCATCTCGCGCGTCCTCGCCACAGCGCGAGCCATCAGGATGTTCGCGACGTTGGCGCATATGATCATGAGCAGCAGAGCAACGCCGGCTAGGAGGATCAACAGCGGGGCGCGATATGTACTCCGCACGCGCGACAATCCGCGCGCACCGGGTGAAACTTCCACCGGAAGGTCCCGAACCTGTTCCGCCAGGACCGGTATGGTCGCCTGCCCGGCCAGGATTCGTCGCACGGCATCCGTGAATCCTGAACGCGCCTGCTCGAAGCTCACCCCATGCAGTCGGCGGCCAATCAGCAGGAGCCAGTAAGCCTGCGTGTCCTCCAGGATCGGTCGATTCGGGGCAAGAACCGCCTGCATGCCGACGGGGATCCACACGTCCGTTGACTGCCCGACGATCTCGCCCGTGAACGACGGCGGCGTCACGCCGACTATTGAAAAGCGCGCGTCATTGATCAGCACTTCGCGACCGACGACGGTAGAATCACCGGCAAAGCGACGCAGCCAGTACCCGTGACTGATCGCCACAACGGGCGCACCACCAACCGCGTCGTCTTCTCCGCCGATGAACGTCCGACCGAGGAACGGGCGAACGCCAAGGACCTCGAAGTAATTACCCGAGACCATCCGCCCGCGTGGACGCTCGGCGTCCCCACGCGCACCGTCGACGCGTAGATCGAGTCGGTCGACGCGTCCGGTCGCCGCCAAGCCCGTCACCCAACCGCCCTGCTCAACAAGACGCCGGTAGGTCTGGTAGTTGTACAGATCCGTGCGCGGGTTGGTGTCGAAGCCCATGCTGCCCGTTCGTGACGGATCGCCGAGCACCAGAAGCTCATCAGGTGCCTTCACGTCGAGCTTCTCCAGCAGCACGGCGTTGACCAGGCTGAAGATGGCTGTGTTGGCGCCGATGCCCAGCGCGAGGCTCAGGATCACCACCAGCGAGACAGCCGGAGCGCGCCGCAACATTCGCGTGGCGTAGGTGAGATCCTGGCGGAAGTCGTGGAGTACGCTGACACGGTTCATGGATCGGATTCGCTCCTCGTCAAGGGTCACACAGGTATCGCGGACGCGGCCAAGATCACCGAACTTGCGCTTGGCTTGGTCGAACGCCGCGTCAGGCAACATGCCCGACTCCATGAGCTGTCGCGCACGCATGTCGATGTGGAATGCCAACTCCTCGTCCACTTCACGAGGAAGAGTCCGACGGCCAAAGTAAGTGCGAATGACCGGACGCATCTGAGCCTCAAGCCGGATTGGGTGACACCGCGGTCAGCGCCTTGGTGACGGCCAGGACGTATCGCTCCCATCCACTCACCTCAGCACGAAGCTGATTCCGGCCGGCACGACTGAGCGTGTAGAACCGGGCCTTCCGGTTGTTGTCCGAGTAGCCCCACTCCGCGGTCAACAGCCCCCGCCGTTCCAGCCGGTGGAGCGCGGTATAGAGTGGACCTTCCTCCACAAGGAGCTGGTCGTCGGTGACCATGCGTATCCACTCGGCGACGGCGTAACCGTGCCGCGGCCCCCACGAAAGGGCCTTCAGGATGAGCACGTCGAGCGTGCCGTGGACGAGCCCACTGTCCGGTCCGAGCATTCTGTCCCCTCCCTCTTGTTTAGAGGGGAGCGGACCGGAAATGGTTGCCTTCGATCAGGCTTGAGGGTCGGGGCTGGAGGGTCGAGGGAAGATTCGAGGCGCAAGCCTCCAGTCCAGGACGTCAGTTCTCGAGCCTCGACCCTCGAGCCTCACCCCTAGTCGTTATGACTCCGCTCGTACTTGAGCTGCTCGATCGTACGCTCGGTGCCCTCGGCCTTGTCGCGCTTTCTGGCCGCCTTGAGGGCCTGCGCTTTCGTTGACTCGGACTTCACCACCGGTGACGACAGGAGCCGCTCGAGGTCGGTACCGCGGCAGGAAGGGCAGGCCGGGACGTCGGACTTCCGGACCAGTGCTTCAAACTCGTGACCACAGCCCCGGCATTTGTATTCGAAGATCGGCATTCTTGAATGTCCTCCCGGTGGCCATTCTGGCGGTCCCACGCCGGCACCTCTAATATCGACCCGGTACGGTTCGCCGCCCAGAGAGGAGCCCACTATGATACGCCCCGCCCTTGCCGCCATCCTGATCTCCGTTTTCGCGGGACCTCAGGCCCTGGCACAGTCGTCCGACCGCATCACCCTCGCTGACTACCTCGAGTGGGAAGGCGTCGGTGCGCCGCGCCTCTCGCCGGACGGCGGCCAGATCATCTACGCCCGAAACTGGATCGACAAGGTCAACGACCGCCGCGAGTCATCCATCTACATCATGAACGCCGACGGAAGCCGCCCTCGCCGGCTGCTGAACGGCAGTTCGCCTATCTGGTCACCTGACGGTTCGCGCATCGCATACACCGCGACCGGGGAGCCCAGCGGCACGCAGATCTTCGTCCGTTACATGGACGCCGAGGGCGCCATAACGCAGGCGACGCGCCTGACGAGCGCGCCGGGCAACCTTCGCTGGTCGCCGGACGGCAAGTCAATCGCCTTCACGATGCAGGTGCCGAACACCGGTGGAGGATTCCGCGGCGAGAGTCAGGTGACCGCTCTGCGGCCGCGCGGCGCCACATGGACCCAGACACCACGCGTGGTCGAAAAGCTCGACTACCGCCAGGACGGCCAGGGCTTCACTGCCGATGCCGTGCAGCACCTCTTCGTGGTTCCCGCGGACGGCGGGACGCCGCGGCAGGTGACAAGCGGAGAATGGAGCGCCAGCGCCGCTGCCTGGACGCCCGACGGGAAATGGCTGGTCTACGGCGCCGGGCCGCGAGTTCCGGACGCCGAGTACGAGTGGCGCGAGTCGGACATCTACGCGGTCGAGGTGGCGACTGGAACTATCAAGCGCCTTACGACGCGCTCCGGGCCAGATGGGAATCCCGCCATTTCACCCAGTGGTCTGCTCATCGCCTATACCGGTTACGACAAGTCCGACGACACCTGGACCGACTCGAAGCTCTACCTCATGAACAGCGATGGCTCCGGGTCGAAGCTCCTGCTCGACATGGATCGTTCGCCGCAGGGCCTGACGTGGGCGGCGGACAACAGCGGCCTCTATTTCACCGTGCAGAGCGAAGGTTCGCAGAACCTCCACTTCGTCAGCGTCGCCGGTCAGTCGAAGAAGATCACCGACGGCAAGCACGTCCTCGCGGTCTCTGACATCCATGCCAACGGCACCGCCGTCGGCACACTGACATCGCCGAGCGATCCGGCCGACATCGTTGCCTTCGATGTGAAGCGGGCGCAGGACATTCGTGCCCTCACAGACGTCAATGGCGACATCCTCTACGGCAAGAACCTCGGCGCGGTCGAGGAGATCTGGTATACCTCGGTGGACAACTACCGCATCCAGGGCTGGATCGTGAAGCCGCCGGACTTCGATCCCACGAAGAAGTACCCGCTCATGCTCACGATCCATGGTGGACCACACAGCATGTACAACGTGGGGTTCAACTTCGGCTACCAGGAGCACGCCGCGAACGGCTATGTCGTGCTTTACACCAATCCCCGCGGCAGCACGGGATATGGCAGCGCCTTTGGCAACGCGATCAAGAACGCCTATCCCGGGAAGGACTTCGACGACCTGATGAAGGGCGTCGACGAGGTGATCGCCAAGGGGTACATCGACGACCAGAACATGTTCGTGTATGGCTGCAGCGGCGGCGGAGTGCTCACGGCGTGGATCGTGGGGCACACGACGCGTTTCGCCGCGGCGTCATCGAATTGCCCGGTGATCAACTGGATCAGCTTCGTCGGCACCACCGATGGCGCCGGATGGTACCGCAACTTCGAGAAGATGCCGTGGGAGGACCCGAGCGAGCACCTGCGCCGCTCACCGCTCATGTACGCGGGCAACGTGAAGACACCGACCATGCTGATGACTGGCGTGAACGACCTGCGGACGCCGATCAGCCAGACCGAGGAGTTCTACGAGGCGTTGAAGGTGCAGAAGGTTCCGACGGCGATGATCCGCTTCAACGATGAATGGCACGGCACGACGTCCAAGCCGTCGAATTTCCTCCGCACCCAGGTGTATCTCCGCGAGTGGTTCGTGAAGCACTATCGGGGGACGCGCGCGAAGGCGGTAAGCCCCCAGCCGTAGTGAAGAGTGAAGAGTGAGGAGTGAGGAGGGTCAGGAAATTGGGGTCAGAGTCGAATTTGTAAGTTGGGATCAGGTCAAACTCCATTCGCGACCGGAAATTCGACTCTGACCCCAATTTCCGTCAAACGGGAGGCTGCGCGGCGGCTACCTCTTTACCAGCGCGCGAATCGCCCTTCCCGGCCTGGCGCTGGTCACACGACCAGAGTCCACCACGACCTGCCCGCCGACGATGACGTAGGGAATGCCGGCGGCGGCAATGGTCGCGTCCTCGTACGTCGACCGATCGATCACCGTGGCGGGGTCGAAGATCGTGAGGTCGGCGTCCGCGCCGACCTTGACGCGTCCCTTGTTGGCCATGCCCGGCACGCGCGCCTCGAGCCGTTGCGCGGGCATGAGCGTCATCTTGCGAAGTGCGTCCATCAACGAAAGCGCGCTTTCTTCGCGGACGTACTTGCCCAACACTTTGGAGTAGGAGCCCGACGTCCTGGGGTGGCCGCGGCCGTTCTCGATAAAGCCATCGCTGGCGATCATCGACAGCGGACTCAGGATCGCGGTGCGGGTCTGCTCCTCGCCGCGACCGTGGATAATCACTGTCGCACCAGCATCACCCTTCGCGCGGGCTTCGCCAAAGGTCTTTCTCGTCAGCCGCTCGCCGGTGGACACCAGCTGATGGAGGGCGAACTTCTCGTCTGGCCACGTTTTCCAGTCGTCGAACAGTGCGGAGCTGATCTCGGTCATCCCCGCGCCGTAGGGATACGCCTCGGTCGTCACGTCCTGGACGTTGTCGCGCGCAGCCTGAATGTGCTCGAGAAACGCGACAAGGTTCGTGTCTCCGCTCGAGTTCACATGCACGACGTGGAGCTTCGCTCCCGCCGCGGCGGCTGCGGCAATGGTCGAATCGAGCCCCGCTACGGCGTTCCGCATGTGGATGTGCGCTGACGCGTTGCCCTCGGCGGCCACGCGGAACATCCGCTCGATCTCGGCCATGGTCGCGCCGGGCGTGTAGGCGCTGCCCAACCCGACTGCGACCGCCCCCTCGGCGAGTCCTCTGCGGAGGATTCCTTCCATCTCCGCCATTTGCGCCTCGGTTGCCGATCCGCTCCCGCCAACGCCGGTGGGCAGCAGGCCCTTGCCGGGATCGCCCAGCACCTTCATGCGCGCCTGGATGTGGCCAACGCTCACCCCGTAGTTCACGAGCTGGCCAGCTTCGCGTGCGGCATACCAGGGCGCGACATCGGCCGTACCAACCTCCAATTCGAGCGCGGAGGTCACGCCGTCGCGAACCATGAGCGCGTACGAGTCGTCGTTCTGCCCGTGCTCGTGCAGGTCGATGAAGCCAGGAGCAACGACAAGGTTCGTGGCGTCGATCACGCGAGTGCCGTTGAGGGGCGATGGCGAGATCGCCTCCACAGTGCCGCCGCGAATGCCGACGTGCCGGATGGAGTCCAGTCCGGACTCCGGATCGATCACGCGGCCGTTCGCTATCACGAGGTCGTACGTGGGCCCACGGCCGCAGGCGGCGAGGAGCGCGGCTGCCAGGAGTGCGATTTCAGTACGGCGATGCATGGGTGCTTGAGTGCGGGTGGGCTTCGACGGTGGAGCGTAACCTGCACCCGACGCCGGGTGACGGCCAGCAGGTGGTCGCCGGGCCGAGCCCGCGTTTGACGCTTTGCTTCACTCGGCGTAGTGGCTGGTGAGCGACCCCTGGCTGCCTACACCGGCCTCACGAAGTGGCCGCGCGTGAACGCCTGACCGACCAGCTGCCGCGGGTTGCGAGGCACTGCCGCGGTGCCACCGATGCCTAACGCCACCCGGTAGGCGCCGATGAGGTCGCGGATCGGCTCACCCGGCACGTTGAAGACCGCGCGGTACGACCGGATCCCCATGTCCATCAGGCGCGGAATGAACTCCGAGCCTTCGATCGGCCGCGAGTGCAACAGCCGGTTCCGGCAATCGGAATCAGTTGCGACGGGGAAGCTGTAGCCGGTCGGATCGGTGAGGGTCACCACGGGATGCGACTTCACGCACAGGTCGCGACACGTCGTCGGCTGCCGATCGAACGCCGCCGAGAGCACGCAGTGCTCGACGGTCATCCCTTCGGGGCGCCCGTAGATGAGCACTCCGAAGCCGGCTCCGTGCCACGGAGCACTGAGCTCGCGCAACTCGTCGATGGTCAGCTCCACCGACGCCGTTATCTCGCGAAGGCCGCGCGCCAACAACTCCGCTGCGGTGTGCTGGTTGAAACAGTTGACCGCATAGTCGGCGACCACGTCGCGACCTGCAGCCGCGAGTTCGCACGCGAGCCCAGCGTGCCCCGTCAGTATCGGAAGGTCCAGCGCCAGCCATTTGTCCAGCGAGGGGCGATCCTCAGGCCTGACGATGGTCGGCGTCCGCAGGCGCAGTCCCACTCCCTGTTCCGCCAACTCGGCCGCCAGCGCGCGTACGCGGCTCGCCGGCGGCGATGGATGACGAAGGAACGGATCCAGCACGACCTCGGTCGCCCCGCCTGCGGCCGCCTCACGCGCGTCCTCGGCGCGATACACCTCGGCCACGAGCCTCACGGGTGAAGGGGCGTGGCTCGCCACCGGTCGACTCGTTGTGACTTCTTCCACAGCTGCCCGCACGGTCGCCGCGCGCACTCGAAGGCGTTCTGACTCCGCCCAATCCCGCTGCACCATCAGCTGATCAACCGCCTGCTGCCGGAGGCGATTCAACTCGCTCACCGGGGCGAAGAGTCTCTCGGCCAGCGCCGCACGGTCAACGGAGCCTAACGCAAATGGGGTGGTCCCAAGCCGCCCGAACTGGTCTCTCAGTCTCGCATCATCGAGCGCATGAGCCATGGCCGGGGTGAGGGGCATACTCCCTTGCACGGCGACCTCGTGCCCGTCGGCGGTGAATACGGCTCGCAGGGGCTGGCCGGGGACTCCGGCTACCCGGACGTCCAGGCGAATGCGAGCACGCGCGGCGGGTTCGATGCTCGCGAACGTGGCCCTGGCACGCTCCAGCAGCGCAGCCTGCGAGCTGCGCACCACGCGCCAGCCCACTGGAACTCGAGTCCGGGCGCGGATCGACTGCCTGACGACGCCGTTGCGCGTCGCAACCGTGCGGACTTCCTCAACCGAGAAGCCGACGCTGGCAGCCGTTACTCCCGGAGGTGGCTCGAAACCGAGTCCATCTCCCACGCGAACGGTCTCGCTCACCTCGAGCACCAGTTCGCCGCGCTCGAACCCAACCACGGTGCCCAGTTCCGTGCCGCGATTGTCAGGTTGCAGCCGGGTCACGTAGTCACGTCCACCTCGGCCGCGATACATGCCGGTCGTGAAGCCACGGCTGTAGATCTGCACGAGCGGCTGCACCTCCGCCTCAGTGTGCGGAGCACGCTCGTCGCGAGCGGCGGTATCGATGAAGTCGCGATAACGCTCGACGGCAATCGCGACATACTCGGGCTTCTTCTTCCGCCCCTCGATCTTCACACACTGGATCCCGATGTCGGCCAGGTCAGGCAGGATATCATGCGCCGCCAGATCCTTCGCCGAGATGAGGAACCCGCGGTCGAGCGTGTCGCCGGTGGCGTCGTCCCTCAGGATGTAATCCTTCCGGCACGACTGTGCACAGGATCCACGGTTGGCGCTGCGCTCGGAGATCATGCCCGACATGAGGCACTGGCCCGAGTACGAGATGCATAACGCCCCATGCACGAATGACTCCAGGCCAAGCTCCGGAACGGCCGCCCTCACCGCGCGCAGGTCGTCGAGCGTGTTCTCGCGCGCCATGACGACGCGCTCGATGCCGAGGTCGCGGGCGAGCTGCGCACCGCTGGCATCGTGCACTGTCATCTGCGTCGATCCGTGGATCTCGAAGCCGGGATACACGCGCTGGATGAGCCTGATGAAGCCAAGGTCCTGCGCGATCACCGCACTCACGCCGCGATCGATCGCCTCGCCGAGCAGCAGTAACGCGTCCTGAAGTTCGGCGGGCTTGAGGAGCACGTTGAGCGTGAGATAGATCCGCACACCTCGCGCCCGCGCCATGGCGCAGGCCTGATCGAGCTCATCGAAGGTGAGTTGCGCGCCTTCGTCGCGGGCGTTGAACCGCTCGACGCCGAGATAAACGGAATTGGCGCCGTTGGCGATTGCGGCGCGAACGGCGTCGAGTGAACCGGCGGGGGCGAGAAGCTCAATCACGTGAACACGCTTATTGCAGAGTGCTGGGTGCCAGGACCATTTGCTACTTACTGGGGCACGAGTGCTGAATGTTGGGGCTGGGGCTGGGGCTGGGCGTTGGTCAGAAGCGGCGGTCGCCGCTCGCTGAGCGCGGACCTGAAGCTACTCCGGCGGCCCCTCGGATTCGCCGGCATTCCGCGGGCGCACGAAGCGCAGCAACCAGGCCGCAATCACGACGGCGAGGCCGGCCCACCGCAATTCCGTGCGCTCCAGTCGCACCCCCGCTCCGAAGAGTACGAGCCCGGCCAGGGCGAGGGCGATCTTTGCGCGCGTGGTTGCGGTCACCTGGCCGGAGCCGGCTGTGGAGGCAGGACAAACGCGCCCAGGTGCGGCCCCTCGTTATGCAGCGCCGTGCGGAGCGCCATGACCAGCACTTCGGCCGTTTCCTCGGGATGGATGATCGCGTCCACATAGCCGCGAGCCGCCGCATACCTCGCGTCGAGCTGATGCTCGTAGTCCTCGCGCATGGCCTCAATCGACTCCTGAACCTCGGGCGATGGTTGCTGCTTCTCCCGCGCCGCCTTGTCGAGCGCCGGGCCGTGAACGGCCTGCACCGCCGACTCCCCCTCCATCACCCCCATCCGTCCGGTGGGCCACGTGAAGATGAAGTCGGGGTCGAACCCCTGCCCCGCCATCGCGTAATAGCCAGCCCCCGAGGCGTGATTGATGGTCAACACGAGCTTGGGGACGCGCGCACACGACATCGCCTCCACCCATCGCGCGCCCGACCGGATGATGCCCTCCTGCTCGGCTTCTGGGCCGACCATGAAGCCGGAGACGTCCTGGACGAACAGCAGCGGTATGCCTTCGCGATCGCAACGATCGATGAAGAAGGCGACCTTGTCAGCACTTTCGGCGTAGACGATCCCGCCGAACCGCGGCTTCTCGCCCTCACGTCCCTTCACCAGGCCCCGCTGATTGGCAATGACGCCGACCGGCATCCCGCCGATCATTGCGTCGGCACAGATCATCTCGCGCGCCAGGTTCTCCTGGAACTCGTCCAGCTTTCCGCCATCGACGATGGCGCGAAGCACGGTGTGCATGTCGTAGGACATGCGGTGGTCGGCCGGAAGCAGGTCGTACAACTCGTGACTCGGCGTTGCCGGCCTCTCGCCTCTGGCTTCTGGCTTCTGGCCCAACCGCTCCACCAGCTCCCTCAACTTCGCGAGGCAACTGGAATCGTCATCCACGGCGTAGTGCGCAACGGCGGAGATCTCGGTATGCATCACGGCGCCGCCTAACGATTCCGAGTCCACCGCCTGGCCGGTCGCGCCCTTCACGAGATTCGGCCCGCCGAGTCCCATGAACGAGGTCCCCTTCACCATCACGATTACGTCGGACAGCGCCGGGAGGTACGCTCCACCGGCCACGCACTGCCCCATGACCGCCGCCAACTGTGGCACGCGCAGGTAGCGGCGCATGATCGAGTTGTAGTAGAAGATCCGCGCCGCGCCGTACTGGCCTGGAAAGACGCCACCCTGGTACGGCAGGTTCACCCCCGCCGAATCGACGAGATAGATGATCGGCACGCGGCAGCGCATGGCGATCTCCTGCGCGCGCAGGATCTTCTTGATGGTCTCCGGCCACCAGGATCCCGCCTTTACCGTCGCGTCGTTGGCCACCACCACGACGTCGCGACCATGCACGATGCCGACGCCGGTGACGACGCCGGCGGACGGCGCCTCGCCGTCGTACTGATCATAGGCCATCAGCAGGCCGATCTCGAGGAAGCGGCTTCCTTCGTCGCACAGCCGTGTGACCCGTTCGCGAGCGGTCAGCTTCCCCTGCTTGTGCTGCTTCTCCACGCGTTCCGGACCGCCGCCTGCCCTGACGCGGTCCTCCAGCTCACGGACCTGGGCGCTGAGCTCTCTCAGCCGCGAGGTCACGCTCGTTGCTGCTGCCGGCTTTCGAACCACTGGCGGATGTAAGCGATCAGTGCGGAAGTCGGAGTGCCCGGGCCGAACAATTCGCCGATTCCCTGTTGGCGCAGGGCATCCATGTCTTCTTTGGGGATGATACCGCCGCCGGTGATCAGCACATCATCGCGCCCGGCCTCCATCAGGAGCGCGCGAACGCGGGGGAACAGCGTCATGTGGGCTCCGCTCAGAATCGACAGGCCGATCACGTCGACGTCCTCCTGCACCGCCGCCGTGGCGATCATCTCGGGCGTCTGGTGCAGGCCTGTGTAGATCACCTCCATCCCGGCATCCCGGAGCGCGGCCGCAACGACTTTTGCGCCGCGATCGTGGCCATCGAGGCCAGGTTTGGCGATCAGAACGCGAATGGGTCGTGACATGGCGGGTCGGAAGGTGCCGGTAGCGCTGACGGGGAAGTCTACCCGGGCTGGAGAAGCCGGGGCAACCGCATTCCCGAGGTGCGGTGCCTGGAGTTGCGGTCTCCAATGAGCTGGAACGCTCTTCCAGGGGCTCTTGCTGGCCCGCTGTCAGGCGAATGACCGACGCGTCAAGCATCGCTCGACATCAACTGCACCGCTCGACGTACTCCACCGGCGGCCTGCGGCCGGCGAGGTACCGCACTACTCGCCCGTTCTCGGTTTCGAAGATGATTCGGAAGGCGCTATCGGCCGGATCGGTCGGAACAACCGCGAGATAGTGGCCATCCGTGTACTTGTGCGGACCGACCGTCACATGACCGGAGTACAGGCTCTGGATCCGTTCTTCACTATCGCCCACGCGAGCGCCGGCTTCTGCAGAGAGGCTTCGGAATCTGTGCTGCCTGGTTGATCTGATCCCTGGGTGCAGCCCACGGCGATGATGGTGATGAAAGCCGTGAGGAAGAGTCGGGTGAGGCACATGTGTCGCCTGAATGAGAGGTACCTGATGCCCTGTCGACGAGGTCCGTAGCCACCCGCCAGTTGGACGGGCTCAGCGCTGGCTCGGCGACTCCGCAGGACCTACTGCCCGACCAACAGCCGCGCCGACCCCGCCCGCCACGAACGTGAAGATCAGCGACATCGCGGTCCCGAGGTTGGCGTGCAGCAGGTAGTTGAAGACGACCACCGGCAGACCGACAGCCAACGCGACCAACCACCAGAGTCGCGCCATCTTCTTCTCGGCTGGCCAACGGATAGGACAACTGCAGACGGTCCAACGATTGCCGTCGCCTCGCAGGCGCGTTAGGCAACGCGCGCGCTCAACACTATTGCTGATCGTATGCCCGCAATGCCGCGGGCAAGACCTGTGTGACCGCGTGGCCGACTGCTGGCAAGCCAACCAGTATCGCGCTGATGACCTCGTCGCGTGACGCGCCTAGTTCCCGTGCGTGTGCGACGTGAAACGGCACTCCACTTTCCAGGCGGAGCGCCGCAAGAACCGCGAGGTAAGCCAGCGTCTGGGTCTTCGCGTCGAGAGCACTCGCTTCGCTCAGGCCTTGAACCGCGTTCATCCAGGCCTGCGCATGCTTCGGGCTCTCCTTGAGGAAAAGCTGGAACGCATCGCTGATGATCTGCCCTTTGTCCGTCATCGACAAACCCCCTTCACCAGAGACATGGACGCCCGACATCAGGTACTGCATGCGCAGCGTCACCCGTGGACCGCACAGGGATGTAATCGCTCATGTTATCCGGCGGCTGAAGGGGTGGCTGGCTCTGGCGCATTCGAAGATTTCTACTGCCTCACCCAGTCCCAGGCCGCACTGCGGCTCACAAATACTCCGAAGGAGCGCCCCTGGCGCTCTTCAGCGACCATTTCTGCGAAATGAGTGCTGAAGCGAGCGTTGCCGGCCGGACACACGACCGCAAGCCGAACGCCGTAGTTCGGAAGGTTCTGCAGCACGGCTCCCGCCTGGCCCGAGCTCAGGTCGAAGAAGTCATCCGTCAGATTCCGCATAAGGAAGGGCGGTTCGAACGTGGTTGGAGAAGCACGCCTCCAGGGTAAGCGTGGCATCGTCGATGCTCGTCATGAAGGGCTCTCCAGGCGTTCCTTCGATCGCCTGGACTCCCCCTTCTTCGACGAGCCGAAGACTCCCTGGTGATGTCATGTGGCGTTCCCGAGGTGACGTGACCTGACGCTTCAATCGGCTGACTGCGCGATCATGTAGCACAAGCCATCGGGCGCGACGACGAAGAAGGTGCGGTGTCGCCGACCGCGGATCTCATGGAACTTGATCGCCCCGGGCCCCGCTGGCTTGCCATTGACCTCCGCATACGCCGCTTCGATGTCGTCCACTTCGAAGACGCAACCCTCTTGAGTGGGATCCCCGCCGTTCTCTGCCAGCCCGATTCGGATATCATCGCGCGCCAGGATGGCCGCCGAATGCGGTGATGTCTGCCGAGACACGATGCGGAACCCGAACGTCTGCTCGTAGAATGGGATCGCCGACTTGACGTCTTTGACGGGCAGATTCAGTGCATCGTCGGCGTACGGTATCGCGGTCTTGAAGACGGCTTTCATTTCCAGCCTCCCGGGCTCGTACTGCTGCCAATCTCAGTTGCGGAATAGCGTCTCGGGTCTGACCTTCGTCGAACGCGCGTCGTCCCGGAGCAACCACCGCGCAAACGCGGTTCCGGCAATGAGGATGATGACGTTTCCGATCTGGCTGAGAAGGACTTCGGCCAGGATGATCTCGCCCAGGATCAGCGCTGCCCCGAGGGCGAAAAGGAGCGCCGGCCACCGGAACGGACCCGCGTGGGACGCGAGCGGTGCCACGAAAAGGGCAACGCCGGCGAACAACGCGAGCAGGCCCGGCACCAGCGCCATGAAGACCTTGAGCGACTGAAAGGTCTGGAGGAGCGGGCGCATGAGGTCCCCGGCTCTCATGAGCGCCGGGCCCACCACCAGGCTCAAGGCTCCTATCGCCGCGCGGTACCCGCTGCGTCCATCAGTCAAGTGATGACTCCTGCTGCCCGCGGACTGTGCACCACTCATTCTAATTGGCCAACGCGACGATACGCCTTTCGGCCCGGGAGTTGAGGTCGCCCAGTCCGGCCGGATGGCATCGAGTTGGCGCTGCATCGCCGTCGCGTTCTCGTCGAAGGCGCGCAACCGCGCAGGCTCCGAGAGAATACAAAGCGCATGCATGGGTTTGATGAAGGCAGTCAGGCCGTTTTCAACACTGCCGCGCGCTGAACCACGTTTCGCACAAACTCCTGCAGTCGGTCGCGGTGCTCGGCGAACGTGAAAGCACGCGAGAGCTCCTCCGGGATCCGCCGCCCTCGGAGTGCGGTGACCTCCACGGTGTCCAGATAGGCGACCCAGTCCGATTCGTCCCGCACGACCAGCCCCGCGTCACTGCCTAACGGAAGCCCGCGCGTGGCAAAACAGGTCGCGAGCGTCGGGAGTCCGTGAAACACAGCCTCGGCCAGCTTGATCGACACGCCACCACCCGAGCGAATCGGACAGATCATCAGGTCGCACCGCTCCCAGGCTTGCGTCACGTCCGCGATCGGACCATGCCGCGTCAATCGCGACTGATCCGCCACGCCGGGTACCCGACCCTCTCCGAAGACGTGCAGGTGCACCGGACGGGCAATGCGCGGGAGAACCTCCTGGACGAACCACGACAGCCCCTCGCGGTTGGGCCACCAGTGAAGGTTTCCCAGAAAGCCGAGCTCGAGTCGTTCGCCCGTGCGCAACGGCCGCTCGTGCCTCACCACTCTCTCGCCGAACAGCGGCGGTACGACAATGCTCGTGCACGCCACCCCGGCGGCGTGTACGAGTGCGGCATCGACCGTGGACAGAAAGACTGCGTTGCCCACACGGCGCAGGCCCTCGTGCTCATGGTGCTTGAGGCGCCGATACTCGCGCTGCAACAGCTTGCGCACCGCGGGCACGCCGCCGCGCATCCGCTCGACCTGCGACGCAAAGAGCAGGTACTCGATGTTGTGCACGACCAGGGCGCGAGGCAGTTCGGCCGGGAGCATAGGCTCAAGCCAGAGCAGATCGGAACCATTGATCATGACCAGGTCGGAATGCTCCGGTGTTGCCCGTTCGAGCACCCGAGAGCGGAAGCCGCGCGAATACGTATACGCCACCTTGGCGGGCAACGCCGAGACCAATGATCGCGCGATTGCCGCGGCCTGGCGAATGCGATGAGCAACATCGGTGGTCCGTGGGATCGTCACACACTCGACCGTGGCACGGAGCGGAGACGCCTCCAACAGGTGAACCAGGTTGCGCGTGACCGTGGCTGCCCCGCTACGCGCAACCTGTGGATCAACGATCGACGGCATCAGGATGCGCATGACAGTGTCGTAGTCAGCGATACGACGAATCAGTGATGCCGCCATGTCCGTAGGCAGCCCACATGCCTGGCGTTTCCAGGCCAATCAGGAGCGGCGCCAGCACCAGGGCAAGCGGCAGTTCGTGGACGCGCACGCCGTACACGCGCCAGCATCGGAAACAGTCGCGCCAGGCGTTCCACGTCTTACCCGCGGCGATCACTGGAATCGCGGCGCGGCCCATCCTGATGAGCCTGGCGTACGGAAGTCGCGGGTCGCGAAGCCGGGTAATCACTGTGCCGAATCCGGTGTTGCGCCTGATATCGGCCTCCATGCCCCAGCCTTCAAACTCGTGAACGACGCGAATTGACGGATCAAAGCGGAGCGTTCCACCCTCCCGCCGAACCGATTCCGACTGGATTCGCGCCGCAAACGGTCCGGCGTCGGTCGGAAGCGGGTGCTCGAGGTAGACGGATCGCTTCCACCCGGCGTTGTTGTTCGAGATGAATTGAGCAGTCCCCTCTTGAACCGTGTCCAGGTAGGACCGCGACAACAGGGCGAGCGTTCGCTCCCACAACGTGCGGCCTTCGTAGGTCGTGCGCCCACTGATCGCGGCCGCTTCGGGATGCGTCCTGAAGGCGGCAATGAGGTTGGTGAGCCAGTTGCGCGCCGGACTGCAGTCGGCGTCGAGGATGGCCACAAGGTCAGCCGAGGCCTGAGCGACGCCGTAGTTCTTGAGCGCGTACGATCCAGCGTTAGGCGATGTGACGAGTCGGAGCGATGGCAGGAGGTCTCGCAGGTCCGGTGGGATCGCGTCGGCGAACTGCGTGTTCTCGGAGAGGATGAATTCGGCCGGTTCGGCGCAGTCCTGGTGCGCAAGGGCCGCGAGGCAGTGGCGGAGGTCGTTCCAGCCCTTGTTGCCACCCGCGGCGTAGTCCGAAACGAGGATGACGCTGACCGTTGGCCTGGATGGCGGCATTGGGCTCCTGTCGGGGCGAGTGACGCCTGATCGTAGCTCATCCGGCGTCCCTGTCGCCAGATTTGTGACGTGATGGATGCCGGGTCAAGTCGCCCGTAGGTGCATGCTTGCTTTGAACTCAGTGCAGACCCGCCGAGGATCACAAGTGGGGGCGCATCGCGGGGTGGAACAGGTAACGCACTGGAACACGCCAATAGGACGGCGCCATTCGACACCCACGGGCCTTGGTCGAGGTTATCATCCGCCGTGGCACGTTGCTCGTGGACGCCGAACGGATAGCGTTCACCTGCAGGCGATCATAACAAATGCTACCCCGGACGCCGGTTCCCCCCTCAAGATAGGACCGCCGGCCGCGGCCGCTTCCATAGCGCGACCACCAGCACCAGCCGTCGTTACCCTGCGTCGTTCCCGGCAACGGACTATGCCGCCCACCGGGCCGCGAGCCGGGCGCCACCCCAGATCCCGACGCCGAGTCCGATCATGCTCACGATGAAGGCAGTCATCGTGCCGACTCGAGCACCGAGCCACCAACCTGCAGCGCTGCCGATCGTCGAGAAGACCAGCATCAAGAGCTTCCTCATATCACTCCAGGCGTTGCCGAGCTACGCATCAGCCTAACCGGACAGCGTTCAGCTGCAGGCGGCCACCTTCTTTCGCCTGCGAGCTGCAACGCCTGTTAGGCAGCTGGCTCATGTCGAATAGTGACTTCATAGCGCAACCGCGCCGCAGGACTCGCTTGGGAGACTGGGCCGACAAGCCGGAAGCCGTTGGCTTCCACAGCCCGACGGCTGGCGACGTTGTCTGGCGCGATCAGCGCCCACACGTTCCGAAGGTCGCTGTGTCCGGACGCCCACGTAAGGACCTGTGCAATGGCGGAAGTCGCGGCACCGCGCCCTGCGGCGGGGGTTGCGACCCAATATCCCAACATGGCGCTGCCGGCAGCCGATTCAACGTTCTCAAGACTTACCACGCCGATCACCATGCCTGCCTCGTCACAAATGACGAAGTGATAGCCACTCCCGGCACGGTGGTGCGTGCAGCTTTGGCGAACCCACTCCGTGGCGTCCAGGACGGAGTAGCTTGATCGACACCATTGCATCCAGCGCGACAACTCGGGTCGAGAGCGGTCGACTGCCGTGAACACATCAGCGGCGTCCTGTAGCTCCAGAGGTCGAATGGTAGCTGTCACGGTGACTCAGTCCCAACCGCCGAACGGAAAGCGTTCAGCTGCAGGCGATCCAGCAAATGCCACCACGGGACTGGCGGCGCTCCACCTTCAAGATAGCGCCGCCCGCCGCGGCGGCTACTATCCTCGCCTGCCAGCTGCACGCCTGTTAGGCGGGCGCGCCGCGGAGGAAGCGCCTGGTACTGCCACCCATAGGGCTATCGCAGCCGGCAGAAACATCAGGCCAATGGAGAGACTCGCGACCACGACGAACGCGGTTAGCAGGATCGCGGAAGCACGAGTGATGGCACGATGGGCCGCCGCCCGCCGACCAACCACCGGTGGGACCAGCAGGGCGATCGGCACCAGCAGGGGGATGAGCGCCGAAGGCCCATTGGCTTCAAGAAGGGTGCCGACACCCCCCGTCGCGGAGCTCGATGAGAACCCGCCAGCCGTCTGGGACTCAGACCTCCATGCGTAACTCGGGACGAGTAGTAGCCACAACGTGGCCACGACGCCAAGGAGGACGGCAACACCAACCGCCAGACGCTCGCGTCTCGAGGCCGGCTCGGCCGCCTGCTTCTGAGACGCGACGACGCTCCAAAGCAGGATGGCGACCGTCGCCAACACGAAGGCTGGAAGAATCAGGCCCATCAGCGTGTCGAGTGCTTCGAGGTCACTGCGCCACCGCAACACCGTCATCACTCTACGTGCCAAGGTTGAGTCGCAACCACCCGTCACCGCGGTCGATCCGAACGACTGCGGGAGTTTCCACCACCGCGTCGGCCTCACCCAAGTCAGCGTCCGGAAATGTCGTGCAGACCGCCAAAACCTTAGCGCCGGCCGCCCGACCCGCCTCGATGCCAGCGGGCGTGTCCTCAATGACAACGCACTCGGTGGGCGCGAAGCCGAGTTGGCGAGCGGCAAGAAGATACCCAGCGGGTGACGGTTTCCCTTCGTCCACATCCTCGGCGGCAAGGAGAACCCTCGGTACGGGCAGTCCCACATGTTCCAGACGAAGGAGGGCCAACTCACGGCCTCCTGACGTCACCACCGCCCACTCGCCCTCCGAAAGCGCCGCGAGTAGTAGCGACGCACCTTGAATGGCCGCCAACCCCTCGACATCGGAAAGCTCTGCCTCGGCAAGCCACCGCACCTCAGGAGCGGGATCAAGGTGCGGCGCGACCGCGCGAACCGTTTCGACGCTACGGCGACCATGCGCCCGACGCACAAGGCCGGGATCGTGGATGTCATGCCGCGCGGCCCAACGATGCCACGTTCGCTCGACAACGGGCCTGGAGTCGACGAGCACACCGTCCAAGTCAAAGAGGATTGCGCGACAATACAGCGTTGTGCTCAGAATCGTCCTCCAGCGTCACCTTGCTGCGCTCGAAAGCTCGGGTGTTGCCTAACGACTAGCGTTCCCTTGTAGGCGAACAAAAAGATGCCGCCCCGCCAGCCAGCTGCAACGCCTGTTAGGCTGTCGCGCATCCCAGGTGGCTCTCACGGCGCGCGTCGTGACTCGGAGGGCCAGTACATGAACTCCTCCCGGTAGCAGAGGGCTCCGAGGTCGGCGGCGCGCTCAGTGAAGAACGCCTTGGCGTCGGCGATGGCAGTGTTGTAGACGGACGCACCAACTTCCGTGAGGAAGTAGTCGAGAACGAGCGATGCCTTCAGGTCGCCAACATCCTGGTCCAGCTCCTCCTGGAAGAACCGACGGATCGACGCGATGGCGTGCTTGCGCGCATCTTCGGATAGAGCGACGGGTGGCTTGCCACGCATTGATCTGAAGGCGGAGGTGTGGTATGGGCAGCCTGACGGATAGCAGTTCAGCTGCAGGCGATCATATCAAAGCGGCCGTGGAAGGCGGCTCCACCTGCAAGATAAGTCCGCCGGACGCCGCGGCCACTCCCGTCGCCTGCCAACTGCAACGCCTGTTTACCCCCCTGCGTCGGATCGCAGGGTCGTTGGGAACTGGAACTGCGCGCCGCCCACGAGTTGGTCGCTCGTCAGCGTGGGGCACCAGTACCGCTCGATGTGGGCGATCATCTGTTCGTTGCCCCCAAGATGGCCGTGCGGATCCCGGTGATACGAGTCCGTCAGATCTCGGCAGAGCACTGGTCTCTTCCCCCAGTACACCAGTTGCCGGATGCCATAAGGACGACCAAGCACACATCGGTTGGTGTGCACACCCATGACCACGACGTCCTCGATCCCGCCCTCCTCAAGGAGCGCCAACAGCTCCTCGCCTTCGTCAGTAACGGCGTCGGTCGAAGAGATGTCGATAGACTCGATCTGATGCGTCCACGCGTACGGTGGTCCGCCCGTCGTGCACGGCTCACCAGGCTCGCAGGAGCAGGGAGCATCATCCGTTAGCGCGGGAGGCAGGGGTGACTCCCGGGATGGATCCCAATCGTGCCAGGCAACCGGCACGGGCGACTGGACCGGAGGCGCCCGCTGCGCGCGCTCGCGGGCCGGAGTGCCAGCGTAGTATTCCATACAGCCGGCAGGTGCATGAACAATCAGCGCACCGTCCTGCCGAAGTCGGGCCGCAACCTCGTTGACTCGCGGGCCCATCTCGACGACTCGCCGAGCCGCCGACACACACTGTGTCGTGTCCCACATGTCGCAGATGACCACCGCGATCTTGGCGTTGTCCCAGTCATGTCGGAGCGCGATGGCCGGCTCGCCATCGGCGGAACGGGACCTGAGAGACATGGTTCTGGCGATAACTCCCTGCCTATGCCAAGTGGGTGGACGTTCAGTCTAAACGCCCGAGTTCAGCTGCGAACGAGTCAATCGGGATAGGGAGTAGGAGAGAATATCCCTCCTACTGCCCTCCCACACCACCGGACATGCGGGTCCGCATCCGGCGGTTCAGACAGTTGAGGTCAGAGGGCACTCAGTCGCGGAATCCCGAGCCCATCGAAGTATGACGCGGGAAATGCGGTCTGAGTGGCAGGATGGCCCGCCGTGGACCACCACCGCCGACAGTGCCGAGCCGCTGAGGCGGCCGCGCGTTGGGAAAGTCCTGGCGCGCGCAGCACGCGATACGGCGTCGGCCCGTGCTTACACTGTATGACACGGAGCAAACGGAGGCGACGCCGAATCCAGCCGTCCACCTTCGCCAGCTCACTTGGCGTTTCTGCCAACCGGAAGTAGGCCTTCCAGCCGCGCAGATACGAGCGGAGATCTCGTAGGACAGCGGAGAACCCCCACCCACGCGACCGCGCTGTGATCTCGCGAACGCGCGCCTTGAGCGTCGCCAGTGCTTTCAGTGACGCGCCGCGTTTCACGATCCGTCCCCGTTCCACTCGCCAAAAGCGATAGCCCAGGAACGCCCGATCCACGACCGGCGCCACCGCGCTCCTGGCCGGGTTGATCTGCAGTTTGAGTTCCGCGTAGAGGCCAATCAGGCCCTCCATGATTCGGTCCGCTACTCGCTTCGACTCGACGTACACGTTGCAGTCATCGGCGTAGCGTACGAACGCGAGCCCGCGTTGCTCCAGCTCCTGATCCACTCGGTCCAGCAACACGTTCGCCAACAACGGCGAGAGCGGACCGCCTTGCGGCGTCCCGTCGTGTCGCTCCATCAGTACGCCCGAAGCCAACCCGCCGGCCTCCAGATAGCGACGGATGAGCGTCAGCAGCGGCCCGTGAGCAGCTGCTCCCGAGTCGCGGACCAGTGATCGCGGAGATCCACGACGAGATCGTCCACCGTCCGGGCATCCACCCCCGGACTGCCCTTGTTCTGTCGCACGCGCTTGAGCGCGCGGGCGAGATTCCCTCCCTGAGCTGCCGGTTCCGCAGACCGCCGACGTGGCTTCACCGCTGCGCTGGCACGTTGGGGCTGCACCCCTTGACGCCAACGGGAGCTCCCTCAGTTCGAGGGACCTCTGGTGCCCGGCCGTGTCGAGATTCACGAGTGGCGCGCTCTCCTCTCCGTTTGGCCCTTCACGACTGGGGCGGTCCACGTTCCCCGAGGCCCGTCGCTACTGCGGCCGCTGCTGACTTCTCGCTCCGTCCAGTCCGTCGTATCCGACCAGCGTCTCCCGTTCAGGAATAAGGCGAGATCTCCCCAGGTAAGACTCGTTGGCTGTCCCTGCACGAACGCCGGATTTACGTGATGCCCCTTGATCGCAAGAGTTTCGCGGTCAATTGCCCGCTCACCCTGGTTCATCCCGCCTCGGATCCGGTTTCTGTACGTCGTCCCGCAGGTCTCGCTACACCGCTTCCTTCAGCGAGTCGCTCGCGCGTCTCACCTTGCAGTTCACTCGGGTCGCTGCGATCAGCTTCCCAGAAGGACTTTCACCTCCCAAGTCAACGGTCATGCTGGGCACACAATCAAAGCCGCCGCTGAGTCCGAATTCCGCAACGGGCGAAGCAGTAGTTCGATCACGTCGTTCGGCACGGTCACCGACGGCTCGCTGTACGGGTACACGACCAGCGGCGGCGACGCGATTTGGATTGCGCTCAGACTTACCACATCAAGGTCGTTGTTCACGTGGGGGCGCGCGCCGCAGTGCCGCGCCAGGCAGCGCACTCGCGGCCAGCACTCCCGGTAGTGGCAGATGCGACCGAGATACTGTGAGCTCGTGTCAGCCAGGAAGATGTCGGCGGTCGAATTGATCTCCTGAGCGCGGCCTTGGAACCGACGTCCGGCATGAGCCAAACGCTCGAGGTCCGCGTCGTTCTTGATCGTCACAAGGACATCCGCATCCTTTGGCCGACTCTTGTCCGTGACGAGCGAGCCGAGAATCGCGATCCGCACCACTCCCGGAATCCCGCGTGCAGCAACGACGAACTCGAAGGTCAGGCGCAGCAGCGTGCTGCGGACTAGCGCTGAGCTCCGATCGCGGTACTGCCATTCATCCTTTGGAACGTGAGGGCGTTTCATCATGCCGTACCCTTGGTGGGGCTCTCTAACCGCCTGAGTTGAGCTGCGAGCGATTTATACCGAAGTGGCAGCGAGCGAAGCGAGCCGCCACAGTCCGACAGACCGCTCGTCAGCTCCAACGTTCGTTATGCCGTGCTATGGGCGAAGCAGACGATGCACGTGCACGTACGGCGCATCACCCTCCTCCTGCCAGATCCCCAGTACGAGATCGTCGCGGCAGTCGACAATTCGCAACTGAGGAGGTGCGTCCACGTCACCGAGCCAGGTGCCGTTCGGGGCGAAGATGCTCCACCGGCCGGGCGCCGCCTGACGCTCGGGCCACTCTGACGAACCGACCCACAGCCTGGCGTCGCCATCGATGAACGCCCTGTCGAACAACGGCACCCGATCCCCGAACGACCCCTCCTCGTAGCTCCGTCGATACCTCGGAAGCGCCGCCTCGCCCTCGCGCCGTCGCACCTCTTCCAGATTCTCAGTAATCCACGCCTCGATCATCGCGGGCACCACCGGGCGTGGCTCCACGGGCCTCCGCAGAATGCGTCGAAGATTCCCTGCGGTATCGAAGAACCGGATCTCGTAACGATCCGATGTCCCCCAGTAGAATCCGTCCTCGGTCACTGCCCGGATTGCACCGTGCGCTGGCGCGAGCACTTTCGTATCGCCGCCCGGGAGCACGAACTGCTGGCGCGACGGGAGCCGCACGATTGTCCGTGCCGCGCCGTCGGCGGGGTCGAGGACGACGACCTCGGTCGTGACCCACTGGAGGCCCGGCTCGAGATCGGGCCGGAAGCCGCCGCCCGGGTTGTACAGCACGAGCCGGCCGTCGCCGAAGGCACCGAAGGCATCGAAGCTGCCCCGCGCCCCCGGAACGGCCTGAGAACGCACCACCCTGGGCTCGCCGCTCGCCAACGGAAGAATCGTCACTCGTCTCTCGATCTGATCGTACGCCGCAAGTGAATCGCCCGATCTCCGAAACAGTCCGGAAATCACCTGGAATTCTCCCGGTCCTCGACCGCGCCGGCCGACGGACCGGAGATGCCGACCATCGGCGTCGAAGAGACGTACCTCGTTCGCCGACAGCTCCACCACGGCGACGCCACCTCCCTCAAGCAGAAGCGCCGTCGAGATGAAGCTGAACTGATAGGGGCCCGCTTGTTCTGCGCCGATCCGGAGCACCGGATTGGAATCGACGTGCACACCCCGCTCACCCCAGACGCTCCCGGTGCTCGTGATGATGCTGACCCCGGCGGAATCGGTGATCGTGCTCGGTGTAATTCGCTGTTCGCCGCCACCACATGCGGCGGTGAAGGCGAGGATGCACAGGATGTCCTGTCGCCAGTGGGAGCGACTACGAGGCATCGGCTGACGTTGCGG
>DATCIJ010000129.1:0-41501 GCA_036507855.1 Gemmatimonadaceae bacterium | reverse complement strand
CGTCGTCTCGGCGCTGGCACTGGGTCAGCGGGCGCTGGAGTCGCAGCAGCCGACGGTCGAAGCGCCCATGTTCGAGGTCGACCCGTTCTGGCCGAAGCCGCTGCCTAACAAGTGGGTGCTGGGGAACGCGATCGGTGTCGGTGTGGACGCCCAGGATCACGTGTTTATCGTGCACCGCCAGGACACGATGAACGAGGCCGAGAACGGCGCGGGCACCTCGCCGCCGACCAGCGAATGCTGCAAGGGCGCACCGCCGGTCCTCGAGTTCGATCCCCAGGGGAATCTGGTGAATTCGTGGGGCGGGCCGGGGGAAGGGTTTGTCTGGCCGGGGTCGAACCACGGCATCTCGATCGACAGCAAGAACAACGTCTGGATCGGCGGCAACGGCACCAACGACTCGCACATCCTGAAGTTCACGCACGACGGCAAGCTGCTGATGCAGATCGGCGTGCCGAATTCCGTCCCGGTGCAGAATCCGAAGCCCGGCTACACCGCGGGCAACAGCCGGTCGACCGAACACTTCGGGCGCGTCGCCAAAGTGTCGCTCGACAACGCCGCGAACGAGGCCTACGTCTCCGACGGGTACCTCCACAAGCGGGTGGCCGTGATCGACATGGACAACGGCAAGGTCAAGCGCTTCTGGGGCGCGTATGGCAACGTGCCGTCCGACTCGAACTATGGACCCTACAGCCCGGATTCCGCGCTCATCCCCCAGTTCCGCACGCCGTTGCACTGCGCCGAGCCGACGAGTGATGGGCTGGTGTACGTGTGCGACCGGCCTAACGACCGGATCCAGGTCTTCCAGAAGGATGGGAAGTTCGTGAAGGAAGTGCGGATCGCGCCGAAGACGCTAGGCGATGGCTCGGTGTGGGACATCGCGTTCTCGAAGGATCCGGCGCAGAAGTACCTGTTCCTGGCCGATGGGAAGAACGAGCGCATTTATGTAATCGAGCGCCAGACCCTCGAGATCCTGACCCAGTTCGGCGACGGCGGCCGGCAGCCGGGGCAGTGGTTCGCGGTGCATAGCATCGCGACTGACTCGCGCGGCAACATCTATACGACGGAGACTTACGAGGGAAAGCGGTTACAGAAGTTCGTATACAAGGGAATGGGCCGGGTGCCGAAAGTGCAGGGCGTGGTCTGGCCAAGACGATAAAGCCAGATACCTCAACAACCAGAACACGGATTACGCAGGCGCCTGACGGCGAACGCGGATTCATACGGTACGGCAACTTCCATTTGTGCACTGCAACTTCTGATCAGATCTGATCTGCGTGTTTCCGTTGATCCGTGTTCGTTCCTGGGCGTGAGTTGTTGCCATGACTGACCAAATTGGAAGACGAGGCTTTCTGAAGACGGCTGGAACCCAGGCGGGCCTCCTTGCCGTCGGCTCGGTGAACATCGGCGCTGGGCCACCAGCCACCCCTGCCGCGACAATCGATAGACCGTATCCGAGTCCATCGATCAATGGCAGGACCTACGACATCGCCGTCATTGGTGCGGGGGCATTCGGCGGCTGGACCGCCTACTGGGCACGGAAGCTTGGCGCGTCGGTCGTGCTGATCGATTCGTACGGCCCCGGGAATTCTCGCGCGACGTCTGGCGACGAGACACGTGGTGTGCGCAGCTCCTACGGCGATCGCCCGCAGGGCGAGCAGTGGATGCAGTGGGCCAGTCGCGCCATCCAGCGCTGGAAGGCGTGGGACGACGAGTGGGGCCGGGATCTCAAGATGCGGCTCTTCGTCACCACCGGCGATTTCATCTTCCGCAACGAATGGGAGAACTTCACCAAGACGACCCGCGACCTCTTCGTGAAGAACGGGATCAAGCACGAGTCGGTCGACGTCGAGATCGCGAAAAAGGAATTTCCGCAATTCGACCTGCGCGGGATTACGGCCTGCCTGTACGAGAATGAGGCGGGTGTCGTCAGGGCGCGGCGGTCGACGCAGTGCGTGGCCGAGGTATTCCAGAAGATCGGCGGCGACGTGGTCATCGCGCGCGCCTACCCGGGCCCGCTCGAAAACGGACGCATCGCGAGCCTCGTCCTGAACACGCACGACACGGTGAAGGCGCAGCAGTACGTCTTTGCCCTCGGTCCGTGGATGGGAAAAACGTTCCCGGGGCTGATGGGTCCACGCATGCGCCAGCCCATCGGGCGCGTCTGCTATTTCGCGACGCCGCTTGGTGACAACCGCTTCGAGTTCCCGAACATGCCGAGCTTCAACTTCCCCGGCGTGACCGGCTGGCCTACGCTGCCGTTCGATAGCCGCGGACTTCGAGTGCGCGGTGGTGGTGGCGGTGGTGGCGGAGGACGCGGTGGAGGCCGTGGCGGCGGCAATCAGGGCCCGCTGCCCCCGATTCCAGCCGGGCAGCAGGTGGTCGGTGGTCCGGAACAGGATCCGGATCTCAGCGACCGGTACGTCGATCCACTCACTGTGGAACGCGCACGCAACTTCCTGGCCGAGCGCATCCCGATCATGAAGGACCAGCCGCTCAACGAGACGCGTGCGTGCCACTACGAGCAGAGCTCGTCGCGGAACTTCGTCATTGACCGCCACCCGGACATCGCCAACGCCTGGATCGCCGGTGGTGGCAATGCGGAGGCGTTCAAGTCGGGTCCCGTGATCGGCGAGTACGTCGCGCGACGGGTGCTGAACAAGGATCTCGAGCCGCAGCTCGCCGCCGGATTCCGCATTCCGACGGAGACCTACGAAGGGATCATCGCGCCGGCGCCGGCGTCGCGGGCGGTCGTGAATCCCGGGAATGGCGAGGCCGGATTCGACGACTAGACCGGACCTCGTTACCTGAACTGCTCGGTGTGTTTCAGCGCTCTGGTCGCGTGGCCAGGGCGCCTGTGTTTGGAAGAACCGGATCATGGAGCGCTTCGAAAACTGCGGACCTGCGGTCACACTGCGGTTTGAAACTGCCGGAACGGCGAGTCTCCGCGGATTGAGCGAATCGTTGCGGAGAATGACGAGGTTGTGCGTGCAATGTCCTTCCAGGTTGGCCTTCTACTGCATTTTGGCCCCAAGCCACGATTCTCTCGTGTGGTGCACTCACATAAGACCTCGTCCGCGTTGATTCGCTGAATCCGCGATGACTCGAAACCGGATTACGCGGCGGTTTGAACTGCCGGGAACTGCGATCACGCGGCGGTTTGAAACTCCCGGAACGGCGAGTCTCCGCGGATCAAGCGGATGGTTGCGGAGAATGACGAGGTTGTGACGTAACCGCCGAACATTGGCGAATCACCTCCGGAGCACCCCACATAAGACCTCGTCCGCGTTGATTCGCTGAATCCGCGATGAATCGCATTTCCGGCCGTTGCAGTTTTCAGCGCCATCGACCGAAAACCAATTCAAGAGTATCCGAAAAGTGAAACAGCCGGATCGTTCAACGATCCGGCTGTTTCATTGTGGGTCGGCAGTTCGGCTACTTGCCCATCCTTGTCACGTTCTCCGCGGCGGGGCCTTTCTTCCCTTCGACGACATCGAATTCCACCGTCTCACCTTCGGTCAGGGTCTTGAAACCCTTTCCCTGGATCGCCGAGTGGTGGACGAAGCAATCCTTCGATCCGTCCTGGGGGGTGATGAACCCGAAGCCCTTGGCCTCGTTGAACCACTTGACCGTACCGGACGTACGCATGTCCTTCACTCCGTCGTGTTGATGGTGGGTCGGAGTGCGGACAAGCCGTACTAGCCGATCACCCTTTGCGTGAGACCGCCCCCACGCGGGCTTGAACCGTCGGCGCCTGACGAGTGCGACGCGGTTCCGTTCTCCTGACCGGTAGTCAGCCGGTCAACCGCTCGACAGCCCGAAAAGGGCGTTTTGCGGCGCTCAATAGTAATGCTGGCCGATGGGGCCAGCAACACGACCTCAGGTGTGAGTCAAGACCCCCACCTCAGGGAGGTCCCCAGGCGATCGCGATTGAGGCAAGTGGCCAAGCTCGATAGTTTTCATGGAGTTACGAGGGGGATCGGCCACCGACGTACGGCGACGCGTGGACGTCCCCCCCGCTGGCTGCCGCCCTTTCGCCCTGGACGACCCCCTTCGCCTCATGTCCTGCACCCGATTGGCTGCCCTCGTGGCGACCCTGATAACCTGCACCTCGCCCGCGTACGCGCAGCCCCTCAAGCCGGCGGCGAGCGGCCTAGCCACGACCACGCTCACGTTCAACGGGAACCCGCCACCCACCATCAGCATCGACTACGGTCAGCCACACGCGCGCGGACGGACCGTGAACGGCGCGCTCGCCGGCGATCTGGGCCAGGTCTGGCGACTCGGCGCGAACGAGGCGACAACTCTACGCAGCGATGTCGATCTTACCATCGGTACCTTGACGGTCCCCAAGGGTGCCTACACGCTGGCCGCGGAGACGTCCGCCACGGGCGCGTGGAAGCTCATCGTGAATACCAAGACCGGGCAGTGGGGAATTCCGTACGATGCGTCGACTGAATTGGGTCGCACGGCACTGACATCCCGAACGCTTGCGACGCCAATCGAGACGTTCACGATGTGGCTCATCCCCGCCGCCGACGGCTCGGCCGCCGGGGAGATCAGGTTTGCGTGGGGCACCCGCGAGTTCAGCGCGCCGTGGCGCGTGAAGTGATCCGCATCGGCAGGCACACGCTCACGCCATAACCCGCCATGAACGAGAATCCCCTGCAGCGCCTGTACCGGGCCGGCCAATCCGTCTGGCTCGATTACATCGATCGCGGCATGCTGCACGACGGCAGGCTGGCCACCCTCATCGAGCGCGACGCCCTCGTCGGCATGACCTCCAACCCGACGATCTTCGAGAAGGCGCTGGCGGAAGGCGCCGCGTACGACGCGCAGATTTCGTCTGCGCCGGCGGACCTTACCGCCGCCGAGCTGTTCGAGCTCATCGAGACGGACGACGTTCGCACGGCCTGCGACCGCTTCGCCGGCGTCTTCGCGGACACCGAAGGCCAGGACGGCTACGTGTCCATCGAGGTGTCGCCTTCGCAGGCCTTCGATGCGGACGCCACGGTGGCCGAAGCCCGCCGGCTCTGGAATACGGTCGACAGGCCGAACGTGATGGTGAAGGTTCCCGGAACGCCGGAAGGTGCACTTGCCATCCGCCGCCTCATCGCCGAAGGGATCAACGTCAACGTCACGCTGCTGTTCGCGATCGAGGCACACGACCGCGTGATCGAGGCGTACCTCGCCGGCCTCGAGGACCGGATCGCGGCGGGATTGCCGATTGATCGGCTCGCGTCGGTGGCGAGCTTCTTCGTGAGCCGGGTTGACACGGAAATCGACAAGCGCCTGAACGCCATGGCTTCTGATGCCTCGGCGGCGGAACGCGAGCGCCTCCTTTCCCTCCGCGGCCGAGCGGCGATTGCCAACGCGCGACTGGCCTACCGGCTCTTCACGCAGCGCTTCTCGGGAGCGCGCTGGGAACGACTGGCCGCCAGGGGCGCGATGGTCCAGCGCCCGCTCTGGGCGAGCACGTCGACGAAGCATCCGACCTACCGCGACGTGATCTATGTCGAGCAGCTCATCGGACCCCACACCGTGAACACGCTGCCGCCGGCGACGATGGATGCGTTCCGCGACCACGGGGTGGTCGCCCGCACCGTCGACACGAATGACGCGGCCGCCGAAGCGGACCTCGCCGCGCTGGAGGCGGCCGGCATTCCGATCGCCCAGGTGACCGCGCAGCTCCTGGCCGAAGGCGTGGCTTCGTTCCAGCGCTCGTTCGACTCACTCCTCGCGGGCCTCAGCCGGAAGACTGCGTCGCTCGTCGCCAGCTGACGGATGACCACCACGGTTTCGGCGACGCCATCCGCTTCGCAGTCCATCGACCGCACCAAGATCGTCTGCACGCTGGGGCCGTCATCGGCTTCGCCGGAGGTGATTGGTGCGCTGCTCGACGCCGGCCTGTCGGTGGCCCGCATCAACTTCTCGCACGGCACGCACGCCACCCACGAACGAACCATCGCGCTCGTCAGGCAGTTGGCCGCGGAACGCGGCCGTCCGGTGGCGATCCTGGGCGACCTGCAGGGACCGCGCATCCGTGTCGCCGATCTCGACGCTCCGGTGACGGTCGCGCCGGGCGACGAGGTCGTTCTGTGCGATGAAGGCGGTGCCAGCGGGCGCGACCTGCCGGTCGCGTATCCCGACATGGCGCGGGACGTGAAGGTCGGAGACCGGATCCTCATCGACGACGGCCTGATCGAGCTCGTCGTGCTGGACATCCGCGCGCAACGGGTCGTGACTCGCGTGCTCCACGGCGGGGAAGTCCGCGGCCACAAGGGAATCAACCTGCCAGGGGTGCAGGTGTCGGCACCTTCCATTACCGACAAGGACCGCGCCGACACGCAGTTCGCCGTGGAACAGGGGCTCGACTACCTGGCGCTGAGCTTCGTCAGGCGGGCCGACGACCTGGCGACGCTCCGCGCGCTGATCCCCAAGTGGCTGCTGGTCATTGCCAAGATCGAGAAGGACAGCGCGCTCGACGACATCGACAACATCATTCGAGACGCCGACGGCATCATGGTTGCCCGCGGTGACCTGGGCGTCGAACTGCCGTTCGAGCAAGTCCCGCTCGTTCAGAAGCGGCTGATCCGACTCGCCAATCAGATGGGTCGTCCGGTGATCACTGCCACGCAGATGCTCGAATCGATGGTGGAGCACCCGCGTCCCACCCGCGCCGAGGCGAGCGACGTGGCCAACGCCATCCTCGATGGCACCGACGCGGTCATGCTCTCCGCGGAAACGGCGACGGGTCAGTATCCGGAACTCGCGGTGCGAGCCATGCACCGCATCATCGCCGAGATCGAGCGTCGCGGAGTGATGCCACGGCGCGAGGAGCGTCGGGCAGGGCAGATCGGCGCATCCACCGAAGAGACGATTGCCGCCGCGACGCGCGCGGCGGCCGTGCTGCTTGGAGCGCCGCTGGTCGTGGTGTTCACGAAGAGCGGCTTTTCAGCGCGCATCGTGGCGTCACAGCGCCCGGACGTGCCCATCCTCGGGCTTACGCCGGTCGAGCGCACGTACCACCAGCTCGCACTCATCTGGGGTGTCATTCCAGCCCTGGCGCCACACAGCGACTCCTACGCGCAAATGTTCGAGTATGCGCGCGAGGAGATTCTGAAGCGCGGACTGGCGAAGCCGGGTGACCGTGTGCTGGTGACCGCGGGGGTGCCATTTGACGTTCCGGGAACCACCAACCTGCTGAGGGTTGAAGTGGTATGAAGCTGACCTTCCTTGGAACCGGCACCAGCTTTGGCGTTCCGCAAATCGGCTGTCACTGCCCGGTGTGCCGGTCACCGGACCCGCGCGATCGTCGTAATCGCGTTGGCGCCGTCGTGGAAACGGATCGAGGCACTCGACTGCTCATCGACACGCCCCCGGAACTGCGACTCCAGCTGATCACCTGCGGGATCGACCGGATCGATGCTGTGTTGTTCACGCACGACCACGCCGACCACGTGCAGGGGCTGGATGATGTCCGGGCCTTCACCATGCGTCGCGATGCGCCGCTGGCGATGTATGGGTCCGAGGGAACGCTGGATCGGATTGCGAAGCGCTTCCCCTACATCTTCGACGAACGCGTGCGTCCGCTGCCGGGGACGTCGAAGCCGGAAGGACAGCTGCGCGTGCTCGCGCCGGGCGAAACGCGCGAGATCGGAGACATCGAGGTCTGCGCGATCGAGGTACCGCACGGCGCCGCGACGGTGTTTGGCTATCGCATCGGGGCGCTGGCCTACGTGACCGACGCCAAGCGGATTCCGCCGGAAGCGATGGAGAAACTCCGTGGCGCGAAGGTGCTGGTGGTGAATGCACTGCTGCGCACCGAGCATCCCACGCACCTGTCGATCCCCGAAGCCATCAAGGTCGCGCAGCAGGTGGGCGCCGACCGCACGTACTTCACGCATCTCACGCACGAGAGCTTCCACGCCGATCTCGAGGCCGAGTTGCCACGGGGAATCAGCCCGGCGTTCGATGGGTTGGTGGTGAAGGTCGACTAACCAGCGACAGCGATCACGTGATCAAGCTCGACTACACGTTCATGACGGAGGGCGCCGTCGCGGGGGGCATCGCCGACGAAACTCTCTCGTTGGCCGAGGAATCATTCTCCGCCGCGAGGGCCGCCGTCTGGCGTCGCTGGAAGGGCGGAGAACTGGGATTCTTCGACCTGCCTGACGACGAGCAACAGGTGCGGCACTGTCTCGATCTCGCCCGGTGGGTTTCGGATCGCGGCGTGCGTGATGTCGTCGTGCTGGGCATCGGTGGGTCGGCGCTCGGCCCCATCGCGCTCCGCACGGCGCTGCTCTCTCCAGCCTGGAACGCGATGTCGGCAGCGGATCGCGATGGCCACCCGTGCCTCCACGTGCTCGACAACGTGGATCCGGCGACCATGGCGTCACTGCTGGACCGTCTCGACCTCGGCGCGACACTGTTCGTCGTGACGTCCAAGTCCGGAGGCACGGCGGAAACGATGGCTCAGTACCTCGTCGTTCGTGGGCGGCTCGACGCCGCCGGGCGGGCGGCCCGGGATCATGTCGTCGTCGTGACCGACGCGGAGAAGGGGGCGCTGCGGCGAATTGCCCGGGACGAACAGATCCCGGCGATGGCCGTACCGCCTAACGTGGGCGGCCGGTTCAGCGTGCTGTCGCCTGTGGGCCTGCTCCCGGCCGCCCTGGCCGGTGTCGACGTCGCCGATCTGCTGCGCGGTGCCGCCGACATGCGCAGGCGGTGCGAGAGCGACACGTGGACGACGAATCCTGCCGGGGCTTTCTCCGTCCTGCAGTGGCTCGCCGACACCCAACTGGGGCGCCGTGGTCACGTCTTCATGCCGTACGCCGACGGTCTGCGCGACATGGCCGCCTGGTTCGTGCAGCTCTGGGCGGAGAGTCTCGGAAAGGTCCGGTCCGATGGTGCGCACGTCGGGCCAACGCCGATCGCGGCGCTCGGCGCGACCGACCAGCACAGCCAGGTCCAGCTCTTCATGGAAGGTCCTAACGACAAGACCGTCACCTTCCTCACCGTAGCCGGCGGAGGCGCGGACCTCGCCATACCGGTCATCCACGCGGAGCTTCCGGACCTTTCCTACCTCGGCGGGCACTCGCTCGGAGAATTGCTCGCGGTGGAGCAACGCTCGACGTCGGGAGCACTGGCTGCGCGCGGCCGCATGAACATGACCCTCTCGCTGGAGCGGCTCGACGCCTGGCACATCGGTGGGCTCATCATGCTGCTGGAAATCGCGACCGCGTTCGCGGGGGAGCTGTATGGAGTGAACGCCTTCGACCAGCCCGGAGTGGAGCTTGGCAAGCGGTTCACCTACGGGATGTTCGGGCGCCCTGGATTCGAGAGTGACCTGGCCGCGTGGGACGCACTCCCCAAGCCTGATCCCAGACGCGTCGTGTAGGGTGAGTCCGGGTTGCCCCCGCCCGAAGCGGGGGCCAGTTTCCGGAACCACTGCCGTACGCGCCGATTCAGCGGGCTCGGCGCTTCCGTTCATTGTTCGGGAAGGAAATCATCGAATCGGAGAGCGTCACGAGATGATCGAAGAGGCGACCGTTCAAGCCCATCCCGCCCTTGGCAGCGCCGCGTCGCGGTCGAATGGGACCATAACGGTGCATGATCCAGCCGCGCTGGCGGGGCCGGCGATGGACGCACTGGTGCGTGATGCGGTCTTCGGGTCCGGGGACTCGCGCGATCACGCCCGGTGGCTGATCTGGGAACTTGGTCAGGCCGTTGGCGTGCGACCGTCGTCCATTCATGACCTGTACCTTGCCCGTGGCCGCGGCGCCGTTGGGGACTTCACGGTTCCTGCCATCAACGTGCGTGGGATGGCGTACGACACGGCGCGGGCGATTTTCCGCGTGGCGAATCGCCTCGAAGCCGGCGCGTTCATCCTCGAGATCGCGCGATCCGAGATCGCCTACACCGACCAGCGGCCGGCGGAATACGTCGCGGTCATGCTGGCGGCGGCCCTGCGCGAGGGATTCCGCGGCCCGGTGTTCATCCAGGGCGACCACTTCCAGGTGAATGCGAAGAAGTACGCGGCTGGCCGGGACGCTGAAGTGAACGCCGTGAAGGCGCTCGCTCGCGAGGCCATCGACGCGGGGTTCTACAACATCGACGTCGACACCTCCACGCTGGTGGACCTCTCGAAATCGACGCTGGCCGAGCAGCAGCGCCGCAACTACGAGGAGTGCGTCGATATCACGCGCGCGCTTCGTGCCCTGGAGCCGACGGGAGTGACCGTGTCCGTGGGCGGCGAAATCGGAGAGGTCGGTACGTCAAACAGCACGGTGGAGGAACTCGAAGCCTTCATGGACGGTTTCAACAGCACGCTCCACGCACAGGGCGCAGGTGTGGCGGGGCTTTCGAAGATCAGTGTCCAATCCGGTACGTCGCACGGTGGGGTCGTCCTCGCCGACGGTAGGATTGCCGACGTCAAGCTCGACCTCATGACCCTGGAACGGTTGTCGCGCGTGGCTCGCGAGAAGTACGGGCTGTCGGGCGCGGTGCAGCACGGCGCGTCCACGCTGCCTGACGAGGCGTTCCACAACTTTCCGCGGACGGAAACCGCCGAGATCCACCTGGCGACCAATTTTCAGAACATGTTGTACGACGCGTTGCCGCCCGCGCTCCGCTCCGAGGTGTATGCCTGGCTGGGCGAGAACGCGAAAGAGGAAAGGAAAGCAGGCGATTCGGATGAGCAGTTCTTCTACAAGACGCGCAAGAAGGCGCTGGGCCCGTTCAAGCGTGCCTTGTGGGACCTCGACGGCGATACCCGGGAACGGCTGGCGAAGGCATACGATGAGAAGTTCACGTTCCTGTTCACACAACTTGCGGTCGGCGCCACGAAGGCTGCCGTGCGCCGTCACGTGAAGCCGATGGCGATCCATCGGCCCGCACCCGGAACCGCGGGTCACGTGGTGGTGGAAGCGGCGCCTGACGACGCGGACCTCAGTGATTGAGCGCAAGGCAAGCAGCAAGCAGCAAGCAGCACTCTCGCTTGCTTCACCCTTCAGCCCGTGACGCCATGTCTCGCAACTTTGAAGAGGAGCCGACGGTGATCGTCGAACGTCGCAATGGGGGTGGCACCGGTGTGTTCCTCGCCGGACTGGCCATCGGCGCCGGCCTCGCCCTGTTACTCGCCCCATCGAGCGGCGCCGAGCTGCGTCGCAACATGCGCCGCACGGCCAGGCGCGCGCAGCGAACCGCGGGACACATCGCGCGCGACGTGCGCGAGCGCGCTACAGAAGCCATAGCCGAGGCCCGCGACGAATTCGAGTCGCGGGTCAAGGACGCTCGCACGGTCCTGCGCGAACGGCGCCAGGACGTCAACGACGCCATGCGCAGCGGTAAGGCCGCCGCCAAGGACGCCCGGTCCGCGTTCGAGCGCCGGTTGGCTGAGGCCCGGGCGACCCGCACCGAGCCCGAGGCCGGCGGCGACTGAGTAGGATCTCGCCGCCAGGCGCGGAAGCGCCAGTCGCGGCGGCGCCGCCGCCGCCGCCTCGGCACGTGGTGTGGGGCGCCGCTGTGGCGGACTACCTCCGGCGCATCTGGCACCATAGTGCGGACGACGACCTGCTTTTCCTGGCCAGTGGGGTTGCCTTTGGCATCCTGCTGGCGGCGCTGCCGTTCGCGCTACTCGTGATGTCCGGCCTGGCGACCATCCTGAACGGGACGCCGGACCGAACGGCGATGTCGGTGCATCAGTTGCTCGACACGCTGCTGCCGAGCCACTCCGACGCCGTGGAAGCATCGGTGCATGAGCTGATCACTGGCGTCCTGCAGTCCCGAGGGGCACTCGGGATCTGGGGCGCCGTCGGTTATTTCTGGTTCACCGCGCGCCTGTTCGGCGCGTTGCGCAGCGCGCTCAGTCAGGTGCTCGACTTCGGCACGCAGCGCAGTATCGTGGCCGGCAAGCTGTTTGACTTCCGCCTGACGGTGGTCGCGACGTTGATCGTCACCGCGTACCTCGCGCTGACGGCATACGTGGCCATCGCGACGTCCCGCGGCGTGCAGTTGTTCGTGAATCTCGGGCTCCGCACCGAGGTGATGAGCGGCCTGGAATCCGCGATCGGAAGACTCTTCGCGTTCGTCCTCATTGTGGCGTTGATCTTCCTGCTGTATCGCTTCATCCCGGTCCGCGGCATCCCGACCCGCGCTGCCCTGGTGGGCGCCATGGTGGCGTCGATCATGTTCGAACTGACGCGCGTCGCCTACGCGGCACTCACCGGCGTGTTGTCGCCGGCGACGATTTACACCGGCACGCTGTACACCATCGTGTCCATTGTCTTCTGGGTGTATTACACGGCGATCATCATTCTGATCGGCGGCGAGGTGGCTCGCGTCCATGAGATTCGCGACGCGAACCGCGGCATCTAGTGCCGTTCCAACTATTCCCGCCAAGTTGGTTCCAAGCCGGCTCGTGTCTCTGAGGCCTTGGCGAAACAAGTTGGAACGGCACTAGCGCCATCTGTACCCGACCGTCGCGTCCTTTCAGATTTACGGCATGCTGATTGACCTCCGAAGCGACACTGTCACGCGGCCTACCGCCGGGATGCGCCGCGCCATCGCCAGCGCGGAGGTCGGCGACGATTATCTCGACGGCGATCCGACAACGCGCCGCCTCGAGGAGCAAGTCGCCCATCTCCTTGGCAAGGATCGGGCGCTGTTCTTCCCCAGCGGGACCATGGCGAACCAGTGCGCAATTTCGGTGTTGAGCGAGGCTGGGACCGAGATTCACGCCGATCAGTACGCGCACATTGTCGAGCGCGAAATGGCGGGCGCCGCCGCTCTGTCCGGCGTGCAGATCAGGACGGTGAGGAGCGAGGGCCCGATGATGGACGCGAGCTCGCTCTCACGCTCCTTCCGTCCATTCGATCCCTACCTGCCGAGGGCATCACTGGTCTGCCTCGAGAACACGCACAACAGCGCCGGCGGTCTGGTCACGCCGGTCGCCGGACTGCGCGCCATGCACGATGTGGCGCGCGAGCGTGGCTGCCGCGTCCATCTCGATGGCGCACGCCTGTGGAACGCGTCGGTGGCTTCCGGGAGCTCGCTGGCGGAATTCGCCGAGTGGTGCGATACGGTGATGGTGTCGTTTTCCAAGGGACTCGGCGCGCCCGCCGGCGCCGTCCTTGCCGGCGACGACGAGACCATTCATCGCACGAACGAGGTTCGAAAGCGCCTCGGCGGCGTGATGCGACAGAGCGGGATTCTCTCCTCCGCGGCGCTGTACGGAATGGAGAACCACCTGAGCCGACTGAGCGAGGATCATGCGCGCGCCGCCGACTTCGCTCACGTGGTGGATCGCGCGATCGCCGCCACGGTCATGCCCCCGGAGACGAACATCGTGATGGTGGACCTGGCGCCGGGGCTGGATGCGGCCAACGTGGCGCGGAAGGTGGCGCGCGATGGCGTGCTCGTGTCCGTCTGGAACCCAACGCGACTTCGCATCGTGCTTCACCTGGATGTTTCGGAAGACGAAGCGCGGACGGCGGCGCTGGCGCTGCTCGACGCGCTCGATGAAGCGTGGCGAGAACTTGGCGATACATCCGATTGGCCAATCATGACGTCGGCGCCGCGCTGAAGACCGGATGGGGGAAGAGGCCACCAGACTCCTCTGGTTGAGAGAGCGATGGCGCTCGCGACAGGTTGCAACCGGGCTTAGTTTTCCCAGTGCTCCAGGTCCCGAAGGGCGCGAGCCCGCCAACTCCGTCAGGACCCCGAAGGTAGCAGCGGCACGCGGTGTCTTTCGTCGCTTCGTCAGGCCTGGAGTATTGCCGCGGGAATCCGATGCCGTTGAGGCAGGAGCTCGCGGCTTTCTACTGCCACTGACTGCTGCTTACTGCTTACTTCTTGCTTCTTGCCTGCTGCTGCCCTGATGGAGCCGACGCAACACGCTGAAAGAAACAAGCAGCACGAAGCCGAGTGAACATTGATCTCTCTCGCCCGAAAGTACCGCCCCAAGTCGTTCGCCGACGTCGCTGTCCAGACGCACGTGTCCAACACGCTGCGCGGCGCGATCGCGAGGGGAAGGGTTGCGCACGGGTACCTGCTGTGCGGACCGCGCGGGACGGGGAAGACCACGCTCGCCCGTGTGCTGGCCATGGCGCTGAATTGCGAACAGCGCAGCGAGTCCGGCGAGCCGTGCGGGGTGTGCGTGTCGTGCACCCGCATCTGGTCCGGCGCCTCCAGCCTGGACGTGGTCGAGATCGACGCGGCCTCGAATCGCGGTGTCGATGACGCGCGCGAACTGCGGGAGCGGGCCATGTACGCGCCGTCCGGCGAGTCCCGTTGGAAGGTCTACATCATCGATGAAGCGCACATGCTCACGCGTGAGGCATGGAACGCGCTGCTCAAGATCCTCGAGGAGCCGCCACCGCGCGTGGTCTTCGTCTTCGCCACCACGGAGCCACAGAAGATCGCGCAGTTCGCCGCCCCCGTCCTCAGTCGCCTGCAACGATTTGATTTCAAGCGGATCTCCGGATCGGAGATTCGAGCGCGGCTCGCGGCGGTCCTCTCGTCCGAAAAGGTCGAGGCCGACTCTGATGCCCTGGCGATGATCGGGCGAGCGGCCGACGGGTCCATGCGCGACGCCCTGAGTCTCGCCGATCAGGTTCTGGCGTTTCACGATGGGCGACTGACGACGTCCGCCGTGCGAGAGGCTCTTGGCCTCGTCGCCGAGGAAGAGCAACTCGCGGTGCTGGACATCGTTGCCGAACGGCGCGCCGGAGATGTGTTTGGCGCAGTGGGGCGTCTGGTCGATCAGGGAGTCGACCTCGGGCTCTTCCTGAGCGGATTTGGCGACATGGTCCGCGCTCAACTCGCCGTCGAGCTTGGCGGCGATCCCGGTGACGTGTCAGAGCGCACGTGCGCGGCGCTGGCTGAGCGACGCGGTCGACTGGCCTCGGGTGATCTGCTCCGCATGCTGTCCGCCCTGGGCGAACTGGAGCCACGCTTTCGAAGGAGCACACAGCAGCAACTCCTGCTGGAAACAGCGCTCGTGCGGTTCGCGCTGCTCGATCGAACGGTGGCGATCGAGGACGTGCTGAGGGGCTTTGGTGGCGAGGGCAACCCTGCGACCCCCGGCGCACCCGGGCGCATTCAACCACCGTCACCGGGCCGGCCCGGCATGAGTGCAGCCGGCGTGCGGGCTGCCGACACTCCGGCGAGCGTGGCGCGCGTAACCGAGGTGCCGCCGTCACGGCCTCGCATCGCGACTCCCATGCGCGCCGCGCCGGCGTCGAACGTCTCGGTGGAGCCCCAACAAACGCCGACGCAGCCGAAACGTGACGCAGGGCTGTCGAGTGGCCGGTCAGCGGTTGCTGTCTCCGACCTCAATGCCGTGGCTGGGGTCTGGGATGACATGGTCGCTGGCATCCGTCGCGATCGACCGTTCATCGCGACGCTTCTCGAGCAGTCCCTCCCCGTCAGCACGACTGCGACCGGTGTACTGGTCCTGCAAGTGGAAGCGCCAGCGGTTCAGGAAGGTCTTGCCGCCAAATCCACAGAGACGGTTGCCGCGATGAGCGCGTGGCTGGCCGGACTCCAGAAGGTCTCCCTGCGACTGGCCGGCGATTCAGTCGGGGCAGGGCCCGCTCCCCGCATGACCGTGGCGACGGTCCGTTCTGAAACGCTGGCAGCGCTGCGCAAGCGTGATCCGGTCCTGAACGCGGCGATTGACGCGCTGGACCTGGACTTGGTGGACTGACGCGCTTGCCGCAAGCTGGGAATGCCGCCTAACTTGCGATGGCGGAACGATTTCCCAACGAGACCATGACGGACTTCTTCAAGATTCTCCAACAGGCGCAGCAGATGCAGGGTCGCCTGCAACAATTGCAGGACGAGCTGCAGCACCGCGTCGTGAACGGATCGGCCGGGGGTGGCCTGGTCTCAGTCGAAGCCGACGGTCGCGGCCAGATAAAGCGGATCAAGATCGATCCATCGCTCGCCGGCCAATCGGACGCTGAAATGCTGGAGGACCTGATCGTCGTGGCGGTAAACGACGCCCAGAAGAAGGCGACCGAGCTGGCACAGGAGGAGATGGGCAAGATCACTGGAGGCATGAACCTCCCCTTCAAGCTTCCCATTTGAGAACGGGGACAGTCGTGCTGCACCCCTCGTCTCACATCTCCCATCTGCCATCTGGCCGTTGATGTCCGCGATCGACGACTTGACCACGGAACTTTCCAAGTTACCGGGGATTGGGAAGAAGACGGCGCTGCGCCTCACGTACCACCTGCTCAAGCAGCCGGCCGATCGAAGCATCCGGCTCGCCCAGGCGCTCGAAGTGCTTGCCGAGCGAGTGCACCCCTGCCCCCGCTGCCATAACCTGACCGAGCAGGACCTCTGCGCGATCTGCCTCGACCCCCGGCGGGACGCGAGTGTTATCTGCGCGGTAGAGGAAGCGTCAGATATTGGAGCCATCGAACGGTCAGGCGAGTACCGCGGGGTCTACCACGTCCTCGGGGGGCGTCTGTCGCCGCTCGATGGCGTCGCGGCGTCAGACCTGGCGATCGAGGATCTGGTGGGGCGGGTGGCGGAGGGAGGCGTCCGGGAAGTCATCCTGGCCACCAACCCGAGCATCGAGGGTGAGGCGACCGCGCTCTATGTACAGCAGGCGCTGGCCCCCAACGGGGTGCGGGTGACGCGGATCGCCCGGGGGCTGCCGGTGGGCGGTGATCTGGAGTACGCGGACGGCGTGACCATCGCCCAGGCGCTGGTGGCGCGGCGCGACATGACGTAAGGCGAACGTTAGGCGTGCACGAACCGACCGGTACCGGACAGGCATGGTGATCAGCGCGACCAGCTGGACTCTGACTCCCGAAGACGAACAGGCCCTGCGGCGTGGCATGGAGCGCCTGCTGCAGGAGAGCAGCGCGCATTGCGCACTGCTCGTCGATCGCGGAGGCCAGTTGCTCGCCCAGGCGGGCGATCGCCCGGCGTTCGACGCCACCACGTTCGCCACACTCACGGCCGCCGATTTCAGCGCCAACGACCAGCTGGCGCGGTTGCTCGGCGAAACCGATTTCACGAGCCTCTTTCACCAGGGCGAACGCGAGTCGATGCTCGTGGCGGACATCGCCGGGCGCGCCATCCTCGTCGTCCTGTTTGATGCCCGCACCACCCTTGGCCTCGTCAGGCTTCGCTTGCGCCCCGCGGCCGAGTCACTCACGCGCATCGTTGACGCCATGTCGGCTCGCGATGCACAGGCAGGCGCCCCGCGCGCCATTCTCGCCGGCGCCGACGACGAGATCGATCGGCTCTTTCAGTAGGACGGGACCCCGCGCATGTCGATGATCAACTACGCGTCACGGGAGATCAACTGCAAGCTGGTGTACTACGGTCCGGGGCTTGGCGGCAAGACCACCAACCTCGAACACGTGTACAAGAAGGTGTCTCCGAGCACGCGCGGGAAGCTCATTTCCCTGGCCACTGAAACGGAGCGCACGCTCTTTTTCGATTTCCTGCCGGTGGACCTGGGGACCATTCGCGGATTCAAGACCCGATTCCATCTCTATACGGTGCCGGGCCAGGTGTACTACAACGCCAGCCGCAAGCTCATTCTGAAAGGAGTGGATGGCGTGGTGTTCGTGGCCGACTCGCAGATCGACCGCATGGAGGCCAACCAGGAATCGATGCAGAATCTCTACGACAACATGGCCGAGTACGGCTACGACCTGACGAAGATGCCTTTCGTCATCCAGTACAACAAAAGGGACCTTCCGACCGCCGCGCCGGTCGCTGAATTGCAGCAGGCCCTCAACCCCGGTTGGGAAGTCACGGAAGCAGAGCGGCAACGCTTGTCGCCTGACCCCTATCATGCAGGCGAGTACCTTACCTCACAGCTCGAGACGGGCGAATGGACCGAGCGGGCCACCCATTTCGAAGCGGTGGCGGTGACGGGAGAGGGTGTATTCGATACCTTGAAGGCGATCTCGAAGCTTGTCCTGAAGACACTGAGCTGAAGCGACTGAGGCGCTCACGTGCGATGAACCTGCCGAATGCGATCACGATGGGGCGCATAGCTGCGACGCCGCTCATCGCGACGCTGGTGATCAATTCGGCGTGGATGCCGCGTCTCTCGGCCTGGCTGCTGTTCGTGGTGGCGGCGTCCACCGACTATGTCGACGGCAAGGTGGCCCGGGAACGCAACCTGGTCACGAACCTCGGCAAGCTCCTCGACCCGCTGGCGGACAAGCTGCTCCTCGTCGCAACGCTGGTGCCGATGTACTGGCTCATGCGGGACTCTCTCTTCGCCTCGCTGCCGCAGTCCAACGCCTGGGCGGCGGGCGAGACCGTCGGCGCGATTGTCGCCTCGCCCGGCGAGCACCGGCTGCTGTACCCGTTCGTCACCCCGCTCGGTCTCGTCGGCCTGCCGCTCTGGATACTTGCCGTCGTCATGCTGCGCGAAGTGCTCATGACCGTCTTCCGGCAGTTCGCCGCCAAGCGTGGCGTCGTCATCGCGGCCATGGGGCCGGCCAAGCTGAAGACCACGTTCCAGATGATCTGGGTTGGCGCGGCGTTGTTCTGGTTCATGGCGTCCACCGCGGCGATGGAGCACGGCTGGCGCGGCCAGGCGTGGAATGCGTTCGCGTTGTTCAACGGAATCGTCGGCACCATCTCGATGGTCGCGGCCATTGCGCTCACGGTCTACTCGATGGGCCTCTACCTCCGTCGGTATGGACCGTTGATCCGCCAGCCGGCGCTGGCCACGGGGCCCGAACGGCCGAGCTGACGTCCGGCCGACGGCGGCCGGTCCTCACATGATCGTCGAGATCGTCACCATCGGCGACGAGCTGCTGCTCGGCGAAACCATCGACATCAACGCGGTCTGGCTCGCGCGCGAGCTTGGCGCGGTCGGCATATCAGTCGTCAGGCGAACGACGGTCGGCGATGGCGCGGCGGCCATTGCCGCCGCTGTTCGCGAAGCGCTGGACCGGACCGGCGGCGTCATTACGACCGGCGGACTCGGACCAACCTCGGACGACCGCACCCGGCCCGCCATCGCCGCGTTGTTCGGACGGGAACTCCGGCACGATGACGCCATCTGGCAGGGCCTGCGCGCCATCTGGCGTGAACGCGGACGGACCGGTGAGCCACCAGAGTCGAACCGCCTGCAGGCACTCGTGCCGGAAGGCGCCACGGTGCTGACCAACCGGCATGGGACCGCGCCGGGACTCCTTCTCGAGGATGAAGAGGGGCGTTGGGTCGCGATGCTGCCCGGCGTGCCGCGCGAAATGCGGGGCCTGATGGCGGACGAGTTGCTGCCGCGCCTTCGCGCGCGGACCGCCGATGTGCGCCGGGTGATCCGATCGGTGACGCTACGAACCACCGGCATCGCGGAGTCGCAGTTACCCGATCTCCTTGGAGAGCACGCCGAGGGATTCGGCACGACATCGCTGGCGTACCTCCCCGGTCAGGAAGGTGTTGATCTCCGCCTCACCGTGCGAGACGCCCATCCCGAGGACGCCGACAGGGCGCTTCGTGAAGCAGCCGACACGCTGCGGCATCGCCTCGGGCGACACTGGTACGCCGACGGTCCGACCGACCTGGCCGATGTGGTGATCGCGGCATGTCGCGCGGCGGGCAAGCACATCGCGGTCGCCGAAAGCTGCACGGGCGGTCTGCTGGCGGCGCGGCTCACTTCAGTCAGCGGGGCAAGCAACGTCTTCCTGGGCGGCGTCGTGGCTTATGACAACGCCGTGAAGATCGAGCATCTTGGCGTCGACGCGGAGCTGCTCAACCGGGTGGGAGCCGTCAGCGAAGACGTGGCTCGGGCGATGGCCGCCGGCGTGAGGGCCCTGATGCGCAGCCAGGTAGGCGTCGGCATCACCGGCATCGCCGGTCCCGATGGAGGAACGGCGGAGAAGCCAGTGGGCACGGTGTGGATCGCGGTCGACCTCGACAGTCAGACCGCTGTGCACGGCGGGCGGTTCATGGGCGACCGGGGCGAAATTCGTTTCCGGGCAACCCAGGCCGCGCTGAACATGATCCGTCGGGAGCTGGCGGCCGCCGACTGAGTGGTTGTGTGCGTTGCGGCTCACCCCTCCAAGACCCGACATTTCCCTTGTGGTACCTGGGCGTCGCTGCCGGAATCCGCTGGCACAGGCGCCGGTTCGTCGCCGTATGATCAGCCCATGGACAAACGAAGGTCATCAACGCGAGACACCGAGCTCGGGAGCGACGCCGGAGATGCTCCCGGGATCGATCCAGCCGAAGACGCGGCCGTCGGCGAGGCGGACTCCTTGCTGTCGGTCGATGCTCCCCCGCAGGAGGAGCGGGAACGGCTCGAGACCGCGGTGGCGACCGAGCGCGACAAGTATCTGAGGCTTGCCGCGGAGTTCGACAATTTCCGCAAGCGAATGATCCGCGAGCGGCAGGAGGCGGGCGGCAAGGCGCAGGCCGACCTCGTGCAGGGACTGATCGAGGTCCTGGACGACATCATGCGGTTCGCGCACCTCGACCCCTCCACCGTCGACAGCGGGACGGTGGTCCAGGGCGTGGCCATGGTCGAGCGCAAGGTCATGAAGACGCTCTCGGGGCACGGCCTCGAGGTTGTCGATCCGGTCGGCCGGCCGTTCGACCCCGCGTTTCACGAAGCGGTCGCCACCGAACCGGCGGCATCGAGCGAGGAGGATCACCTGGTGGCGCGCGTCTACCAGCCCGGCTTCCTGTTCCGCGGCCAGCTCCTGCGGCCGGCGCGGGTGGTCGTGAAGCAGTGGCTCGGTTGATGAGTCGTTAGGTCGATGGCACAGACCCGGGACTATTACGGCGTCCTCGGTGTCGCGTCGACCGCGACCCAGGACGAGATCAAGAAGGCCTATCGGCGACTCGCGAAGCGATACCATCCGGACGCCAACCCGAACGATCCCAAGGCGGCGGATCGCTTCAAGGAGATCTCCGAGGCGTATCAGGTGGTCGGGGACGCCGAGAAGCGGAAGCAGTACGACGACATGCGCCGGCTGGGAGCCTTCGGATTCGGCGGGGGCACGCCTGGTGGTGGCGGCGCGCGCCGCGGGCCCTCGCCTGGTGGCGCCCGGCCCGAGGCCGATCAGGGGGCCGGCGGGTTCGGGTTCGACATCGGCGGGCTCGGGGGGTTGGGTGACCTCTTCAGCTCGATGTTCGGCGGTGGGGCGCGCGGTGGCAGGGCCCGGGATGCCGAGCAGGGGCAAACGGTCGAGACCACCCTGGAGGTGCCGTTCCGCGTCGCCGCGTTAGGCGGCAGGATCCCCGTGGAACTGGAGGTGACGGAGGAGTGCGGCACGTGCCATGGCAACGGCGCGGCACCGGGCGCGACGGTCAAGGTGTGTCCGGAATGCTCCGGCCGTGGCGTGGTTTCTTTCGGGCAGGGCGGGTTCGCGGTGAACCGGCCATGCCCCATGTGCATGGGCAGGGGGCAGGTGCCCAGCGAACGATGCCCGACGTGCAACGGCTCAGGTGAGGTGCGCGCGCGGAAGAAACTGATGGTGCAGGTCCCCACGGGCATCGACTCTGGCGCCAAGATCCGGCTGAAGGGGCAGGGTGGACGCGGCGCATCCGGCGGCGCGCCAGGAGACCTGCTGATCACGTTCCAGGTCCAGCCAGACCGTTTCTACAAGCGCGAAGGCCTGGACCTCATCGCGGAGCTTCCGCTCAACATCGCCCAGGCCACGCTGGGCTCGAAGGTGCGTGTCGCCACCCTCGACGATAAACGTGTCACCATCCGCATTCCCCCCGGCACGTCCGCCGGCAAGAGATTCCGGATCCGCGGTCAGGGGATCGCGCGGGGCGAGCGACGCGGAGATCTCATCGTCGAAGTCACGATCGTTGCTCCGGAGAAACTGACGGAGGAACAGGAGCGACTCATGAGAGACTTCGCGGCGGCGGCCGACCTGAAGTTCTGAGCGATCGAAAAAGAACGAGCCCGGCGTTTCCGCCGGGCTCGAGGTCCACCCCACTGTCCTTACGCGTCGTTGTTCTTTCGCGGGCGGCGAAGGCGCGTCAGTGCACCGACCCCACCCAACCCGCTCGCCACCAGCAGCAGCGTCACGGGTTCTGGCGTCGCGTTCGGTTCGTTCACCAGGCTGTTGAGCTCATCATCGCCGCCGGGACCCTCGTCATTCGGCAACCCCGGATCATTCCAAGGTCCATCGGTGTCTGGCGGTCCCGTGTCGTCAGGCGGCCCGTTGCCGGTGGGGCCATTGCCGGTCGGTCCATTGCCCTGCGGACCACCGCCTGAAGGATCACCGCCACCGGAAGGATCTTCGCCGGGCGGTCCGTTGCCATTGCCTGGATTGGAACCGCCGCTCTGGTCTCCCGGAGGACCGCTGAAGCCGTTTTCGCCCAGACCGAACGCCCCAATGCCCGACTGCCGACGGATGCGGATTCGCGTGACCGAGCCGGCAAACCCTTCCGGGCTGACGAAGACATTGTGTCCGGTGACGGCGAAAGTGCTCGTGTGCAGCACAGTCTCGCCGTCCATCAGGTCGAGGTAGAACGTTCCGTAGCCCGTGACGTACAGCCCGTTGAACGGGACAGGGCCTTCGAGGAAGGTCCAGTCGAGGGTCCCGGATGACGACGCTCCACTTATGAAGCTGCTCAAATCGCCCGGCATGCCGGACCGACATGCGGCGCCGCCCGCAACAGCCAGCCAATGGCTGTACGAAGACAACGGCGCCCCGGAGCAGATTCCGAAGTCCTGCTGGTTCAACGTGACCTGTTGCCCCTGGGCTGCAGACGACAGGGCTACAGCGGTTAGGACCCCAGTCAGAAGGCTCTTCAGCTTCATGGTAGTTCCGGGAGAGGAGTGGCAAGCCCAGAATCCAGCTTGGCCAACCCCCATTGAAGCATGGCGCGGGCCAACCCGACTCAGCCGAGTGCCTGTCTCCGACTATCGACGTAAGTATTGTCTGGATAAAGTATTACGAGGCAAGCGCCGGTCGATACTGGGATCGCCCGCTGCCCGACCCAGAAGTCGATGTGCGGCGACGCCACACAGATTCGGGTGGCCGCGAGACAGTTGTGGCCTCCACCGTGACACTGGGCGGGGTCCATGCAACGCCTATCGAACTGACCGAGCTGGCCTCGCTTCAGGCGGCGGCCACTGGCAAAGCCCGCGGAGCCCGGTCGATTGTCCCGCCACCGAGCACCTGCGAACCGCCATATAGCACAATCGACTGCCCCGGACTGATCGCCGACACGGCGTCCGTGAATGCCAGTTCGAGTCGATCCGCGGAGACCGAAATCACGGTCGCTGAAGTTGCGGCGGCACGGTGACGGACCTGACCGAGAACGCCGTCCCCGGGAGCGGGGGGTGCCTCAAGCCAGTTCAGCTCTGACGCGAAGACGGTCTTGCCGAGCAGTGCCTGACGAGGCCCGATGACCACTGCTCCTCTTTCAGGTTCGATCGCGACGACGAACATGGCCTCGCCGAACCCTCCAGGCAGTCCACGCCGCTGGCCGACCGTGAACCGCGCGAAGCCGTCGTGATGACCGACCACTCGTCCATTGGCCAGGACGAAGGGTCCGGGCTGGAGGGATGGGTCGTCTGGTCCGAGACGCTGCGCGATCACGCGCACGTGGTCGCCGTCGGGGACAAAGCAGATGTCCTGGCTTTCTGCCTTGTTCGCCACGAGATCGAGGCCGAGTTGGGCAGCGCGCTGCCGCGTCTCCGCCTTGGACAACGCGCCGACGGGGAGGAGGAGGCGCGACAGAACGTCACGCCGCAATCCCCAGAGGAAATACGACTGGTCTTTCGCGGGGTCGAGGCCCCGATACAGGCGGCCGTCGAGCACGCGCGCATAGTGGCCGGTCGCAACGAATGTCGCGTCGATGGCATCGGCCTTCGCCACCAGATCGCGGAACTTGGTGAATGTGTTGCAGCGGACGCAGGGAATAGGTGTGCGGCCGCGTGAGTACTCGCGCGCGAAATCGTCCATCACGTCGCGCCCGAACGCCTTCTCGAGGTTGAGCACATAGTGCGGAATGCCCAGCTGGTCGCAGACGCGCCGCGCGTCGTTCACCGAATCCAGGCTGCAGCACGGACGGTCGGGCAGCTCATCGCCATGACACGTCAGCTTCATGGTGGCGCCGACAACGTCGTAGCCTTGCTCGACGAGCAAGGCCGCGGCGACCGACGAGTCGACCCCGCCAGACATGGCCACCAGCACGCGGGACATGGAGCTTTCGGTCAGTCGGCCACGAGGCCCGACAGTCGTCGAGCCTTGGCGATGAGCGCGGGGAACAACTCGGCCACGCGCGTGACGTGGGCATCCGTGCTCAGCGAACCCAGGCTGAGACGCACGGAAGCGGTGGCCAGTTCATGCGGCACGCGAATGGCGGTGAGCACGTGCGATGGATCGATGCTCCCGCTCTGACAGGCGGATCCGGCTGAACAGGCCACGCCCTGAAGGTCGAGTGCCATGAGCATCGACTCGCTGTCCGTGCCCGGCACCGAGATGTTCAGTATGTGCGGCGCGCGCGGCGCACCGCTTCCATGCACCACCGCGTCGGGGATTTTCGCCAGCAGTGCGGCCTCGAGCGCGTCGCGCAGCCGTTCCAGGCGCGCTGATTCCGTTTCGCGTTCGGTCACCGCCAGCTCCACCGCGCGGGCCAATCCGACAGACATCGCCACGTTCTCGGTTCCCGGCCGGCGTCCGCGGTCCTGCGAGCCGCCGTACAGCAAGGGCGTGATTGGCGCCCCGCGCCGGACAAACAGCGCGCCAATCCCCTTGGGCGCGCCGACCTTGTGGCCGGAGATGGACAGGTAGTCGACCGGCGCGCTCTTCAGGTCGATGGCCACCTTGCCTAACGCCTGAACGCCGTCGGTGTGGAACAGCGCGCCACGCGACTTTGCCGTGCCGGCGAGCGCGGCAATGTCCTGTACCGTTCCGATCTCGTTGTTCACCCACATGACCGAGCAGAGCGCCACGTCGTCGCTGAGGGCGGCGGTGAAGCTCGCCGGATTGACTCGTCCATCGGTCCCGACGTCGACGAAGCGCGCGGTGCCACCCTCCGCTTCGATTTCGTGGATGGCCGCCAGCACGGCCTTGTGTTCGATTGGCGTGCTGACCACCGCCGGCCTGGACTTCCGCAACGCGCGCCAGGCGCCCAGCAGGGCCAGGTTGTCCGACTCCGTTCCGCCCGATGTGAAGCAGATCTCGTCCGCGGACGCGCCCAGCGCGCGGGCCAGGCGCTCGCGCGCTTCATCCAGGGCAACGCGCGCTTCACGCCCCCATCGATGGGTGCTCGACGGGTTGCCGAAACGCGGCCCGAAGAACGGAAGCATGGCCTCCAGCACTTCGGATCGGATCGGTGTGGTCGCGCTGTGGTCGAGGTAGATGGGATCGGGCATGAGGACTGAAATATAAACGGGATGGGAGATGGGAGATGGGAGATGGGAGACCTGAGATCACCTGCACGGCGATCAACGCAGAGTCTCAGGGCAGTTCCGCGCACCCGCTCCGGCTTGCTCATGAATCACAGCGAAATCGGATGGCAGTCTATCTCGGATCTCCCATCTCCATCTCCCATCTAGTCCAGTGTGAGCTTCCCCCGTTTGAAACGCGTCATGGCCATGACGATCAGGATCACGGACGCCGCGAGCAACAGGGCACTGGCCCACCCGACCAGTCGACCGGTACCCAGGGTCGTGAGTCGGGCGGCGAGCGACATGCGCGCCTCCGAGTCCAGGAACTGGATGAACAGGACGGGGCCGATGAACATCACCATCATGATGATGCCGAGCGTCTGCTGTGCCTGACGAACGGTCGCGGCCCGGAGTGAGATGAAGACCCCGATGCCGGCAAGCGTCGAGCAGGCGAGGGTCACCAGGACCAGCATGTACCCGACGTGGGTCGGCGACGGCGCCTGGATCCCCTCACCGACGTGCGTGATGGTGAGCGTGATCACGCCGACGACGATGTTGGCGGACGTGAACACGATCCCGTAGACAATCGCCGCGAGGACCTTGCCGAGCAGGATCGACGTGTCCGACAGCCGGCTCGCCAGCAGTGTCTCCAGCGTGTGTCGCTCGCGTTCCCCGGCGAAGGCGTCGGCAATCAGCGTGGACACCATGCCTGACGAGAGCAGCGGCCAGTACGCCAGCATCAGCGGCGACGTGAGCCAGAGTGGGCCCATCTGGAGGGGCGTGATGATCCCCAGCATCAGGAGCACGATCAGCGCCGAGAGTCCACCGCGCTTCAGGCGGAGCAACTGATCGCGGAATTCGAGCCACTCCTTCCATGCCACCGTGAGGATATCGGGCGCCATCATGTCGCACCCCGCGCCGGCGTGGTGCTGCCCGCGTCTTCGCGGACCAGCTCGAGGAACGTTTCCTCGAGCGTCTGCCGGTCATGCCGCACTTCATCGATGCCGACCCCCCGCTCGACCAGCATCGCCACGAGCGGTGCCGCACGCGCGCCCTCCGCGAAACGCACTTCGAGGACGCCATCGACCAGGGACGCCTCCACCACCCCCGGTACCGAGGCGGCCTCGCCCGCGATCACCGCATCGAGGCCAGTGCCCCTCACGCGAACGATGGGCGGGTCGTTGGGGCGCAGTGAGGCCGGTGGTCCCAGCGCCGCGAGCCGGCCGCGTCGAATCACGCCCACCAGGTCGCAGAGTCGCTCCGCCTCCACGAGGTTGTGCGTGGTGAGGAAGATCGTGACACCATGCCCCGCGGCCAGCGATGCCAGATCCTCACGCAGCGCGGCGCTGGCGACCGGATCGAGTCCGGCGGTGGGCTCATCGAGAAAGACCAGCGGGGGCCGGTGAAAGACGGCGCGCGCCACCGCGAGCTTCTGCTTCATCCCGCGACTCCACTTTCCGGCCGGTTCGCGGCGGCGATCCCAGAGGCCGAATTGCTCCAGCAGTTCACGGATGCGCGCCTGTCGTTCACCCGACGACATCCGCCAGATGCGTCCGGCAAAGTCGAGGTTCTGTTCCGCCGTCAACCGTTCGTAGAGGCCATGATGCTCCAGCAAGGCGCCGGCCCGCTCGCGAATCTGGTCGCCCTCCCGCCGTGTGTCGAAGCCGAGCACGCGCGCCGATCCAGCCGTGGGTTCCACCAGACCGAGGAACGCGCGAATCGCCGTCGTCTTTCCGGCGCCGTTCGGGCCAAGGAAGCCGAACACGATGCCGGCCGGGACTTCGAGCGACAGGTGATCCAGCGCCCGGATCGGGCCGAAGTCGCGAACCAGTCCCTCGGCCTGAATAGCGAGAGTGCTCACGCCGGCTTCAGCCTCTGCAGCACTGCCCGGACCGGGGCCGCATCCAGGCCGACGAGTTTCATCGGCAATGCGGTGAGGTGATAGTCGCCGGCAGCAACGTTCCGCAGGTCCAGATTTTCGAGCACGCAGGCGCCGCCTTGGAAGAGCGCGCGATGCACAGAGAGGGATTTGCTGTCCCGCGCGTCCACCGAGGGCGCGTCCACGCCAAGAAGTCGCAGGCCGCCGCGCAGAAGCTCCCGGATCGCGTCCTCGGCAATCCAGGGCCAGTGATCGGGGAAGGGACCCGCGGCGATGGACTGCCCGGTACGAAGGAGGAGCCGTCCGCCGGTAACGCTGCCAGCCAGACCTAACGACTGGACGGTCAGGGGTCCCTCGCGGTGCGAGACGTCCACGACGGTCGCCGGCCCGGTGAAGGAATCCAGTGGCAATGCGTCGGCCGTCGCCCAGCCGGCGTCGACATGAAACGGCGCGTCGGCATGGGTGCCGACGTGGGGACTGCCGGTGATGCTGCTGACGTTGACGCTGTCGCCGCGCGCCATGTCCCACGTCCAGCGGCACGAATACGGCGTGTCGCCCGGCCATTCCGGGGTGGAGGCGCTCACCATGACCGAGATGTCGATCAGCGACCCTCGTTCGTCCGGGGCACCGAGCGTCATGACGTGGCTGGGCCGGCCTCGAAGAACTTCCGCCGCACCTCCCACAACTCCGGGAAGAACCGCTGCCGGAGCGTGTGCTGGAGATACCGGGCGCCTAACGTGCCGCCGGTGCCGCCGGTATCGGGCCCGATGATGCGCTCCACGAGCTGCACGTGAAGATAGCGCCAGAGCTGAAAGCCCTGGTCGTACTCGAGCAGCGCTTCAGCCAGGAGGTACTCGGCTGACGGGCCGGGGCCGAGATACAGCTGCTCGAGCGTTGTCTGGTGACGATCGAGCAGCGCCAGGAAGAGGGATTGCAGCGTCGGCTGGTCGAGCGCCTGCTGAAGCAGCGGCGGCAGCGGACCATGTTCGTGCAGGACTGCGAGAAAATGCTCGTCCCGCAGGCCGCTCATGGCTTCGATGGCGCGGAACTGCGTGCTCTGACCGCCGCTCGACGAACCGAGGTGCCCTCGGAACTGCGCGAATCGTTGTGGTGGCAACGTGTCGAGCGCCGCGAGCTGTCCGGATACGATGCGCACCAGCGCGTTGACCCGTCGCATCGTGTGCAGCGCCGTCACCGTCTCCGCCGAGCGAAGATGATCGATCAGGTTGCGGAGTTCGTGGAGGATCACCTTGAACCAGAGCTCACTCGCCTGGTGAACCACGATGAAGAGCAGTTCATCAGGATGCTCGGGCCGCGATCGCAGCTGCTGGAGTTCCAGCAACTCGTCGACCTTGAGGTAGGTCCCGTAATTCACGTCAGATGTGTCGGCCATGAAGGAGCGAAGAGCGAAGAGCGAAGAGCGTGAGCTCAGAACGTTGAAACCTGCATCGCGACAACGTCATCAATCTGAACGGTCTCCGTCGTGTGGTACGGCTCGCCGTAACGCACGCGGATCAACGACCCGTAATGGGCAGCCTGGTGCCGAATGATGTCGAGCAGGGGTTCACCGTTCGGATAGACTTCGCCCGCCTGGGTGGCGCCCTCGAACTGCGACGCGTACGCAGCGATCGCCGCCAGCTTCTGTTCCATCACGTCGCTCACGTCAACCACGAACGTGGGCTTGAGGTAGTCCTCACGATACGTGATGGAGTGAAGCACCTTTCGCGGTCGATGGGCAGGGAGTCGAGGTTCGATGGTCTTGAGCCCCGACACAAAACAGGCATCGCGGACGAGCTCGGCTGTGACGCGATGATCCGGATGCCGGCCGAATGGAGAGGGCGCGGTCGTGATCACGACCGACGGCTTCAGGCGGCGAATCGCTCGCGCCACGGCGAGCCGCGTGTCCGGCCCATTCGCGAGGCCGCTATCCGGCAAACCCAGGTTCTCCCGGAGCGACAACCGCAGGATCGAGGCCGCTCGCGATGCCTCGTCAGTGCGTAGTGCAACCGAGCCGCGGCTTGCCATTTCGCCGGCCGAAAGGTCGAGGATGCCGACGCGATACCCCTGTAGCGCGGCCTTCAGGAGCGTTCCCCCGCACGTCAACTCGGCGTCGTCGGGGTGCGGAAAGATGGCGAGCAGGTCCACGGTTGACATGCGGGGAATGTAAGGCGCGAGCCGTCGTGAAGGGCCGAAACGAGGCGCAAAGCCAAGCTGACCACCCGGTTAAGGCATGATTACGAATGCATGACAGGTGCTCCCGCAAAGTGCTAAAACGCCGCACCTTGTGGCCGTTCCTCACGATGCGCACCGCGCCGATTTCCCGGAGGCCGGCTTTCCGGTCGGCTGCCGGACAACTCATCGGGGCATTCAGGGTGTCTAACCCGGCCGATAGCGCGATGCGGATTTCCGGCCGATCGCACGTAGGGCTCAATGGTCAGGATGTCGCCGCCGTCCGTCGCCGCACCCACCCCCAGAGGTGTCGATCATGCAGTTCCTTCGTACGCGCCGGTTCATCATAGCGGCCCTTCTGGTTGTCATCGGGGTGCCGGCCACATGGCTGCTTGCCCGCGATCGGACGACCACTGCAAGCACGCTGGTGAGCCAGGTCAAGCGCGGCGACTTCCGTGTAACGGTCACGACGTCCGGCGAGCTGCGCGCGCCGAAGTTCGTCCAGGTCACGCTGCCGCAGAACTCGATGCAGGCGCAGGTGTTCAACCTGAAGATCGCGTCCCTGGTGCCTGAAGGCTCGATCGTGAAGGCGGGAGATGTCGTCGCCGAAGTCGACCGCTCTCCGCTGGCGACCAAGCAGACCGAAGTCTCGTTGACGCTGCAGAAGGCAGAGGCTCAGTACGAGCAGGCCATGCTCGATTCGACGCTCAACCTCGGCAAGGCGCGCGAGGAGATGAAGACGATGGAGTTGTCGCTCGAGGAAAAGAAGATCGCGAAGGACCAGGCGATCTATGAAGCGCCGTCCGTGAAACGCCAGGCCGAGCTGGACTACGAGAAGGCTCAGCGTGCCATGGCTCAGGCAAAGGTCGACTACAAGACGAAGACCGAGCAGGCCATGGCGAAGATGCGCGAGGTCGGCGCGGATCGCGATCGCCAGAGGAATCTCCTGAAGAACATCATGGATGTCATGGCGGGGATGACGATCACTGCTCCCGCGCCCGGCATGGTGATCTACGTCAAGGAGTGGAGCGGCAAGAAGAAAACGGTGGGCTCGTCGGTGAACCCGTGGGAACCGGCGGTCGCCACGCTTCCGGATCTCTCCATCATGGAATCGCTCACCTATGTGAACGAGATCGACGTCCGCAAGCTCCGCGTCGGGCAGGCCGTGAAGGTGACGCTCGATGCCGATCCGTCGAAGCAGCTCCTTGGAACCGTGAAGCAGGTGGCGAACGTCGGTGAGCAGCGCCCTAACGCCGACGCGAAGGTCTTCGAAGTGGTCGTCAACATCGAGAAGCCGGATACTGCTTTGCGGCCCGGCATGACGACCGGCAATGAAGTCGAGACGCAGGCGTTGAAGGACGTCCTGTTCATTCCGCTCGACGCGCTGGTGGTGGAGGACGGTATACCGGTCGTCTTCAAGCAGGATGGCGGGCGCGTCATCAAGCAGGAAGTCGCCACGGGTGCGATGAACGATGACGAGGTCGTGATCATCAAGGGGCTCGAGGAAGGGGAGACGGTACTCCTCTCGCCGCCACTCAACCGCAACGAACTCGAGGTCCAGCGATTGCCGGGCAGCGAGAACATGCCGGCACCAGGTGCGTCGGGCGACACGGCCCAGCGCCAGACGGTCCCGCCGGCGGCAACCGAGGAGAAGAAGGCGAGTCCCCCGGCCAGCGGTGCGCCGAAGGCGGCCGCGCCAGCGCCAGTTCGCAAGGGCTGACCGTGCGATTCGGCATGGCGACGCTGGCTGCGCTGCGCGCGCAGCTTACCGCGCATGTGTTGTTCGGCATGCGCACGGCCGCGGAGGCCGTCGTTCACAACAAACTGCGCGCTGGCCTGACCTCGCTCGGCATTCTGTTCGGTGTGGCCTCGGTGATCGCCATGCTGGCGATCGGACGTGGCGCCAAGCAGGAAATCCTGGCCCAGATGCAGCTCCTGGGCTCGAACAACATCGTCATCACGCCGCTGGTGGAGCAGAAGGAAGGAGAGGCGAAGCAGGAGGACGAGCCGGGCAAGAAGGAGGTCAAGCGCTATACGCCAGGACTGAGCTACCGCGATGTCGAGGCGATCCAGCGCATGGTTCCCGACGTCGATGTGGCGAGCGCCGAGATCGTGGTCAATACGACGATCACGCGTGAAGGACGACGGCGGTCAGGAAAGGTGGTCGGCGTCGACACCACGTACTTCCGGCTGACGAACGAGGCGCTGAGCGAAGGCTCGTTCTTCAGTCCGAGTCAGATCGAACGCGGCCGTCCGGTCGCCATCATCGGCTACGGCGTTCGCACACGGTTCTTCACCACCGAAGCGCCGGTCGGGCAGGCGATCAAGGTCGGCGATTCCTGGCTCACGGTGGTCGGGGTGCTGAAGGATCGCCGCGTGAGCAACGAGACCGCGCAGCGACTCGGCATCCGCGATCCGAACATGGATGTGTACGTGCCGGTGCGCACGATGCTGCTTCGCTATCGTGACCGCGCCCAGCTCAACCAGAAGGACGTGCAGGAAGCGAGTCGCGGCGGCGGTGCGGGCATCATCATCATCTCTGGACAGCAGCAGGCGGAGGAGTCCGAGGAGCAGCGTTCCGAGCGCACGAACCTCAATCAGCTCGACCGGATCATCGTGAGGGTGCAGGAGGCCGCGAAGGTGCCGGCGGTGGCGGAACTCCTCCAGCGGATGCTCGCCCGTCGCCACAACCAGGTCATCGATTTCGAGATCTCGGTGCCGGAGCTGCTCCTGCAGCAGGAGCAACGGACCCGCACGATCTTCAACATCGTCCTCGGCGCGATCGCGTCGATCTCGCTCATCGTCGGCGGGATCGGGATCATGAACATCATGCTGGCGTCGGTGCTCGAACGCACGCGCGAGATCGGAGTGCGGCGGGCCATGGGAGCCACGCAGAAGGACATCCTGTTCCAGTTCCTGAGCGAGGCCGTGATCATCAGCGTCGCCGGCGGCCTGGCGGGGATCATCGTCGGGGCGACGCTCAGCTTCGGCATCGAGCGGTTCGCCGAGATCCGGACGCTGGTGTCATACATCTCCATTGCCGTCGCCTTCGGCGTGTCCTTCACGGTGGGCCTGGTCTTCGGGATCGTGCCGGCGTGGCGCGCGGCCAAGGCGGACCCGGTGGTCAGTCTTCGATACGAGTGAGGAAGATGAGAACTTGCTTCTTGCTGGGTGCCTTGGTGCTGGCTGCGCGCGGTTCACACGCGCAAGGCGGTGCGGCTCCGGGTGCCGGACCGCTTACGCTGCAGCAGGCCATCGAGATGGCGCAGCGGAACGGACTGCAGGCGCAGGCGGCGTTAGGCACGCGCGACGCAGCCCGCGGACGGGACCGCGCCTTCGATGCGCGGCTGCTGCCGCAGTTTTCGTTGGCCGGGAACATGCCCGTCTATCAGCGCTCGATCATCGGCGTCATCCAGCCGGACGGCAGTACGCTTTTTCTCCCGCTCGAGGAGCGGCGCGCCGACCTGAACATGATCGTCAGCCAGCGCATCCCGCTTACTGGTGCCCAGGTGACGATGAGTTCGCGACTGAACAAGCGCACGGGGAACAGCGTGCCGGAAACCTGGAGTTCGTCGCCGTTCAGCTTGTCGATCTCGCAGCCACTCCTGCGGTCGAACGCGATCGGGTGGGAGCGCGAGCTGAACGGGCTCACGGCCGACATTGCCGAGCGGCAATACCTGGAAGCACGCGAGGACGTTGCCCTGCAGGCGTCCGGCGCCTACTTCGACTATTTCGCCGCCCAGGTGTCACTGCGCAACGCGACGCTCAACGCGGCCACCAATGACACTCTGTACCGGTTGAACCAGGGGCGGTTCGAAGTCGGGAAGATCAGCGAGAACGACCTGCTGCAGAGTGAGCTCGAGCAACTGCGCGCGCGGACCGCGCTCGATGGGGCGCGGCTCGAGCACGATCGCGCCCTGGCCGCGCTGCGGCTGGCGCTCAATGTCCGCACCGATGCACCGCTGGAGATCACCGTGACCTCTGCCGTCCCGGACTTCACGGCCGACACCGCGCTGGCGATCACGCAGGCGCTGAGAAATCTCTCGTCGGTGCGGAGCCTCGACCTTCAGGATGCCCAGGCCCGACGCAGCGTTTCGGAGGCGCGGTTCAATGGAGGCCCCGGGGCGACGCTGAATGCCTCATACGGCTACAATGCCACGGGTGGCGCGATGAACGACGTGTACCGCGACCTGAAGGAGGCGCAGCAGTTTTCGCTCAACCTGCAGGTCCCGCTCCTGACCTGGGGGGCGCGCTCGGGAGACATCCAGGCGGCAAAGGCGGAACTGCTGCGCGTGCAGAACACGACGCGCCTGGCGCGCGAGCAGGCGCGCCAGGACGCGCACTTCGCGGTGCTGCAGGTGTCACTGGCGCGGCGCCAGCTGGCGATTGCGGCCAAGGCGGACACCGTGGCCCAGAAGCGATTCGAGGTCGCGTACAATCGTTATGTGATCGGGCGGATTGACGTCGACCAGCTGTACCTGGCACAGAACGCGAAGGACCAGGCCCTTCTGGCGTATGTGCAGTCGTTGAGGGGATACTGGCAGGCGCATTATCGGCTCCGGCGAGTCACCCTGTACGATTTCGAGCGAGGGGTTGGGATCAGGTAGCTGATGAGCGAGTAGCGAGTAGCGAGTAGCGAGCAGCGAGCAGCGAGCAGCGATCAGCGATCAGCCTGACGCGGCTGCTTTGAGTCGCTTGTCAGGGTTCGCTTGCCGAGTTTGCGGATCTGAGCGTTGAGCATCCGGCCGACCTCGCCCGTCAGATCTCGTGCGTAGAGGGTTTGCTCTGCGGCGACATACTCCATATCAGACGCCAGGTCGAGATGGCTCTCGAGCTCCATGAGGGACCCACGCGCGATGGCGAGATGTCGCACGTTGTCTGCCTTCGATAATCGCCCTCTGCCCTCAGCGATGTTCCCGGCAATCGAAACCGCGGCGCGGAGGATTTGATCGGAGAGAGCGTATTGTACCTCGCGCGGTAGCAGCCGACATACTTTCCGGCAAGCAGTCGCCAGATCCCTTGCGCGCTGCCACACGATCAGATCCCGGTGGCTGCGGATTGTTGAGGTGGAGTTCACCTCGCGAAAGTGCACTGCCGATCTGAAATGACCAGCATCTCTACAACGCGGAGTGGGTTGTTGGAACGCAGCACGGATCAACGATCGCCGCTGCCAATTGCCAGTCCCTGATCGCTGATCACTGATCCCTGATCGCTGATCGCTGCTCGCTATTCGTACCTCAGCGCTTCCACCGGATTCAGCTTCGCCGCCCTTCGAGCGGGCACCAGGCCGAACACGATTCCTATCGCGATAGACACCGTCACCGCGACCACTGTCTGGTTCAGTGGCGTCGACCCACTGGCATTGATCGCCATGCTTATCAGGCGCCCTAAGCCCAGCCCCGCGGCGACGCCAATCACCCCTCCGATCCCCGTGAGCGTCGCCGATTCGATCAGGAACTGCATCATGATGTCGCGCCGCGTCGCCCCCACGGCCTTCCGCAACCCGATTTCGCGCGTCCGGCTCGTGACCGACACCATCATGATCGCCATGACACCGATGCCGCCGACCAGCAGCGCCACGGATGACAATGACACCATCACCAGGAAGAACGCGCCCGTCAGCTGGCTGAAGAGGTCGAGAATCTGATCCTGCGTGATGAGGTCGAAGCTGTTCCGATCGGATGGACGCAGGCCGCGTCGCTCTCGTAGCGCCACCGTGACCGCCTCTTGGGCATCCGCGACGGTGACTCCCTTGCGCGGCTTCACTGGGATGAACAGGGCGTTCGTCTTGTCGACGTCGTACTGCTGATCCATCGTCCGGAATGGAATGATCGCGCCGTTCTCGGCGCCTGGCGGCGTGAAGATGTTCTTCGCCGGGGCGTAGAGCCCGATCACTTCGCAGGGCCGCCCCCCAACGCTCAACGTCCGGCCAATCGGGTTCACGCGACCGAAGAGTCGGCGGGCATGGCTCTCATCGACGACGACAACGTTCGCGCCGGTCTTCATCTCGTTCCGCGTGAACCAGCGCCCGAGCACCAGCTCACCGCCCATGATCTCGGTGAAGCCGTCATCGGCGCCGTTGAGCGTCGTGGGCTGGGATCGGACGCCACCGTACTCCAGCCGGGCCAGCGTCTGCGCCCAGATGGCCGCGTATCCGATCTCCGGGAGCGAGGCGATCACATCGGCCTCTTCGGATCGGAGATCCGGGCGCACCCGCACCCACTTGGGCAGTGCGTCGGGATTCAGCGGCGTCTGCGAGAAGACCTTCATGACGTAGAAGGTCGTCGGCCCCGCCACCTCGATGGTCCGCACGATCTGCTGCTGGATGCCGTTCACGATCGTCGCCATCGCCATCACGGTGCTGATGCCGATCACCACGCCGAGGATCGTGAGGGCCGAGCGCAGCTTGCTGGTGCGCAGGGTCGTCACGGCGACGGCGACGTTCTCTTGAACCGTATCGATCAGGTTCATTTCACACCGGATGGCGGATGTCGGATGGCGGATGGCAGACGAACGGCATCAATCAGCCCGCAGTGAGGCGACCGGATCAAGTCGAGCGGCACGGCGGGCCGGATAAACCCCGAACAGGATCCCGACCCCGGCGCCTAACGTAAGCGCCACCCCGATCGACCAGCTCGTCACGCGCGCCGGCAGGGGCGAGACCTGCGCCACCAGGCTTGCCAGCGCCCACCCCCACAGCACTCCGATGATGCCGCCCAGCGTGGCGAGCACGATCGCCTCGGCCAGGAACTGGCGTTCGATGTCCTGCGATCGCGCGCCCACCGCCTTGCGGATCCCGATTTCGTGTGTGCGCTCCGACACCGACATCAGCATGATGTTCATGATCACGATGCCGCCCACGACGATCCCGATCCCGACGACCGCGGGCAGCACCGCGAACAGCACGCGGGTCAGCGTCTTCCAGAACTCGACCAGCGCGTCCGATGTCTCGATGGAGAAGTTGTTCTCCTCCGCTGGCCGGAGGCGCCGGCCGACGCGCATCGCCTCCTCGGCGCGCTGCATGGCGGGACCGACGTCCACGGCGTTCGCCATCTTTACGGAGACGGTCGTCGTGTTGCGCCGCCCGTACAGCATCTCGAACCGCGTGATGGGCATCAGGACGAACCCATCGAACGACTGGCCCAGCACACGGCCCTTGCGCGCGTTCACACCGACGATCTCGAACTGTTCACCGAGAATCCGGATGGATCGACCGACCGGATCGACCGACTCGAAGAGGTTCTCGGCGATCTGCGAGCCGATCACGACCGCGGCGCGACGCTCGGCGACGTCCAGTTCGGTGAGTGGGCGCCCCGACGCGACGCGGTAGTCCTGGACCACCTGATACGGCGGCGTGACGCCAAGGATGAGCGCGTCGCCTAACGAACGGTTCCCCCAGACGAGGTCGGCCTGGGGCGTCGGCCAGCCGCTCTGGAGGCTGATCGCCACGGCGTCGGGAATCGCGGCCATGATGATCTCCGCGTCTTCCGGTCCGATCTTGGGACGGCGCTGGGCCCGGCGCCAATCATCGTCCGAGAAGCGCGCGAAGTTGATCGGAGTTCTGCGTACTTGAAAAGAATTTGCGCCGATGATCGCGCCGGCGACGTTCTCCCGCACGTACGCATTCATCCCCTGGATGATCGCGACGACGGCGACCAGGAACGTCACCGAAACGATGACGCCGAGGAGCGTGAAGAACGAGCGGAGCTTGTTGGCCCGGATCTGACCGAGGGCCGAAGCGATCACATCGGTGAAACGCACCCCGGTAATCTAGATGCAGCGCAAAGCGCAAAGCGCAACGGGCAGGCGGAGGGTCGAGCGCAGGAAGCCGGCATTTCCCTCAGCGCTCAGCTTATTCGTGCCTCAGGGCCTCGACCGGATCCAGATTCGCCGCCCGTGCCGCTGGAGCCATCCCGAACAGGATTCCCGTAAGAGCGGCAGCGCCGAGTGCCGCGACGACCGCCGACGCGGGAACGGACGCCGGAATGGGCGTCGCGCTGCGAATGCCGATCGCGAGCAGCGCGCCCAGTCCCAGGCCCACCGCGGCCCCGATGCTGGTCAACGTCGCCGCCTCCACGAGGAACTGCCACAGGATCGTGGCGCGCGTCGCCCCAAGCGCCTTGCGGACGCCGATCTCACGCGTGCGCTCAGTGACCGAGATCATCATGATCGCCACGACGCCAACGCCGCCCACCAGCAGCCCCACCGCCGACAGGGTCAGGCCGACGAGGAAAATCGCCCCGAACAGCTGGTCGAAGACTTCCATCAGCCGGTCCTGACCGACCAGCGCGAAGTTGTTAGGCTGCGCGGGGCGCAGACCGCGATGGGCGCGCATCACGGCCGTCACTTCGTCCATCACTCCTTCGCGGTTGGCCGGGTCGCGCGGCTTCACGGTGAGCATGATCCAGCGTCCGCTGGCCCCCAGGTGACGTCGCGCGGACTCCAGCGGGACGATGACCTTGGGTCGATTCGGCCCACGTCCGTCCATCGTCTTCAGGAAGCCAGCGGTCGCTTGGTAGACGCCGATCACCTGGAACGACTGCTCGTTGAGCTGGACGCTCTTCCCGATCGGGTCGGACTGCCCGAACAATTGCTTGGCGAGCGTGTCGTTCAGAATCGCCACCATGGCGGCGGCGTTGTTTTCCTGCTCGGTGAAGTTCCGGCCCGGCAGGATGTCGCCGCCGTCCGTTTCGAGCCACTGAGGCCCGTAGGCCTCGTAGTTGACCGAGCTCAGGTTCCGGTCATGGTACTTCACCGTCATGCCGCCGAAGAACATCGGGACGGCGGCCTGCACGCTGGGGAGTTCCCTGATCAGGCGCCACTCGGCCAGAGTGACGGGCGGGTTCCGCCGGTCGGCGCAGGTATCGTCCGAGCCGTCGCAACTGTTGATGCCGATCCCGCGTCGCCGGACCATGAATGTCGAGGCACCCATCTCGTTCACGTCGGACTCGAAGCTGGCGCTGATCCCGTGAATGGCCGCGCCCATGCCGACCACGACGAACACGCCGACGGCCACCCCCATGATGGTGAGGGCAGCTCGCACCTTGTTCGAGCGGATCGCATCCAGTGCGATGCCGACCCCTTCGAGTGTCGTGAGCATCCGGGACCAGAGGCGCATGCCGTTCACTCCCGCTGGAGCGCGATGATGGGATCGAGGCGAGCCGCGCGCGTTGCCGGATAGAACCCGGCCACGATGCCCACGCCCGCGCCGACCACGACGGCTGCGCCGATCGACCAGGGCGCGACCGAGGCGGGCAGGGGCGTGAGCGCCGAGACCAGCTTGGCCATCCCCACACCTAACGAGATGCCGATGATGGCGCCCATCACGCTCAGCGTCGCTGCCTCGACCAGGAACTGGCGGCGGATGTCCCGCTGGCGTGCGCCGATGGCCTTGCGAATCCCGATCTCATGCGTGCGCTCTGCCACCGCCACCAGCATGATGTTCATGATCACCATCGCGCCCACGATCAGCCCGATCGCCGGCAGCGCGGTGCCGAAGACGATCATCCGCCCGCGCAGCTCGGCGAAGAAGGACAGAGCGTCGTCGGACGTCTCCATGGTGAAGTTGTCCGACTGGGAAGGCGAGAGTCCGCGGAAACTGCGCATCACCGATCGCACTTCCTCCATCGCGTCCGACAGGACGTCCTCGCGCGGCGCCTGGACGACCAGTCCGTCGATGTCGCCGCGCGGGTTGGTGGCGCGGGAGAGCGGCGACTGGTATGGCGCGATGGCCATGCGATCCATCGAGAAGCCGAAGATCGAACCCTGCTTCTCCATGACGCCGATGACCTGGTACGGCGTGTTGGCGATCCGCAGTTCGCGACCGAGCGGGTCGAGGTCCGGGAAGAAGTGCTCCACGATTTCCGTCCCGATCACGACGACCGGTGTGCCCAGTTGCGCCTCCTGCGGCGTGAACGCGCGGCCTCGTTCGATCTCGTATTTCTTGATCTGGAAGTACGACGCCTCGGTACCGAAGGCCATGACCTGGCGGGGGCGGCTGAATGCAGAAGTCGCGTAGATGAATCGGACGTTCTCGACGGCCGACCGAACCCCGCCCGGAAGCACCTCGCGAACCACTTTCACGTCGGATTCCGTGATCCGCGGCCGCCGGCTCCATTCGCGCCAGGTGGAATCCGTCACGTCGCCGACAAAGACGTCAGGCATGCGCCGCAGCGTGAACGTGTTCACGCCAAGGATGCGGGCCGCGAACTCGTCCGTCATGTAGCGACTCATCCCCTCGACGATCGAGACGACCGCGATCAGGAACATCACGCCGATCATGACGCCGAGCAGCGTGAAGAAGCTCTTCAGCTTCTGGACGCGGATCTGTGCCAAGGCGAGGCGAACGGATTCGTAAAAGGCCACTGGTACCGGTTTTGGGGACGTCCGTGGTCCCAGTTCTTACGTTGCAAAGGTCACGGTGGTGTCAGTCAGGCAAGTCGAAGACCAAAGACCAAAGAGCAGCACGCGGAGACGCGGAGGCGCGGAGGGACGTGCTTCGCCTCCGCGCCTCCGCGTGGCATTCCTTTGGCCCTGGACTTTGGACTTCGACTTAGACCGGCAATCCCACCTTCTGGGCATAGGTCTGCCGCCGGTCGTCGCTGGCAATGACGCCGTCCCGAAGCACGACCACCCGACGTGCATGCGCGGCGATGTCCGCTTCGTGCGTGACCATGATCACGGTCTGCCCATGAGCCGCCAGTCCCTCGAATACGTTCATGATCTCGGAGGACGTCTGCGAGTCCAGGTTGCCCGTCGGCTCGTCGGCCAGCAGGATCGAGGGTTCGTTCACCAGGGCGCGCGCGATGGCCACGCGCTGGCGCTGACCACCAGACAATTCGTTCGGCCGGTGCATCATGCGGTCAGCGAGCTGCACGCGCTCGAGCGCCCCCGTTGCTCTCCGCTTCCGCTCCGCCGACGAAACGCCGGCGTAGACCAGCGGAAGCTCGACGTTATGCAGCGCCGTGGCGCGGGGAAGCAGGTTGAACGTCTGGAAGACGAACCCGATCTCCTTGTTCCGCACGCGCGCCAACTGGTCGTCGGACATCTTCGAGACCATCTGTCCGTTCAGCCAGTACTCGCCTGACGACGGGGTGTCGAGACACCCGATCAGGTTCATGAGCGTCGACTTGCCCGAGCCTGATGGGCCCATGATCGCCACGTACTCGTTCCGGCGAACCGCGAGATCGACGCCGCGCAACGCGTGCACGACCTCGCCGCCCATGTCGTAGTCCCGTGTCAGTGCCCGGGTCACGATGACCCAGTCGCGTCCCGGGGTCGCTCCTTGCTCCAGGACAACGGCCTTTCGCTCGGCGGTAGTGGGAAGCGGATCTTCGTCCGTCATGCTGTGACCGGGTGACTTCAGGAAATCGCTCACGACTTGGCGTCCTTGGCGGCTGGCGTGGGGGCGGCGGCCTCCTTCACGAGGGCGCCATCCTTCAATTCGCGGATTGCCTGGTACGTTCCCCCGACAATCCGCTCGCCGGCCTTGAGACCCGACAGGACCTCGAAATACCGATCCCCGGCGATTCCTACTTTTACGGGCCGGAAGGTCACTTTGTTGTCCGAACCGACCACAAAGACCCCTTCCACGTCACGCTTGCCCACTTCCTTGGCCGGCGTGGTGCCGACACGCACGGCCGAATCGGCCGCATTCAGTTCCTCGTTCTCACGCACGGTGAGCGCGATGATCGGAATCGACAGCGCCTTGGCCCGGATGTCGGTCACGACCTTGGCGGTGGCCGAGAAGTCGGGACGTGTTTCCTGGGGTGGGTTGAGCAGCTGGACGCGGACCTCGTAGTCCACCGCCTGCTCCGTCGTGGCGCCCGTCGAAGCGCCGCGCACCGAGCTGTGGGAGATCTCGACGACCTTGCCGATGAACGTCGTGTCGGGGAAGGCGTCGATCTGGACCACCGCGGAGTCGCCGAGCGAGATGCGCGCGACGTCGGTCTCGTCGACTTTCACGATCGTCTCGAGGACGCTCATGTCACTGATGGTGAGGAGCGTGGCCGCGTCCTTGTTGAACGTGCCCGGCACCGCCGTCTCACCCTGCTCGACGACGAGCCTCGTTATGCGGCCGCTCATCGGGGCCAGGATGGTCGTCTTGCC
>DATCIJ010000128.1:0-3256 GCA_036507855.1 Gemmatimonadaceae bacterium | reverse complement strand
CGGAGCCCACTGATCGGGAAGTTCTGGACCGCGCGCTGCGTCTGCACGCCATACAGAGCATTGTCGGGAACGTCGAGGGGACCGAGCGGGTCTTTCTCCGTGCGCACAGGATGTCGAGTCACAGGGTGGGGAGAGGGAAACGGGGGCCGCGGCGTTCTCGCCGTCGCCCCCATATGGCTCCCGCGCCCGTCGGTCAGGGTTTCGGAGGAGTCGGAACCTGATAAGTGGAGATGACGCCCAGATTCCCGTCGCCAGCCGCAACGTAATTCGTGCGCAGCCGGGTAGCCACTACCGCGCGCGCACCACTACTCGACGACCAGTTCTGGTGCCAGCGGAACGGAATGGAGTCGACGCCGTCATCGATGAACGTGCACAGCACGTTGCGAGTGAGCACCCCTGGATTAGTGACCGTCTCATACCGCAGCGAGACGATCATCGCGCTGCGGGGATCCTGGGGCCCGTCCCACGTGAGCTGAATTGCCTCGGTGCCGGCCGGGATCGGGATGTCCGTCGGGAACGTAAAGGCCTCCGCGGTCTTGGCACGGATGCTACCGCCCGGGAATCCGCCAGAAACACCGGTCACCGTCACGACGATGCTGTCACCTGGAGTGAACCCGAGGGGGCTGGCCGGCAGATAGGCAATGCCTTCGGCCGTCGTCGTTCGATCCAGAGTGCCCAGCGAAGTGGCGACATTTGGACCGGCATCGAGGTACGTGACGCCAACAAGGTTGTTCCCTTCGCTGAGCACGACGTCGGCACAGGTGTCATTCGTGAAGTCGGCGTTCGGCACGGCGGCCAGGTTGCCTTTGAAGAAGAGTCCCTCGGCATCCGCAAAGTGAGCGCCGGCAGCAGACTTCTGGGCGGAGACGGTCAAGAAACCCCAGGTGCCCTGCGTGTTGATGGCTTCGAGCGCAGTGTCGCATCCCGCGATGAACGCGGTGGCCACTACGGGCAGGATCCAGATCCATCGGGAGGGCGAACGGACTTGCCTCATGATTGGTCGGTCAGGGTGGAGGTCTGGAAGTGGCCGGTCAGGACCGGCCTGCTGCGAATGACTGCAATTTGCGCTGCCAGGCAGGGATTCGCGAGCGGTACGGCGCCTCGTCACAACTGGGCCCAGCCAGACGCGCGGCCGGCTTCCGCCTAACGTTGCACCGGTCCAAGGAGCTCCAGAATCCAGGGATTTGAACGCCGCTCCTCGCCGACCGTCGTGGCCGCTCCGTGGCCCGGCAGTACACGAGTCTCCGGCGGAAGTGCCACGATGCGTCGCAGCGAGTGGCCCAGGTCAGCCGTGCTTCCGAACGGAAGGTCCGTTCGCCCGATCGACCCGGCAAACAGGCAATCTCCGACAAGCGCAATTCCGTGGCCGTGCACCGTGACGTGGCCCGGAGAGTGTCCCGGTGTGTGCATCACCGTGAACGACAATCCACCCAGGGTCAGACCCTGACCCTCCCAGAACCGCTCGCGGGGCGTTTCGTCTCCCTCGAAGGGGAGCCCATACGACGCCGCTTGAAACGGTCCCGCCTCAAACATCGGCACATCTGCCTCATGGAGGTAGACGGGCACGTCGAAGTGCTCGCGCAGCGCCTTGACCGCACCGACATGATCGAAGTGCGCGTGGGTCAGCCAGATCGCCCTTAACCGGGCGTCCGCCTGTTCCACGCCGGCGATCAGCCGGTCACCGTCGTCGCCCGGATCGACAATGGCCGCGTCCCGGCCGTCGCGATCGATGACGAGGTACGCGTTTTCCTGCAGCGGACCTGTCTCGAACGCTACCACGTCGAGCGACGGACCAGTCACGCCGGCAGTGCGGCGTCCCGGCGCGCGGCGAGGAACTTCTCGGCGGCGATAGCGGCCGTCGTCGCATCGCCAACCGCGGTGGTCACCTGTCGCGTCAGTTGCACGCGAACATCGCCGGCGGCAAACAGACCGGGGACTGACGTCTGCATGTTCGTGTCCGTGAGGAGATAACCCATGGCGTCGTGGTCCACGTGACCTTCGATGATGCCGGTGTTGGGTCGGAACCCGATGAAGACGAACATCCCGGTGACGGCCAGGTCGGATAGCACCCTCGTCTTCACGTTTCTGAGAGAGAGGTGATGGACCAACCCCTGTTCATCCCCATGCACCTGCTCCACAACCGTGTCCAGGATGGTTTCGATTTTCGGGTTCTCGGCAACGCGCACCTGAATGATCTTCGATGCGCGGAACTCGTCGCGCCGGTGGATCAGGTAGACCTTGGAGGCGTAGCGAGTCAGGAAATCAGCCTCTTCGCAGGCGGCGTCGCCGCCTCCAACGACCGCGATCACCTGTCCGCGGAAAAACGCCCCGTCGCAGATTGCACAGTACGACACGCCCTTCCCGGCATACTCGACTTCGCCGGGAATGCCGAGCTTGATTGGCGTCCCGCCGGCGGTGACGATGACCGCGGGCGCGCGGTAGGTCTCGCCGTTGTCGCAGACGCATTCGAAGAGGTCACCGACTCTCCGGATCGCGGTCACGCCCGCTGTCCTGAACTCGGCGCCGAACTTCTTCGCGTGACTCTCGAACTTCTGCGCCAGCTCCCAGCCGAGGACGTGCTCGAAACCGGGATAGTCCTCGATCATCTCCGTGTTCAGCAGCTCACCACCGGGCGCGCCTCGCTCGAGCACTACCGTCCGCAACATCGAGCGACCGGCATAGAGCGCCGCGGTCATGCCGGCCGGTCCCGCTCCGACGATGATTACCTCGTACTCGAACTCGTTCGCCAAAGGGAGATGGGAGAAGGGAGTAGGGAGACGTGAGATGCCTGCTCTCTCTCCTCTTCTCCCGTCACTAAATCTGATTGGGCGTCAAGCGGTCCGGTATTCCAGAATGCGCGACATGCTGTCAGGCAGGTCCTCACCCGCTTTCAATGCCTGACATGTCGGCCGCCATCGACCACAATCGTCTCGCCGGTCACGTAGTCCGCCTGCAGCAGGTAGAGCATCGCCTGGACCACATCTTCCGGCGTGCCGTCGCGTCGCAGCGGCGTCGTCGCCGTGAAACGCGCAGCCGTCGCTGGATCAAACCTCTCGGGAAGGAGAACCGTTCCCGGCGCAATGGCGTTGACGCGGATCCGGGGGGCGAGGACGCGTGCCAGCGCATGGGTGAGATAGACCAGACCTGCCTTGCTCACGCCATGCGGTACGTACGCCGGCCAGGTCTCGAAGGCGGCCAGGTCGGCGATATTGATAATCGACCCACCCTCCGGAAGGTGGCGCGCGGCCTCCTGCGC
>DATCIJ010000127.1:0-7001 GCA_036507855.1 Gemmatimonadaceae bacterium | reverse complement strand
TCATAGATCTGCCGGTGCAGGAGGTGGGCCCACTCGAACATGGCCTTGGCTTCAGGAGCGAGCCGGCTGTAGTTCGGCGCGATGGCCGCCTCTTCCAGAGGGAGCCTCGGCGGATTCACGAGCAGGCGCCGCGTGATGAACTCGTACTCATCGCGCTCGAGGACGGACACCGGAGCCGACGGACGCGCCCAGAAGACTTCATAAAGGATGGCGTGACCGTAGTCGAAGGCGTTGAACAGACGGTCCGCGACCGGATGCTCTCTTCGGAACACCCAGTTGTGCGATGCCGGCAGATAATACTGCTCGCTGACGGTCGACCACTGCGCCCCGGCCGGAGCCGCCAGGGCCACACACAGCATTCCGGCGCGCAAAGCGCGCTTCAGCATGTTCAGTCTCATCGCCGGCCTCCCGGTATGAAGCGGATCAGGCCGAAGGACCGCGCCGCGCCAAAGGTGAGCGACCATTCATGTTCATCGCCGAATGAGCGTCCAAGGCCGGCGTCGAATGCCCAGTATGGATTCACCTGCCAACGAACGCCGGCGGCCGCCCGCCACTCCACTTCGCTGTCGTCCTGAAACGGCTGCGCCGCCACGACCTCAGCGCCAAACAGGAGCGATCGCAACGGCATGGTCCGGTCCGCGGCGACGCCTAACGTCCAGCGCGACAGCTCGGCGGCTCCGGGGTTCGCGTCCGGCTCACTGGGCGCGACCGCGGGTCCGCCCGTGGCATCGGCATTGAGGTGAATGCGGCCGAGTGACGTGGTCCGGGTCACCAGCGCCCCCAGCGTGCCGTAGGTCCGGCGCGGGCCGAAGTCGCCTGCGGGAATGGACAGAGCCGCGTGGACGCCCAGCGCCGGAAGGCCCAGTGTCTCCACGTTGAGCGCGTGAACGACGGACAGGTGTACGGCGCCAACGCCCTTCCGGGTGCCATCGCCAATCCCATCGGTGACGTACAGGGGCAGGCCAATCTCCAGCTGCGTGCGAGGCAGCACTCCGTAGGCAATCTCCGGCTCCAGGGACCACACCACGAACGACCCGGGTGTGCGCTCCCAGCGGATCGGGGCAGCCTGCAGCTCGAACGCATATTGCTCGATCGTGATCGCATCCTGGACATGCAGGGGACGCCCGCGATCGGTGTTGAAGTAATCGGTCTGGCCCTGGACCGTTCCCGGGATCGCGAGGAACGGTAGCAGACAGAAGACCGTGAGGCCGCGCGCACAAGGCGCGGCGAGCGTGATACGCATAACGAGAGAAACTCCCTCAGAGAGTAGGCGACGGCGGCGGGACGGCTCTGCCGTCGCACCGGGAACGAACCTCGAGTCGCCGACCTGCTGTGTGCGGCCGCGACTCGGCGAGTCGTCAGGCCCTGGGAGGGGGGAGTTCCGGTGACGTCGTCAGCGACGGCGGTAGTCTGTAGGAACCCGCCAGAACGTTCTGCGCGTCGGGACGTGGTTCGACGGTAACAACCACCTCGATTACATCGAGGGCGAGGGCGCACGGGCCCATCGTCAGGCAGGCCGGAGCGTGCGTTGAGTCTCGATCGGGCGCTGACTGCGCCGTGTCGTGATTCGACATCGCGCTCATGTCGTGCCCTTCATGCATCCCAGCGGCTGGCGCCGGCGCCTGCTGAGCATGATGCGCACCCCGGGCCAGCGGACAAGCCGAGCCAGCCTGCGCGAATATGAGGTTCGCGAGGGCGACCAGGCTGAGGGCGGCAATCAGGCGGCGCATGGGAATCAAGCTAGGAGGGCAGAGAGCAAAGGGCAAAGGGCAAGGGGCAAGGAACTGCCGAGTCACCGAGTCACCGAAGATTCCTGTACATCAGGTCGATCAACTCATCATACATCGGCTCGGCCTGTTCCGGTCCGGCCCTGATCGCAGAGGTCGCACAGTGTTTCAAGTGGTTGCGCATGAGCTCCCGACCCACGCCACGCAGCGCTTCATGCACCGACGAGATCTGGGTCAGGATGTCCGCGCAGTAGCGGTCTTCTTCCACCATCTTCTGCAGCCCGCGCACCTGACCTTCGATCCGGCGCAGGCGTTTGAGATTCCGGTCGCGGATGCCTGGATCGACGCCAACGGCCTTTCGGCCGCCCGTGTCATCATTCACCGCGCAACCGCATGCGCACTCAGCTTTGGCAGTCGCCAGTATGGACGACTTCTCGTTTTCCATTTCCAATCCCTGTGATCGTTGTTGCAGTTGTCTCAACTCTCCCATCTCCCATCTCCCATCTCCTGTCTCACATCTCCCATCTGCCGAGTCGAAGGCTGTTCGTCACGACGCTGACCGAACTCATCGCCATGGCCGCGCTGGCCAGGATGGGGCTCAGGAGAATGCCCGTTGCCGGATAGAGCAGGCCGGCGGCAACGGGAACGCCCAGCACGTTGTAGATGAACGCCCAGAAGAGGTTCTGGCGCATGGTGCGCATCGTCCGGCGCGACAGTAAGATCGCGTCGCTCACACCGCCGAGGTCCGGGCGCAGGAGCGCGATGTCGCCCGCCTCGAGCGCCACATCCGTCCCGCTTCCCATGGCTACGCCAACGTCTGCTCGCGCCAGTGCCGGCGCGTCGTTGATGCCGTCACCGACCATCACGACAACGTGCCCCTCATCCTGTATCCTGCGAATTGCCTCGACCTTCCCCTCCGGCAGCACGCCCGAGATCACGCGGTCGATCCCGACATCCTTCGCCACCGCCTGCGCGGTCGCGGCCACGTCGCCCGTGAGCAGCACGACATCGAGTCCGGCGGAGCGCAGACGCTGTATGGCATCCACCGATGTCGGCCGCACGGGATCGGCGATGGACACACCCCCGGCCAACTCACCGTCGATGTTCACGAACACGACGGTTTCAGCGTGGCGCGCGCGCTCATCGGCCCAGGCGCGCAGGGGGCCGACATCAATCCCCCAATCCTGCATCAAGCCCGCGTTACCGATGGCTATCGCGTGATTCTCAACCGTGCCCGTCACTCCCTTCCCGCCCAGCGACGTGAAATCCCCCGCGGGGGCGAAGGAAACGCCCCGCGCCGCTGCCGAATCGACAATCGCCGACGCGAGCGGATGCTCGGACACACGTTCCAGTGAGCCCATCAGCCTGAGCATGGCGTCTTCCGTCCAGGGCGCGCGGGCCTCGATCGCGACTACTGACGGCCGCCCTTCAGTCACCGTGCCGGTCTTGTCCAGCACCACCGTGTCAGCGCTTCCCGCTCGCTCCAGTGCCTCCCCACCCTTGATCAGCACGCCCAGCTCGGCGCCGCGTCCCGTGGCCACCATCACCGCCGTGGGCACGGCCAGCCCCATGGCGCACGGGCACGCGATGATGAGCACCGAGACCGCGGCGGTGAACGCTCTCAGTAACGGCGCCGAATCGGCGACGATGAACCACGTGACGAAGGTCAGGATGGAAATGCCGATGATGGCGGGCACGAAGACCGCACTCACGCGATCGGCCAGGCGCTGGATGGGCGCGCGCGATCCCTGGGCGTCGCGCATGAGCCGGACGATCTGCGACAGGACGCTATCGGCGCCGAGTGTCGTTGCGCGATATGTGAAGCTGCCGGAGCGGTTGATCGTGCCGCCAATGACGCGATCGCCGGCGGACTTGGCGACGGGCATCGGTTCGCCGGTGAGCATCGACTCGTCGACCGCGCTGGATCCGTTCAGGACGACCCCGTCCACCGGAAGCCGCTCGCCCGGGCGAACGACGACCTCATCACCCTGTCGCACATCCTCGAGGCTGAGGTCCCGGTCAACTCCGTTCTGCCTGACGCGGGCCAAACGGGGGCGAAGGTCGATCAGAGCGCGGATCGCGGACGAGGTGCCGGCCTTGGCCCGCGCCTCGAGCGCGTTCCCGCCCAGGATGAACGCGATGATGATGATGACGGCTTCGTAGTAGACATCCGGCGCGATACCGCGGTCGATGAATACCTGCGGCGCAACGGTAGCAAGGACGGAGAAGAGGAATGCGGCGCCCGTACCCACCGCGATCAGCGTGTTCATGTCAGCCGACCAGTGCCGCAGCGCCTTCCATGCCCGCACGTAGAACCGGCGCCCCGCCCATGCCATCACCGCCGCGGTCATGACGAGCAGTCCGTACGAAAGCGCTCCAGTGGGAACCGCGTACAGCCACGGCATCGCGCGCTGCAGCAGTGGATCGAGCCACTGCATCGTCCACCGCATGACCGGGTCCGCCGAGCCAAGTCCGTGATGCGCATTCGCGGCCATCAACGGCATCGACACGATCATGGCGACGGCGCCCGCGGCGAGCGCGAGCAGCGACTTCCGGCGAAGATCGCGCCACTCTTCGAGACGCGCCTTGTCCTGCGCCTCCTGCTCCTCGACGGCGCTGCGCTCATCGACAGGCAACTCGGCCCCGTACCCGGTGCCGCGGATGCGATCAACAAGCGCCGACGCATCGATCACTTCCGGATCGAAACGCACCGCTGCCGTGTTGGTCATCAGGCTCACGGTCGCTTCCGCAACGCCCGGCGTCCGCTCCAGGACGCGCTGGACGCGCGCCTGGCACGCCGCGCACGTCATTCCCGAAACGGGAATGTTGAGGCGCGCCGAGTGGCCAGGTTCGGTCAGCGTGGCGGCGCCACCGCTCCCATCAGCGGCCATCAAACCGCCTCGCTCGCCTCGTATCCGGCGTTGGAGACGGCATCCACCAGGTCGCCGACGGTGACCTTGTCATCGTCGAACGAAACGGACGCAGATCCGATTCGGACGTCCTCGATCCTGACGCCGGGAACCGCGCCCAGAGCTTCGCGGACGGCATGAACGCAGTGTCCGCAGCTCATTCCGGACACGTCGAGATTCACCTGTTTCGTCACATAGCCTCCAGATTGGGAGGCACCAAATGGTGCCGGTCCTAGAAACGTATATACCCCCCTCCCCTATTTCAACCTGCGGAAACGGCTGCTACGACGCGGCTGCCGACCGGCGCCGTGGTTGGCTGCGGTGCCAACATGTCTGGGAGGGGAGTGATGCCTCGCTACGTCCGAGGCACAGGAAAGGCGTGCGCCGCAAGCCATTCGCAGGTCGTTGAAACGCCCGTCGGAGCGCCTGACGTGTCAGTCTTTCACGCGACGAGCGGCGGCGGAAACTGCATTGTCGCGAGAAGACGTCGTCATTAAGGCTCGTGCTGACAGTGAAATCGGCGGCCGGCAGGCGGGCTCATCCTTGACAATCTGGTTTATCCGTGGGATATTCGCGCAAGGTTGTCTTGGCGGTATCGACTTGGGACAACGCACCATGGAGGACCCCCCCAATGTTGCCGCGCTTACGCCCCGGTTTCGCAGTGTGTGCAGCCGCCGCTCTCTCGCTGGTTGTCGGAAGTTGTGACACGACGACCGATCAACAAACTCCCGGTGTCATCGCGAGGTCGGCGCTTGGTCCTGCCGCCGAGAACTCTCCGCCGACAGGTTGTGAAATAAGTACGCAGGCGCTGATCGAGCTGGCTCGGACCTATACTGCCGATGTCCGCGACGTTAGGCAGGCCTGCAGCAACGGCGCAACGTGCGAGCAGGAATTAGCGACCGCCAGCACGAGTCTCGATGCGTTGGCCAGCGGCCACTCCGACCTGCTCGCGGCCTGTGGCTCGCCGTCCGTCGAGATCTGCGATGGCATCGATAACGATTTTGACTCGGCGATCGATGAAGACTTTCCAGACTTGGGCAGCTCGTGCAGTGCCGGAGTTGGAATCTGCCTTCGATTCGGGACGAAGATCTGCAGCGCCGATCACACGGGCACAATCTGCTCCGTGAGCCCTGCCATTCCCGGCGTCGAAATCCCGGGGAACGGCCTCGACGACGACTGCGACGGACAGATTGATGAACCGGGCGAAACGTCATGAACGTGGGTGCCTAACGCTGGCAAGCCACGGCTGATTCGACTGGTACGGCCGTGAGGCGGCGCGGAAACGCCCGATGAGCGATTCGCCCGGAAAGAACGCCGACACGGAGCGTGTGACGATCGTGCTCCGGAAGGCGCACATTCATCTGTTCGTCGCGCTGGTGCTCGGATTCGGCGCGGGGTATGCAACCGCCGCGCTCCGAAGCATCAACCGACGGAACGATTGGATCGTGCAACCAGCAGGGTCGGCCGCGAACTCCGCGCTTCCCCTGCGGATCGATGTCGCAGGACGTCCTTCCAAGGGACCGCAACGCGCTCCTGTTACCATCGTCGAATTCACCGACTATCAATGCCCGTACTGCAAGCGGCAGTTCTACGAAACGTACGATGCCCTTCTTGCGCTCAATGGTGATCAAGTCCGCTATGTCGTCAGAAACTTTCCAGTGAGCGGTCTCCATCCGGATGCGCAGAAGGCAGCGGAAGCAGCGGAATGTGCCTTTGAGCAAGGCAAGTTCTGGGAATACCATGATGCGCTCTTTGAGTTGTCGCCAGCCATTCCACGGGACACGTTGACACAAATCTCCGTTCGCCTCGGTCTCGACCGAGTACGGTTCGATCGCTGCCTGGATTCGGGGAAGAAAGAGCCAGTCGTCCAGAAGGACTTGGCGGACGGTGGTCGTTACGGAGTGAGAGGGACACCCACGTTCTTCGTCAACGGCAGGATGCTGGCGGGGACGCAACCAATTTCGGTCCTGCAAGCTGAGATCGATCGAGCGATTCAGCGTCGCTAAGCCCGAAGTGCCGAGCTCAGACACGCCTCAGGTGGGCCTATCCCTCGGGAACCGCGCACTCGCGAGCTGGTCGCAACCCGCAATGCCGCATACTCATCAACCGCGTCTTCGAGAGCTTCAATCCGAAGTGAAACCGGCAGCGCCCAAGGCCGCTATGACTTGGGAGCGGACCGCCGACGGCATGACGTGCCGCTCACGCGCGCGGCTGAGCGCCTGGATGAACTTGCGGCCGAACTCCGCATGCGGCAGGCAGTGCTTGCAGGTGGCGAGATGTTGGCGCACCTCCACCATCCGCTTGTCGTCCAGTTCCTCGTCGAGGTAATCCCAGAGCTGGCGGACGGCCGTCTGACAGTCAATCG